>JAHFUG010000036.1:0-22124 GCA_023265195.1 Blastocatellia bacterium | reverse complement strand
CATTGCCAGCCTTTCCCCGGAAAAGCGGGCCCTGTTCGCCTCGCGCAATCCGCTGTCGTTCGCGCAGGAGAGAATCTGGGTTCTCCATCAACTGGACCCGGATAGTCCCGCCTATAACATGCCCGCGGCGATTCGGCTGGCCGGCGATCTGAATCCCGCCGCCCTCGAGATGGCCGTCAACGAGATCATTGCGCGTCATGAGATTCTGCGCACGATATTCCCAACCTTCGACGATAAGGCGATTCAGTTGGCGTTGCCCGGCCTGACTCTGACTTTCCCCTTGATAAACTTGGAAGGCCTGACCCGCGAAGACCGGGAGACCTGGCTGCCGCGGCTTGCCGCGATAGAGGCTTATCAGCCCTTTGACTTGAGCAGCGGTCCGCTCCTTCGGGGCATACTGATTCGATTCGGGAATTTTGATCATGTTCTCTTAATCTGTATGCACCATATCATCTCGGATGGATGGTCCGTGGGCGTATTCCTGCGCGAGTTGGTGTCCCTGTATGAAGCCTTCCGCAAAGGCCGGCAATCGCCTCTCGACGAACCCGAAACTCAGTATATTGATTTCGCGCTTTGGCAGCGCGAATGGCTGCAGGGTCCAGTCCTCGAGGAACAACTCGATTACTGGAGAAGGCGGCTGAGTGGAGCTCCCGCCAGCTTGGAGTTGCCGTCCGGCCGGCCCAGACCAACCTCCATGACGTCGCGCGGAGCCAGACAGTCAGTGGATATCCCTCAAGCGCTGACTGAAACGCTCAAAGCGCTTGGGCGCCGCGAGAGTGCTTCGCTCTTCATGACTCTGCTGGCGGCCTTCAAGGTCTTGTTATACCGGTACACCCAGCAGGAGGATTTGATCGTTGGTTCGCCAGTGGCGAATCGGAATCGCACTGAGATCGAAGGAGTGATTGGGTTATTCGTCAACTCTTTAGTGCTGCGCACCGATCTCAAAGGGCGGCCTGGCTTCCTGGAACTGATCTCTCGTGAAAGAGAAGTATGTTTGGAAGCTTATGCTCACCAGGATTTGCCGTTTGAAAAGTTAGTGGACGAACTCCAGCCGGAAAGACAGTTGAACCGCAATCCCATTTTTCAGGTCATGTTCGGCCTGGACGACAATGAGCGGGACAATCTGATGAAGATGGGTGGCGTCACTGCCAGCCTGGTCGAGCTCAGCACGAGAACTTCGAAGCTGGACCTCTCGATGAGCCTGTCTGAAAACGCTTCGGGTGGACTGAGCGGCTGGATCGAATTCAACTCCGACCTGTTTGAGCCCTGCGCCGTCGAGCGAATGGCTGCGCACTTCCAGGAATTGCTTTTGGCGATAGCCGCCGGCCCTACGACTCGGATATCGGAGCTTCGGCTCATGCCCGACGCCGAGTTCAAGCAATTGCTTGAAGGCTCGAACGGCGCGGGCCGGGATTGGCGGAACGACGGCCCGCTACATTCGCTCTTTGAAGCTCAAGCCGACCGGGTGAAGGACGCGATTGCGCTGGAGTTCGAAGAGCGCCAGGTGAGCTACGGAGAACTTGACGCCAGATCCAATCAACTGGCGCGCTACCTTCGCAATCTGGGAGCCGGTAAAGAAGCCCTGGTTGGCGTTCTCGCGCAACGAAGCCTGGAGGCGTTCACCGGTATTCTTGGCGTTCTGAAGGCGGGCGGGGCCTACGTGCCGTTGGATCCCTCATATCCGAAAGACCGCCTGGCGTTCATGCTCGACAACGCGGGCGTACGCGTGCTGCTGACAACTCGGGAGATGCAGGCTTCGCTGCCGGAGCGCGAGGCGAATGTAGTTTTTCTGGACTCGAACTGGAACATCATCGCACGGGAAAGCAAAGACAACCTGAGCCCGGAAGCGGCTTCAGGGAATCTGGCGTACGTGCTCTACACATCGGGCTCGACAGGGCGTCCCAAGGGAGTCGCCGTCGAGCACCGCCAGGTGCTCAATTACTTGAAAGGCGTCAGCGAAGCGCTCGAGCTCGACGAACCCGCCAGCTTCGCTCTGGTCTCCACTTTGGCCGCGGATTTGGGAAACACGGTCATCTATCCCGCGCTTTGTGCGGGCAAGCGTCTCCACATCATCTCCGAAGATCGGGCTTCCGATGCGGATCAGATGCGGGATTATTTCCGTGAGCGTTCGATCGACTGCCTCAAGATCGTTCCGAGCCACCTTGCCAGTTTGCAATCGTTTGCTCACTCGGAACAGGTTCTTCCGCGAAAACGACTTGTGCTTGGAGGAGAAGCATCCGCGCAACGATGGGTCGAACATCTGCAAGAGATCAATCCCGATTGTGCGATGTTCAATCATTATGGCCCAACCGAGACGACGGTTGGCGTGCTGACCTATCGGGTTCAGCCCGGCCAAACACCAGACGGCTCGCAGGTCCTTCCGCTGGGCCGCCCGCTTCCCAACACCAAGGTTCATTTGCTCGACAGGAATCTACAGGCGGTTCCAACTGGAGTGCCCGGCGAGTTGTGCGTGGGCGGGGCGAACGTGACGCGAGGCTATTTCGGTTCGCCGGCGTCAACTGCCGAGAGGTTCATACCCAATCAATACGCGGTGGAGCCGGGCGAACGTCTCTACATGACCGGCGATCGGGCGCGTTATTCATCGGACCTCAACATAGAATTTCTCGGACGGATTGACGATCAGGTGAAGATTCGAGGGTTTCGAGTGGAGCTGCGCGAGATCGAGACGGTGCTGCTCGATGACCCGGATGTAAGTGAAGGCGTTGTGGTGGTGCGTGAAGAAGGAGCGGGCAAGCGGTTGGTCGCCTATGTTGTGCCCAGGCCGGAAGCCAACGCGACTATAGAGACGATACGGAGCAGGATGAGCCGGAGGCTCCCGGACTATATGGCGCCTTCCAGCTTTGTCATGCTCGAATCGCTGCCGCTTACGTCAAATGGAAAGGTGGACAGGCGGTCCCTTCCGGCGCCGGCTGCCGGCTCGCCGATCGAAGGTCAAGCGCGCCCGGCGGACCTCGTCGAGGATATCGTAGCGAATATCCTGGCGGAGGTGCTTGGACGGAACCGCGTAGGCGTCAACGAGAATTTCTTCGAGTTGGGCGGAAACTCTCTCCTGGCGACCCAGGCAGTCTCGCGATTGCGGGCCGCGTTTCGAATGGCGTTGCCGCTCCGCAAACTGTTTGAGCTGCCAAGCGCCTCCGGGCTCGGCGGATTCATCAGGCGAGAGAGGACGGCTGACGGTGGACTGCTCGCGCCGCCCATAACGCGGGCCGCGATGCAAGGGCCGGCTCCACTGTCGTACTCACAATGGCGGCTTTGGTTCCTCGACCAGCTTGTCCCTAATAACCCCGTCTACAACGTCTCGGTAGCGTTGCGGCTGAACGGCCCGCTTAACGCCGGAGCGCTCGAGCGCAGCATCAATGAGGTCGTTCGACGCCACGAGATTCTGCGGACGACCTTTGCCAAGGTGAATGGCGATCCCGTGCAAGTCGTGGCTCCGGAGCTCAGAGTGCCGCTCGATCTGACGGATCTGGCGACGTATCCGGAAGCCAAACGGTTGGAGAGGGCATTGGAAATCGCGGCCGAAGAGGCCCGCCGTCCCTTCAATCTTTCGCGGGGACCTTTGCTGCGAACGGGGCTGGTGAGGCTCGGCGAGGATGATAATCTGCTGCTCCTGACGATCCATCACATCATCTCGGACGACTGGTCGGTCGGGATATTCGACAAGGAAATCTCCGCGCTCTACAGGGCGTATTCTGAATCGAAGCCTTCACCGCTGCCGGATCTTCCGGTTCAGTATTCCGATTTTGCGCGCTGGCAGCGGGAATGGCTAACCGGTGAAGTCCTGAACGCCGAGGTGGCGCACTGGAAGCGCTGTCTTGGCGATAACCCGCCTGCGCTGGAGCTTCCAACCGATCATCCGAGACCGGCGGTGCAGCGGTTTCGCGGACGAACAATCGCCTTCGATCTGCCCGCCTCGCTCTCCGAGGAAATTAAGCGTCTGGGTCTCGAGCAGGGCGGCACATTGTTCATGACATTGTTGTCTGCTTTTGCGGCGTTGCTGCACAGGCTCTCCGGACAGGAAAAGATCATTATCGGGCTTCCGGTCGCCAACCGGAATCACATTGAGACCGAACGGCTGATCGGGTTCTTCACCAATATCCTGGCGCCGCTCGTAGATATGTCAGGGAGGCCCAGCTACAAGGAGTTGATGGCCAGGGTGCGGCAGGCCGCCCTGGATGCGTACGATCATCAGGACATGCCCTTTGAAAAACTGGTGGAGGCGTTTCCCTCGAAGCGGGATCTCGGGCGTCCGGCCCTGCGGCAGGTTGCTTTTGCATTTGAAAACGGGCGGCCCGAAACTCTCGACCTTCCAGGTGTCAGGGTCACGCGTGAGCGGGCGTATGACGAGACGGCAAGACTGGATTTGACCCTGTTCATGCGGGAAGAAGGCGACCGGATAACCGGATCATTCGAATATAACTCGGACCTCTTTGAAGAGCCGGCGATCAGGCGATTGATCGAATATTTGGGTAGGCTGCTCGAGGAAATGGCCCACGGGCCGGAGCGGCAAATCCTGACCCTGCCGCCGCTCATCGACAAGGCGGATCGAGCCGCGCCGCGCGAGCCCGTTACCGACGCCTTCGATCCTGCCTACGAGCGGTCGAATCTGGCTCAAAGCCAACTCCTGTTCTGGTTCAGCAAAAAGCTGCAACCGGACGTGCAGTTCTACTTCGATTACGTCATTACAAAATTCACGATCGAAGGTGAGATCGACGAATCACATTTTCGGGCGGCGTTCGGGAAGCTGGTCGAAGCCAGCGACGTCTTGCGGAGCACGATCGCCGAGGAAGACGGGGCGCCGAAGCGGATCGTTCATGAGACATTTCCTTTCGAATTCGAGCGCCTGGATTTTTCCAACCTCGCCGATCCGGCCGGCGCGGCCGAGCAGTGGCTCGCGCTCCGTTGTCAGACCGCGCTCGACCCTCGGAATGGTTTGTTCGAGAGCGCGCTGCTGAAGACCGCTTCTTCCAGGTGGATCTGGTTTTTGAAACTCAGTCATATTATTTCGGATTTGTGGTCGGTGTCGGTGCTGGCGAAGCGAATGGCGCTCTATTACGGTCTGTCGCTCGAAAAGAAACTCGAAACCGCGCCGCCGTTGCCGGCCTATCGGGACTACATCACCTTCGAGCACGGATACCGCCAGTCGAACGGTTATCGCAAGGCCGAGGCTTATTGGAACCGGAAGCTCGCCAGCACTCCCGCGCTCTGCCGGTTTTACCGCAAGGACTCCTCGGAGACGACGCGAACCAGAGAGGTGTCACGTCCTTTGGGCGAGGCATTGAGCCGGAGGATCAGGGATCTGACGAGCCGGGAAGGCTATTTTTCACCCGCCGTAGTTTTCGCGGCTGGCTTGTTCGCATACCAGCATCGCATTTCAGGAGAGCCGGTGTTGAGAATGGCGTCGCCGTTCGCGAACCGGCCGGAGGGGTTCAAGGAAACGGTCGGCCTGTTCATCAATGTCTGCCCGCTGGAAATCAGGGTCGACGACAACGACACGCTGGCGTCCCTGGCGGGCAAGGTTCAGCTTGAGTTTATCGATGCCGCGCGGGGCCAGATGTACCCAGTTCGAAGCCCTCTCGACGCTCGAGTGTACAACGTATACTTCAACTATCAGATCGCCGTCTTCTCCGATTTCCGCGGCCTGCCGGTGCAGTTCGAGCTCGTCAACTCCGGCCACTCGAATGACGCTCTGAATCTCCAGGTGCGAGACTTCAAGGGATCACGGGAGTTCACGCTCGATTTTAATTTCAACCGCGCGGCCTTTGACGAGCAGCAGGCTCACCAAACCGTTGATCAGTACTTGAAGATCCTTGAATGCTTCGTCGAACACAAAGACCTTCTTCTGCGGCAAGTCGGCATCCTCTCACCCGCCGAGGAGCGCCTGGTATTGCGCGAGTTCAACCGCACGGAACGGGAGTATAGGCGGAACGTCCGCCTTCATGAGTTGATCCAGGAACAGGTAAAGCACAGCCCGGACGCCGTCGCCGTGGTTTATCAGGATCAACAGATGAGTTATCTGGAGCTGGATCACCGAGCCAATCAACTGGCTTTCTTCCTTCGACGTTTTGGCGTGGGGACGGATGAGCGGGTCGGAATTTGCGCGGAGCGCTCGATCGAGATGGTTGTGGGATTGCTCGGGATTCTAAAGTCGGGCGGCGCATATCTTCCGCTGGATCCCGCCTATCCGGCCGAACGCCTCGCGTTCATGCTGAGCGACGCGCAGCCGCCCGTGCTCCTTACGCAGCAACGCTTGCTGAACCAGCTTCCCGGCTACGCAGGCAAGATCGCATGCCTTGACGCCGAGTGGACTCGGATATCGGCGGAGTCAACCGACGAACCGGCAAGCGCAGGCGCCCCAGAAAGCGCCGCTTATGTCATCTACACGTCGGGCTCCACCGGCAGGCCGAAAGGCGCGATGATTCCTCACGGCGGAATCTGCAACCGGCTTATCTGGATGCAGGAGGAGTATCAACTCAACGCGGGCGATAGAGTCTTGCAGAAGACGCCGTTCAGTTTCGATGTATCGGTGTGGGAGTTCTTCTGGCCGTTGATGACCGGCGCGTGTCTCGTTATGGCCGCGCCTGGCGGACATCAGGACAGGGCGTATCTGATTGACGAGATCGAGAAGCGGCGCATCACCACGATCCATTTCGTTCCGTCGATGCTTCAGGCGCTTCTCGAAGGCGATGGACTCGACCGCTGCTCAACGCTGAAACGAGTCATTTGCAGCGGCGAGGCTCTGCCCTATGAGCTAAAGCAGAGATTCCTGAGGTCTCTCGGAGCGGAGATCCATAACCTCTATGGACCGACCGAGGCTTCGGTCGACGTGACCTACTGGGACTGCAAACAGGAAGTAGACAGGCAGGTCGTTCCGATCGGGCGCCCGATATCGAACACCCAGATTTATCTTCTCGACCGGCATTTGAACGCCGTCCCGGCCGGCATTCCGGGCGAGCTTCACATCGGCGGCGCCGGCCTTGCGCGAGGATACCTTGGCAGGGCCGAACTGACGGCCGAGAAGTTCGTCCCCGATCCGTTCGGGACGAAAGAGGGAGCGCGGCTCTACAAAGCCGGAGACCTTGCCCGTTATCTCCCTGGCGGCAGCATCGAGTTTCTCGGCCGAATCGATTTTCAAGTCAAGATACGCGGCTTCCGCATCGAGCTTGGGGAGATCGAGGAGGCGATCGCGCAGCATCCCTCGATTCGCGAGGCGGCGGTTTTGTGTAGAGAGGACAAGCCGGGTCAACAGCGGCTGGTGGCTTATTTTGTTCCTCGAGCCGGCGAGCCCGTGCTCGACAAAGAGATGCGCTCCTTCCTGAAGGAGAGACTGCCCGAGTACATGATACCGGCGGCGTTTGTTCCGATGGATGAGATGCCGCTGAATTCCAACGGCAAGCTCGACAGGAAAGCGCTGCCCCGGCCCGAGCAAACGGGCGGATCGGAACACGAATTTGCGGCGCCCCGGTCGCCGCTGGAAGAGATCCTCGCGGGGGTCTGGAGTGAGCTTCTCGACGTCGAACGGGTGGGGATACACGACAACTTTTTCGACCTCGGCGGACAGTCGCTCCTGGCCACCCGGTTCATAACGAAGGTACAGGAACTCCTGCCCGTGGAGATCCCTCTGCGCGCCCTGTTCGAAGCTCCTACCATTGCCCAGCTCTCGGAAGTCATCTCGCGGATCCAGGCGGAGCAAAGCGCCGAAGACGCGGATGAACTCGCGAGGCTGTTATCGGAAATCGAGGGCCTTTCCGAGGAGGATCTGGAAACGCTTGGCTCGCAAACAGCGGGCGGCCCGGGCGGCGGCCAGGTGGAAAACGCGCAGGCTGAATAGATCTCGCCGCGCCGAAGTTGAAGCACGCGCTTGCAAAAAGTCTTGGGAGGTGAAGCCAATCATGAACGCCGTTCAAGAGGAGCCGGACTTTGATCCGGCGGTTCATCGCCTGATCGATTTATCGATCAATACGTACTATAACCCGTACACGAGGTTCGACTGGCCGGACAGCCTCGTTGACGAGCAATGGTGGATGTCGCCCGACCTGCTCACCGTTTTTGACACGCCGTTCATGGACACGATGAGCGAACGGGAACTGATGGCGCTGAGCAAGTATGAAACCCTGAACTTCTACAGCTTGAACATCCACGGCATACGAGAGCTGATGATCGAGGTCACCAGGCGAATTCATTCGCCGGGTTACGAACATCAATCCGAGTTCTTTCATCACTTCATCGGCGAAGAGAACGAGCATATGTGGTTCTTCGCCAAGTTCTGCTTGAAGTACGCGGGGAAGATCTATCCGGACAAGTCCGTGAAGATCGATACCGGAACCCTGGCGCCCGATATCGCGAACTTCCTTGTTTTTACGCGCATCACGATATTCGAAGAGATAGTCGATTTCTTTAACAGCCGGATGGCGAAAGATGAATCGCTCCATCCGATCATTCAGGAGATCAACGCCGTTCATCATCAGGATGAATCGCGTCACATAGCCTTCGGCCGGCAGTTGATGAAGCAGTTGCATTCGGATCTTTCCTCCCGTCACGGCCCCGAGGAGATGCTGGCGGTCGGCAACTACGTAAACCGGTACATCGAAGCCAGCATTCAGTCGCTCTACAACCCGGCCGTTTACCGCGACGCCGGAATAGCGGACCCGTACCGGTTCCGGCGCGAGTTGCTGCAGCAGCCGTCACGTCAGCGTCAGCATGACCGGTATCTGAAACGCACAAAGGAATTCCTCGACAAGAGCGGACTTCTACCCAGCGAGAATGCTTATGGCGCCAATTGAAATCGGCCAACTGGAACAAGTAAAAGACTGGCTCAAGGCGAGACGGCCTGAGCTTACCGACATCGACGTCGACCTCGACTTGATCGAGAACAGGATCATAGACTCCCTGGGGTTCACTGAATTCCTCTTCTTCCTGGAAGAGGTAAGCGGCCGCGAGATTACAACCGACGCCCAGACGGTAAACCTCTTTCGCACGCTTCGATCGATCCGCGACAACATACTCACCGCGCAGCACTGAAATGAGCAACAGGTCATGAACCAAGAATCTCTTTTTACAGTGACGAACGGGCTGTCCACTCTAGGCCCTGATCTGGTCGAAATACGGCAAATGCTCGAGGGCGCCTTCACGTCGTGGGCGGCCCAGTGCGGAGCCGGCGCAATGCTGTTCCCTCCGCTCATGCTGGTGGAGGACCTGGCGAAGCTCGACTACTTCCGCAACTTCCCTCATCTCGCGTTGATCGCATCGCCGATTAACCAGGAGGTGCTGGAAGACAAGTACGTGAAAGGGCCGCCTCCTCGGACGATACCAAGTGAGCACCTCACCACGGGAAAATACGCGTTGCCGTCGGCCGCCTGCTACAACATATACCTGCATCTGCAAGGAGCAACGCTCGGCGCGCCGAAGTACGTTACAACGGTGGCGTCGTGCTTCAGAAACGAACTGCATTACACGGGACTGGAGAGATTGTGGGGCTTCTCGATGCGGGAGATCGTCTGCGTCGGTTCGGCCGACGCGGTGAAAGCGCATCTGGGGGCGTTCAAGGAGAAGCTACTCGCCGTGTCGGAGCGGATCGGGCTCTCGCTCGAGGTTCAAGTAGCCACCGATCCCTTCTTCCAGCAGCAGAGCAACAGGGCTTTGATGCAGCAGATCTTTCCGGTCAAAGAGGAATTTGTCTACAAGGAATCAGTGGCGATCGCCTCGGTTAACTTTCACCGCAATTTCTTCGGAGAGCGGTGCGATATCAGGACGGAGAATGGCGAGGCGGCTTTTTCCGGCTGTGTGGCCTTCGGCATCGAACGGTGGCTGCACGCGCTCGTGGATCGATTCGAAGGCGATGTAAAGATAATCAAAGAGGCTGTCAGCGCCCTGCAAGCATTCAGGGCAGATACTCTCACCGCTACGATTGGAGATAATCAATGGAGAACGCCGCGGTAGGCGTCCCGCAATCACCCGGCGCCCGTTTGTGGCGCGATCGCAACTTCAATATTTTTTGGGCCGGGCAAACCTTTGACGCGCTTGGCGACGCGGCGGCGCTGATCATAGTCCCGCTTCTCGTGCTCGACGCGACGGGTTCGGTCGCTCAGATGGGGTTCGTGACGGCTGTAATAGGCGCCGGCAATTTTATTTCGAGCATAGCCAGCGGAGTGGTCGTCGACCGGGTCGACCGGCGCAAGGTTTTGATCTTCTCTGATTTTGGTCGCGCCGTGTTCTACCTTGTAGTGCCGCTGGTCTGGTGGTTGTCTGGTCCGAGCATGCCGGCGGTCTACATAATCGCGATGATCACCGCGTACCTGACGACGTTCTTCTTCATCGGGTACACGGCGGCCGTCCCGAATATCGTCGACCGGGATCAGATTACCGAAGCGAACGGCCGTCTGCAGGCGACGGTCGCCGTCTCCTACATCGCGGGCCCAGTGATATCCGGCATTGCCTCGAAGCACTTTGGCTCGGTAAAAGCCGTTGTGATCATCGCGGCGTCCTATGCGGTCTCCGCGATTTTTATGCTCTTTGTCCGCCTGCGAAAGGCCGCCTCGGCTCAAGCGGAAGAACCCGTCAAGGCCGGATCGTCGCGGCTCGATTCGGTGCTTTCAGGCGTCCGGTTCTTGCTCGGACACCCGGTGTTGAGAGACGTGACGCTGTTGCTCGGCGTTCTTTCTTTTGTCACCGGCGCCACGATCAATTTAACGATCTACCGCCTGAAACATGATCTGGGCCAGAACGACGACACGGTTGGAATAGTGTTCGGACTCGCCAGCATTGGCGCCATAGTAGCAGGCGCGCTTTCATCACTCCTTCGCCGCAAGAAGGGGTTCGGCGTTTCCTTTCTTGGAAGCACGATCTTGATGGGGCTGGGCGGCATCTTCATCGGTTTGGGGAGAGGGGTCGCGGTCTTCGCCATACTCGCCGCGTCCTACAGTTTCGGCTTGACCATCAGAAACGTGAGCACGATGTCGTTGCGGCAACAGATCACGCCTGATCATCTGCTTGGCCGGGTTTCCGCGGCGTTCTGGACAATACTGACGGTCATCGGGCCTCTGGGCACCGCGGCGGCCTCGGCGGTAGCGGAGTTGGTAGGCGCGTCAGCCGTGCTCATATCGACTGGGGCGCTCAGCATAGCCGTCGCGATTGTGGGTCTGTTCACGCGGGCCAGTGCGAGTCACCCGGAGTTGATCGAAGCCAGCGAGATTCAGGAGCGGAACGAAGCTACATCGGCCGAGGCGGGAACCTGAACCGCGACGCGATGCCGGAACCGGAATTCGGTCTGTACGAAACTAAGAAGCCATGAGCAATTTGCTTGATAGCATTGCGGCGCTGCCGCCCGAAAAGCGCGACCTTCTGATGCGCCGGCGGAAGGAGAAAGCGGGCAAGTCCCGTGATCTCTCGGGACAATCCGCCGCATCCGCGAAGGGCCCAGTTCCGTTGTCCTTCACCCAGCAGCGGGTGTGGTTCTTCTATACGATGGATCCGCTGGGCCATTCCTACAATATGCCGCGGGCGTTGCGCCTGAAAGGGCGGCTTGATTACCAGGCGCTCGGAAGCAGCCTGAACGAGATTATGCGGCGGCACGACGTGTTGCGGACGACCTATGCCGTGGTGAATGAGCAGCCCGTCCAAATCGTGGCGCCGGCCGGGACGCTGCCGCTCTCGGTCATCGATCACGGGAAGCTTCCCGAATCGGAGCGTTACGACCGGGCCTTGCGCGACGCCTCCGACGTGGCGCGCCAGCCCTTTGATCTGGAGCGGGGACCGGTCCTGCGCTCGACGCTGCTCAGGCTCGACGATGAGGATCACATCCTGCTTGTGATAATGCACCACATCATTACCGACGGGTGGTCGATCGGCGTATTCTTTCGAGAAATGGTGTCGCTGTACGAAGCCTTCTCGGCGGGGAACCCTTCGCCGCTACCGGAGCTGCCGGTGCAGTACGCTGGCTTCGCTATCTGGCAACGGGAGTATCTTCAGGGAGAGGTGCTCCAATCCCAACTCTCGTTTTGGAAGGAGCAGCTCGGCGGCGGCCTCCCGCTGCTCCAATTGCCGTGCGATCGCCCGCGTCCACCTGTTCAATCGTTCAATGGATCCGAAAGAGTCTTCGTCTTACGCCGGGAGCTGACGCAGGCGATCAAGGCGCTCACGAAGCAGGAAGGCGTAACCTTGTTTATGGTGATGCTCGCGGCTTTCGAAGCGCTGCTTAACCGTTACACGAGGCAGGCGCGCATCCTGATCGGCTGCCCTATCGCCAATCGCCCGCGCCCGGAATATGAACGGCTACTCGGATTGTTCGCCAATACCGTAGTTCTTGGAGCGGATCTTTCAGGCGATCCGACTTTCATGGAGTTGCTCAGGCAGGTGCGCGAGACCGCGCTTGGAGTGTACGCGAATCAGGACCTTCCCTTCGAGAGGCTGGTCGAAGAGCTCCAACCGGATAGAGACCCAAGCCATAGCGTAATATTTCAGGTGCTTTTTGCTCTGCAGAACGTGCCGATCCCCGACCTCAAGATGGCCGGCCTGGACGTCAGCTTCGTGCACGTCGAAAGCGGCAATTCGAGGTTTGATCTGTCGCTGTACCTGACGGATTGGCCTGAGGGCCTTACCGGAACGCTGGAGTACAGCAAAGACCTCTTTGATCGAAGCTCGATCACCCGCATGATCGAGCGCTTTCAGATTCTGCTTGAATCGATCGTCGCAAACCCGAACGAACGAATCTCGCGACTCGCTCTGCTGACGGCTGGAGAGAAAGAAGAGATGCCGCGGCTGAATCAAACCCTGAGCGCCTACGCGAGGCAATCGACTGTAGATGATCTGATTGAAGCCCAGGTGGAGCGCACGCCGGACGCGGTAGCCGTATCGTTTGAAGACCGGCGTATCAGCTACCGCGAGTTGAACGCGAAAGCCAATCAAGTAGCCCATTATTTGAGATCGATCGGAGTCCGCCCGGAGACGCTTGTCGGCATATACATGAATCGATCGATCGAGATCGTTTTCGCGCTGCTCGGCGTTCTGAAGGCCGGTGCGGCCTACGTGCCGCTCGACTCGATACAGCCGATGCAGAGACTGCGTTTCATGATGGAAGACGCCGCGCTCTCGGCGATCTTGACCGAACAAGGGTTGCAAAACGATCTGCCGGAGCCGCCGATTCGAGTCTGCATCGGCGCGCGAGCGCCCATCCTGGCCGGCCTTCCTGTGGAGAATCCCGTTACCGAGACGGATCCCGAGAATCTGGCCTACGTCATTTACACTTCGGGATCAACCGGCCGGCCAAAGGGGGTCCAGATTTCCCATCGAGCGGTTGTGAACTTCCTGGAAACGATGAAGAAGCATCCGGGAATGGCAAGCGAGGATGTAATAGCGGCGGTCACAACGATTTCGTTTGATATAGCGGGGCTGGAAGTGCTGTTGCCGCTCACGGTCGGCGCTCAAGTAAGGCTCATCGGCCGGGAAGAGGCAGCCGATGGAATGGCGCTGGCGCAAAGACTCGATCAATACCAGGCTTCGATTATGCAGGCGACCCCTGCGACATGGCGTCTTTTAATCGAGGCTGGATGGAAAGGCGGCCCGGCCTTGAAAGCGCTCTGTGGAGGTGAGGCGCTCAATCGGGATCTCGCCGAAGAAATGCTCGCCCGTTGTGGATGCCTCTGGAATATGTACGGGCCAACGGAAACCACGATATGGTCAACCGTGTATCCGCTCAAAGAAGCCGAACACACGCCGCCTATAGGCCGGCCGATTGCTAATACCGAGACATATATATTGGACGAAGGGAAGGAGTTGGTCCCGCTCGGCCTTCCCGGTGAGCTGCATATAGGCGGTGAAGGATTATCGAGAGGCTACATGAACCGGCCCGGCCTGACGGCGGAGAAGTTCGTTCCCGACGGAATCGGCGGCGGCCGAATCTATGCGACAGGCGATCTGGCAAGATACCTGCCCGATGGCGCCATCGAATACCTTGGGCGAATCGACAGCCAGGTCAAGCTCCGCGGATACAGAATAGAACTGGGCGAAATAGAAGCAATCCTCGAGAAGCACGAATCGATCAAGCAGGCGGCGGTGATGATTCGCAATGACGGCGGCCGTGAAGAGCGGCTCGCGGCCTACGTAGTATTGAAGGACACGGATCTCGACACGAATGAAATAAGAAGCTACCTTCGGGAAAGACTACCCGAGTATATGGCGCCGTCGGCGTTCGTGAGTATGGAAAGACTCCCGATGACGGCCAGCGGCAAGGTGGACAGGAAGGCGCTGCCGAAACCGGACGACCGGAACCAGTCCCATGAAATCCGCGTAGCGCCGCGCAACTCGATCGAGCACGGACTGGTTGAGATATGGAGAGAGATACTCGGAATTGAGGAGATAGGGATAGAGGATGACTTCTTCGACCTCGGGGGCCATTCATTGCTTGGACTGAGGCTGATGTGGAGGTTGCGTGAGAGGTTCGGCGCCAACCTTCCAGTCTCGGTTTTGTTCCGCGCTCGAACGATCGCGGAGCTTGCCGGCCTTATCTCGAGCGAAGGCGATCAGCACGGCGCCGCGGCGTCAATAGTTGTTAGCATCAAGGCCGGGCGAGGAACGCCGCCGCTCTTCTGTGTCCATCCGGCGGGCGGTCACGTGATGATCTACAACGAACTCTCGGCTCACCTGCCTGACAAACAGACGATATTCGGAATACAATCGCGGGCGCTGGATCAGCCCGAGAATGAATATGAGAGCGTCGAACAAATGGCCGAGGCTTATGCCGCCGAAGTGAAGAGACATCAACCGCGAGGGCCGTATTACCTGCTTGGCTGGTCGATGGGAGGAGTTTTGGCCGTAAGCGTGTCAAAGGCTCTGGAGGGCGGCGGAGATGAGGTCGGATTCGTTGGATTGGTCGATGCAAACGAATCGATCCACCGCGAGGGCGAAAGAGGAGACGAGCTGGCGGGACTGGCGTTGGCTTTTGGCGGCGGGATGGCTGACGCCTTGCTGAGCCTTAGCGAAGACGAGCAGCGGGCTTTGGAGGCCGAGTTCATCGCGTTGGAGCCAAAGGAACGAGTGAAGCGCGCGACGAAGTGGGGGCAAGACCGAGGGTTGCTCCCGGATTTCCCGGCCGAGATCTTCGAACGCCGGGTAATCCTGACCAACCGGCACCTGGCGCTTCTCCGCGGGCATCGGGCTCCCACGATCCAGGCCGGCTTGTGCGTCTGGTGGGCAGGAGACAAATCGCAGAAAAACCGGACCGATTGGACTAGCCATACGAAAGGCGCGGTCCACGCGGAGACGGTTCAAGGAAATCACTTCTCGGTGATGAGTGGAGCGCACTGCGAAGAGCTTGCCGGGCGCATCCGAGAGCGCCTCGTAATGGCGCAGGAAATCGGACCAGGATTCTCGGTTGTTTTTCAGCAAGCGGCGCAATGAGGGAATGATGACTGATCCGCGTTATCCGATCGGGAAATTCAACGTCGATCGCGAGGTCGATGACGAAAAGCGGCGACTTTGGCTCGCGCAAATTGCCGAAGCGCCTGTTGACCTGCGAAAGGCCGTTGCGGGCTTGTCCGCCGAGCGGCTTGACACGACGTACCGGCCTGGAGGATGGACAATTCGGCAGGTGCTGCACCACCTGCCCGACAGTCATCTGAACGGCTATGTCAGGTTCAAGCTTGCGCTCACCGAGGAACAGCCCACGATAAAGCCGTATCTTGAAGCCATGTGGGCTGAGACGGCCGATAATCAGGCTACACCGGTGGAAGTGTCATTGGTTTTGCTGGAGTCGCTGCATGAACGGTGGGTCAACCTGCTGAGATCGCTCTCATCGGCGGATCTTGCCAGAACGTTCCTGCACCCGCAATCGGGGCCGATGACGCTTGATGCGGCTGTCAGCTTGTATGCATGGCACGGCCGTCACCATATCGCTCATATCACGTGCTTGCGGCAAGCCAGGGGCTGGATATAGCGCGAAGCCCGCACCAGCTCCGCGCAAGCGCTTTCATCGAAGGGACACCGGCATTCGAACCTTCACGACTAAAAATGGGAGAACCGTATGAACACTTCAAGAATCTATGACGCGAGCACGGGCAATATAACTTTGGACGCGGAACTCGAGCGGCTGAGATATCAGGCCAACATGTGCGTCGAGAAGGAGTCGGGAAAGCTGACCAGCCTGGGGCTCCGCGATGGGATGTCCGTACTGGAAGTTGCATCCGGCCCTGGGTTTGTTACCGAGTGGCTTTCGCGATTGGTTCCGAATGGGTCGATCACTTGCCTGGAGATCGATCCGGTACTGGTTAAGTACGCCGGCGACAACCTCAAGAACAAGCTTCCGTGCGGTTGCGAATTCGTCGAGGGCTCGGTCATGAAGATGGACTTTCCTGACAACAGCTTTGACTTCGCCTATTCGCGGCTGCTGTTCGAACACCTCGAGGAACCGGTCGCCGCCGCCGCCGAGATCAGGAGGGTTCTCAGGCCGGGTGGGAAGTTGGTAATCACCGATGGCGACTTCGCCATCAACCTTCTTACCGACCCTTTCGTTCCGGAGGGGCAGGCAATGCGCGACAAGATGATGAAGGTGAAGGGCTCGCAGGGCGGCAACGCGATGATCGGACGCCGGCTGTGGAAGATTCTCAAGGGCGCGGGATTCCGGAATCTCGGCATCGACGCGTTCGTTGTTCACAGCGGCGAAAAGGACCTTCGGTATTTTTATCCACAATTCAACCCGGATCGTGTAGCTCCGTTCATCAAACCGGGCATAGTCAGCCAGGAAGAATTTAATAACTTGCGAAACGCGGTCGATAACTTCTTGAATTCGGAAGACCCGTACTTCATGAGAATCCTGCTGACGATAGTTGGCGAGAAGTAGCGTGTTCGCGGCCGGAGCCGTGCCGCCACGGCTCGCGGCTGGCGCTACACTCTGAATTAATGCGAGAATCCCCAGCTTAAAACATGCGCGAGGAATCACTAGATGGAATCGTGGCTGAGAGACATTAAGTACTGCGTTAGGGTATTGCTTAAATCGCCGGGCTTCACCGCCACCGCGGTGATCACTCTGACGTTGTGTATAGGCGCCAACACCGCGATCTTCAGCATGGTCAGCTCGATACTTCTGAAGCAACTGCCTTTTGAGGCCCCGGACCAACTGGTGTGGATATGGTCCTCTCGGGTAGACAGGGACAGAGCGCCCTTTTCCATTCCCGACCTCTTCGATTTCCAGGAACAGAATCGCACCATTACCGAGTGGGCGGCATTTTCGGACTGGAACGCCAACCTGACGAATCAGGGAGAGCCCGAACGCCTTCAGGGATTGCGCATCTCGCCTAACGTGTTTCAGATGCTCGGCGTCAAAGCGGTTCAGGGCCGCACACTCCTGCCGGAAGATGACAGCGGGGGGCAATTGCGCGTGACCGTCCTCAGCTACGGTCTCTGGCAGCGCCGGTTTGGCGGAGACCCTCGCCTGATCAACACCCCGATAACGTTGAACGGGGACAGCTATGTCGTGGCCGGTGTTCTGCCTCCGGACTTCTTCTTCCCCGGCTCAACGGCGGAATTGGCAATTCCAGCCAGATTGCGGGAAGACTGGAGAAATCAGGATCGCGACGCGAATTTCCTCAGAGTGATTGGCCGGCTAAGCCCCGAAGTAACTATTCCACAGGCCAGGGGGGATCTCGACTCCATCGCACGGCGGCTCCAAACGGAATACCCGAAGTCGAACGCGCGAAAGCAAGCCACAAAAGTCATAAGCCTGCATGAAGAGATAACCGGCAACTTCAGGTCGGCGCTGCTGCTGTTGTTGGGGGCCATAGGACTGGTGCTGCTAATAGGCTGCATGAATCTGGCTACGCTCTTACTCGCCAGGGCCTCCGCCCGCCGGAAGGAGGTTGCAATCAGAACCGCGCTCGGCGCGCGTAGAATCGCTTTGATTCGCCAGTTCCTAACCGAAACCTTCCTGATTGGAATGACCGGCGGAATCGGAGGCATGCTGCTCTCCTGGATAGGATTGAAGCCGCTGGTCGCGTTCAGCCCCACGGACATGCCTCGCCTTGGCCGGATCGCCATCGATGGCAGGGTGCTTGCCTTCGCGCTCGGCATATCCCTGCTTTCCGGCCTGATAGCCGGACTCTTGCCGGCGCTGCAAGTATCGAAGTCGAATCTAAGCGAGGCTCTCAAAGAAGGAAGCCGCGGCTCGACCCACGGCGCAAGCCGCGGCTGGGCTCAAACGATCCTTGTCGTGTCACAGCTTTCTATTTCATTGATGCTGCTGATTGGGGCCGGTCTTCTGATTCGAAGCTTTTCAAGAGTTCAAGCGACCGATCCCGGATTCAACAGCGCCAATCTTCTGACGGTCCGCATTTCATTGCCCCAGGCCCGGTATCCCGACATAGGCCGTGTCATAAATTTTAGGGATGAGATGTTCCGCCGCTTGAAACAATTGCCAGGAGTGGAATCCGTCGGAGCAACCTCCATTCTCCCCCTGACCGAGGTGGTCTTGCGATTCGACTTCACCATCGTTGGCCGCCCCCCGGCTACCACCGCTGAAACCCCAGTCGCCCACTATCGAATGGTGACGCCCGAATATTTTCAGGCCATGGGAATTCGGTTGGCGCACGGTCGAGACTTCAGCGATCAGGATAGATCGAACACCCAGCCGGTTGTCATCATTAACAAGACTTTGGCCGGGCAATACTGGCCCAACGACGACGCGCTCGGAGCATATGTCAGCGTGGATGACGACGACGCTCCGCCTCGTCAAGCACAGGTGGTCGGAGTCGTGGACGACGTGAAGCATTTCGGACTCGATCGCGACGCTCCCCCCGAGATGTATGTGCCTATGACTCAGATTCCGAAAACGATCCTGGTCTTTCTGACGAACAACATGTTCCTGGCGGTTCGTACGGCTAACGAGCCGATGACGCTGGCTAACAGTGTGCGCTCGGAGCTGCGAGCAGTAGATCCCGATGTTCCCGTCACCGGCGCGAGCGCTATGAACCAATTGTTGGCCCAGTCGGTCGCGCCCCGCCGGTTCAACATCCTGCTGCTCGGCGTCTTTGGCGCCGCGGCGCTGGTGCTGGCGAGCACGGGATTGTATGGCTTGATCTCTTACTCGGTCACGCGCCGCAGCCACGAGACCGGAATACGGATGGCCCTTGGCGCACGGCCGACGGATATTCTCAGACTCATCATCTTTCAGGGACTCAAGCTTGTCCTTGCTGGCGTCGCGGCCGGAACAGCCGGAGCGCTCGTATTGACGTTTGTGATGTCGAGTGTCATGTCGAAATTGCTCTTTGGAGTTGATCCGAGAGACGGAACCACTTTTTTGTTTACCGCGGCGTTACTCACCTGCATCGGAGCGCTTGCGAGCTACGTTCCAGCTCGCAAGGCTACGAGAGTTGACCCGGTAGCCGTGCTACGGTCCCAGTAATCCAGCCGAAGAACTAAAAAGCCGCTTGGAAATCGAGAGACAATCGTCCTGACGAGTTCGGTTATTACCTGACTACGGGGCCGCCCTCGCATCGCTCTTGCGCGGGCTGGACGGCGGTGTAGCAAGAATCCAGCGCCGTTTCTCCCAATCGATACAACGGTCTCGAGAAAAGGAGGGGACGTCTATGACACGGGTAGAAGAAAAGCTTCCTGGAATGAACCTTCATAAACTCGCGCGCGTGAGAAGTGTGACCTTCCACGCGAAGATTCTGGTCCTGGTCCTGGTGACCGCGGCGATGGCCTGCCTGACGCTCGTGTCGCCGGGCCTCTTCTGGCTGGCGCCGTCCGTCGCTCTGGGATTGGCTTACGCGCATGCCGTGGAGCTGCAGCATCAGTGCCTTCACCACACCGCTTACCGGAGCGTGATTTGGAACCGGATTGCAGGAGTGATTCTGGGCATGCCGCTCCTCGTCTCTTATTCGGATTACCAAAACAGTCATATGAAGCACCACAAGCTCCTTGGCACGCCGGAAGACAAAGAATTCTTTAATTACAGCTATCAGCGCCTGAATTCCGTTCTCGCGCTTATCCCGCATCTCTGGATGGTGAGGCACTATCGTGATACGGTCATCTATATACTTAAATCGGTTGCAGGCAAACTCGTTAGGGAGCAGGACGCGACACTCAAAGCGGCGAAGAGAATTCGGTTCGAATACCAGTTGATGTTTTTGTTCATCGCTGCAATCGCCATCTCAGCCTGCTTGTTCAATATAGACATGGCGCTCAGACTTTGGTTGATACCCCTGTTGGCCGGCATTCCAACTCACGCATTGATCGAACTCCCCGAGCACATGGGATGTAACGTCCGCACCACGAACGTTCTTGAAAACACGCGAACCATAAGAGCCAATAAGATCGTCGTCTGGTTCGTCAACGGGAACAATTACCACGTCGAGCACCACTGGCTCCCAGGGATTCCTAACGACAAGTTTCCCGATCTGCACGCCGGCATCGCGTCCAGGATCACGTACTTCGAGCCGGGCTATTGGTCATTCTACCGGGACTTCCTCCGGAATCTCCGGCATAAGAATCTTCACAACGCGTGGAGCCGGGAGCGCGCGCCCCTTTAATCAGTGGCAAAGTAGAGCCTAGCGGTGATTGGAAGAAAGCCTCCCAAGCGCTTATCGCCAGGCCTCGATCTTCCGGGTTGGTTAGAACGAATTCAGCCCTCGGGCCAAAAGCTCCGCCGGAACGCACTGGAGTTTTGTTCTCGACATTTCGATTGAGTCAAAGGCGGAATAGAACCGTCGGCATTGAATCCTCTCAGGTCTGGGAGGGAGTTCCACGACCGCTCACCTTCGGGAAGTGGAAGTCGTCGATTAGAAGATGAGTGCATTAGAGCCGGGACTTCCTGGAACCAGGGCGTCCCGCGTGGCGCACTCGGACATAGAGTAAGACTGCCGGAACCGCACCGCCAAAACAAAAGTACTGAGAGTCCTTCTTTTCTTCGCAACCTTGCAAGGGAGCAGGAGCTAAGCTCCTTCCCCACATGCGAGGCGCCTGAGGTTGATTGAAGACCGCGCAATTCCGGCGGCTAGAGAAGTATCCATCGCCCTTCAGGGCCCGAGGAGGCGCCGTGCAAACTGAAATCAAATTCGAGAACAGTAACATGCGTAGCTGGCCGCTCGGCTATCCTACCCGTTCGGATACCTTGCGGGGTCTATCCGCATTCAAGAAAACAAGTCTTGCGGCTACTCTGATCGTCGTGGCTTCTATATATCTGGCCGTGTTTCTTGGCGCGGCGATAGGAGCTCTTTGTTACTTAAAGTGCCCGCCCCTGCTCTGGATACCGATTAATCTGGCGGTCTTGCTTGTGATAGCGCGTTCTCAACGCGCCCTCGAATGTTTGACTCATGAGGCGTCGCATTACAATTGGTCTCGCAACACCAAGCTAAACGATTTGCTCGCGAACATACTGTCCGCGATTCCGGTTTTCAGCACTGTTGAATCTTTCAAGATGGGGCATCTCATACACCATAACAATTTCGGAATGCCGAATGATCCCGACAAAAAGCGATATTCTATCCTCAGGATAGAAGATATCGGACGGCAGTCGCTGGGTCACTTCGTCAAGGGTGTTCTCAGCCGCCTGCCCGCGTATGCGGTTGGCTGGTATAAGAACATCGGTGTTTCCCTGTTCATCGTGTTGCTTGCGATTGTCTGGCATCTCGCCCTGCTGGTGCTTCCGCTGGCGGCGCTCGTTGGCGTAACTCGGGCCCTGTCGATCTGGGCAATCTACTGGCTGGCGCCGATGACTGCGATTTTGCCCATCATTCGCTTTATTGGAGAAAGCGACGAGCACACATATGAACTTGGCGCGGAGAGTCTCGGTGCAAGAGAACAACGGGGAGATGGAACAGTCTTCAACGCCACAATAACTAGTTGCGGAAGACTCCACGGATTGGTGTTCCACCCGGTCAATGATGGGTATCATCTGACGCATCATCTTTACCCCACCATACCGTATCATCAACTGAAAAAAGCTCACCATTATCTGATCGAGTCGGATCCCGTCAGATACGGCTCTCGCCAAAGATACCGGACCCGAGTCTTACAGAACCCGGCTCGGAATAAACCTGCGCTGAATGAAACCGATAGAGCCGAAAAGGCGCAATCGGCGGCAGGCGGCAGCCTATAACGGCGCCTGGAGTCGCGCC
>JAHFUG010000268.1 GCA_023265195.1 Blastocatellia bacterium | reverse complement strand
AGAGGATTGAACAAGAACCACAACCGGACACTCAAAGCAGTGTTCAAGGGAGCTGCCCAGACGGCAATCCAGAAGGATGAAGAATTCAAGAAGTATTACCAGCGAATGATCGACAAAGGCACTCGACAGGTGGAACCGCTGTTCATTCGTCAGCACGATTCAGCCTGAATCCCGGATCCAGAATCCGCGCGACCCCTTCAGCGTACGCCCTATGCTCTTGTTCCAGAATTCTCTCTGACAGAGACTCGACCGTGTCGTCATCTCGTACGTCCACCGCCCGCTGCAAAACAATGGGACCGTGATCGAGCTCCTCGTCGACAATGTGAACGGTGCAGCCGGTGATCTTGACTCCGTGCTCGAGCGCTTGCTTCTGCGCGTCCAGCCCGGGAAACGCGGGCAGCAGCGACGGGTGGATGTTCAAGATTCGGCCTTTGAAGGCGCGCACGAATAAGGGACTGACCAGCCGCATATAACCCGCGAGGCAAACCAGCGATACTTCGCGCTTGCGCAGTTCGTCTATCATCAACTGGTCGTGTTCTTCCCGCGAGCGTCCCTTGTGGCTGATGAATAGCGTTTCCACGCCCCGCTCGCGCGCCAGCGTGAGTCCCGCCGCCGATTCAATGTTGCTGATTACGACAACTACGTCGGCGTCGAACTTGCCCTGCCGCTCCGCGTCGATCAGCGCAACCATGTTAGAACCGCGGCCCGAGATGAGAATGCCGATTCGCGCTCTTGCCATAGAGGGCGCAACATAACTCATCGCTCGCCTGTAGGCAAGCTGGAGTGTGGTTGCCGGCGATCAAGGGGTGCGATTAGGAGCGGGGCTCGCCGACTCGCGTGGACACCCCAGTCTCATCAACAACTCGATTCATCGAGGTGGTCCTGAACCATCATGTCCACCGAACTGTCTTAACATTTTGATCGTTTGAAGGGGAACAAACCGTTGAAACGGTTTGTGTCATTAGGGCTGCAACCAACACCTCACTGAAGTGAGGTGTTAATGAGAGCCAACGAAAAGGCATTGCGCCGTCAAACGACTGCAATAAACGAAGTCCTACTCTTAATCGCTACCTACTGTAATCGAGTAACGGACTGCTTACTTCTTTACCGAGGATTCGCTTGGAGCATTCTTCTTGAGAAACGCGTTCAACCCGGCATACAACGAGGCCGCGATCTTTTCACGGAACTGACCGGTTTGAAGCATCGCCTCGTCCCGAGGATTCGACACGAACGATACTTCAGCCAGGACACTGGGCATGGCCGATCCAAGAAGGACGGCGAAAGGAGCGTGTTTGACGCCTCGATTGGCCGCCGTGTTTTGGGCTTGCGATCCAACGCCTCGAACCAATCCCGCCTGAATATACCGAGCAAGATCCCTCGACTCGTTGACCCGGTTGCCCGCTGAAACCGTGGTCGTCACGACGGGTTGCTGCTTGTTGTCTGAACCTGAAGCGCCTGATTGAACGCCTGCCGTCGCGACCTGACTGGCCGCGTTTCCATCAGCGGCCGTGGCCACCGCGGGCCGGGCTCCATTATGCTGATCCGCCTTGGCGGCGCGATCCGGCGTCACAAAGAACGTCTCGACGCCGGAGGCCGCACGGGATGGGCTCGCATTGGCGTGAATCGAGATGAATAAGTCCGCGTGACGCGAGTTCGCTATGGCCGTGCGCTCCTCGAGAGCGATGAATCGGTCCGAATCCCGCGTGAGCATAACATCAATCTCGGGGTGACTGCGTTTTATGTAGGCTTTGAGCCTGCGCGCCACGTCCAGCACCAGATCCTTTTCTTGAAGCCCGTTTGAGCCAATGGTGCCCGTGTCGTGACCCCCATGGCCCGGATCGATCACGATGAGTTTTACGCCGTGATGTGGCGCCGATTGCGGCTGCGGCTTGGAAGCGGAAACAGCCTCTTCTTTCGAAGTTCCCTGACCTCGGGCATTGCTCTCTGATTCCGTTGAGGCGACAACGATGGGATCGTCGATGCGGGGCAGAGAGAATATGGGCGTACCCATGAAGACCCGGTTCTTCGTCATGCCGCGTTCGTGAGCGCCGGTTCCGGAATGGTCCGGAGTTCTTCGGGCCTCAACCGCCCGCCGCTCGGGAAGAGCGTGTTCTTTGGGCTGCGCTGTCGAGCGAAGATCCACCACAAGGCGGTCCGGATCGGGCAGGAGAAACGTCGAGTACTCAGCCAGCTTGTCGACTTCGATTTCGACGCGCACGTTGTTGGAAAGAGCCGAGACCGTTATGTGCTTCAGCAGCGTCGACTCGCCGATTATGAACCTTCGTCCGTACAGTTGCCGTCCGATCGAAGCGCCGCTAAGGTCGACGACCAACCGGTTGCCGCCGGTCCGCTGCGCGGAGAAGCGAGCCTCGCCTGAAAGGTCCAGAACCACCCGGGCGTAATCGGGCCCGCTGAAATTGCGTATGTTGGAGAGAGACGCTCGTCCAACCTCGGCCGCCTCGCTTGGCGGCGAAGTCATTACGTCCGCGACGTTGCCGGCGCGGGCCATCTGGCGGTCAAGCCTTGCGAGAACGGCGCGGGCCTCCCGCGCCATCACCGAGTTCGGGAAGTGGTCTACGATTTGTTGGTACGCATCCGCGGCTCCGGTCAAATCCTGGAACGTCTCTTCGTATATCTGAGCAATGCTAACGAGTGCGTTTCCGACCAGGCTGCTGGCGGGATAGGAAGAAGTTACTTTTCTGAACGTGTCGACAGCTTGTTGATAGAGCCCGTAATCACCGCTCGCCGAAGCCAACTCCAGCTTGAGCTCCGCGATCTTGTACACCGAATCGGAAGCGAGATTCGGCTCGGCGCCAAATCGAATCACCTGGCCATATGCGTCGATGGCGTGAAGGTACTCGCTGCTCGTGCGCGCCTCGAATGGCCGCTGGTGAAGAGACGTCAGTAGTTCGCCGGCGGCCTGAAAGAGATTCTCGACAAGGTTAGCCGGTTCCCGCTTGACGTTGTCGCGGGCGTTGACTACGTCCGGCGCATTCATGGACGGGCTGGCCGCGAGACAGAACACGAGCCCGAGCGCAATGGCGCTCGCAAGCATTCTCTTTCGCCTCGACTCAAACATACCGCACGCTAACGGGTCTTACCAAAACTACGGCGGGGGAAACACGACTAATGCAGGCTTCGCTGTCACCGCTTGGGAGCAGGTGAATCAATCAATAATTGTTAGACAATCTGTTGGCGCTTGCCGCCGAAAGAACTATCGCCTCCGGCGCAACCGGCTCGCCTCTTTGCGCGATCTTTTGAACGCTCGCGTTCGTCGATCCATACTTAGCCGAGATGCTTCGCACATAGGCCTGAGTCTCGCGATATCGAGGCACCTTGTAACCGGCCCCGACTACAGCGTTCTCGCCCGCGTTGTACCCGGCGAGGGCGAGCTTGACATCGCCGTCGAACATATCAAGGAGGAATCGCAGATAGCGCGCGCCGCCTTCGATGTTTTGCGCCGGATCGAATATGTTGGCCACGCCGAACCGGCGGGCGGTTCCCGGCATTAACTGCATCAATCCGGTGGCGCCTTTGTAAGACCTGGCGCGCGGGTTGAAGCCGGACTCCTGTTTCATCACGGCGAACATCAACTTGGGATCTATTCCGTTTCGCGCGGCGGACTCGACCACCATTTGATCGTACTTCGCGCTTCCAGTCGTCCCGCCGGTCAGGTATACGGTATCGCCCGCCTGCTGAACTCCAGCCTTGGTCCTGGCGTCAGTCGAGGGCGCTGCCTTTGCATCCGCCGCGCCGCCGTTCCCTACCAGCACCATCGTCGGGATGCGTTCAACCTCGGATGCGGTTACGAGCGCGTCCGCCGGAATAACTGCTTCCTGAGCGCTCGCATTGACTGATAGAAACGTGATGAAAGCTATGGCAATGAAAACGGCCGATGACCTCATTTGCCCTCCGGGTGTGAGGTGGGGGGTCACCAATTCGAGGCAATAAATTCTTAGGCGGCCGCGAAAGCAAAGGTGCACGTTCAGTCCGGCGTTTCGCGCGCTTCGACCTAACGAATCATTGCGGAAGTCGCTTAGTGGGAGCTGATCTTGCGAGGGAGCATGTCTCAGCCTCACTTCGGCGGCCAGTCATTCTGTGGGAATCGATGAATGATGATTGATCGAAGATGAATACGTAAGTGACCATTCATCGCCGGTCATTCCATCAATCACAATTCCCAAAGACCTTGGCTTTGCGGCCCAGGATCGCTCCTGGTGTGCCTTTATCGGTGACGCCTCAAAGAATCTTCAACGACGGGGTCGAGTGTAGTATGTGGTTCCCGCCTTGTCAATAATTAACGGCGGATAGAGTGCGATTAGAGCCGCCCTGCCGATCGTATCCAAATCCGGAGGCCGACGCGGCGCAAAGGGAGCGTCAAGAAATGAGTTTCCTTTTTTCGAGGGAGTTCACCGCGGAGACGCGCAGACCACGGCGCGGCAGGGCCGCAACCAGGAGTTTCTCGCAAAGACGCAAAGAAAGACGCGGAGAACGCCAAGAAATCTTGCCAGAAAGACCAGAAGCTCGGAGTTTGCTCCGTAGAGAAGGACGCAGGGAGGGACTTACTCTCCGCGGCTCTCTCAGCGATCTCCGCGCCTCCGCGGTGAAGTCCTCACTTCACCGGCGGTCATTATCGTGCGGCCGCAGAACTGAAAAACGGAAGGCGAATTCAATACATCCGCAACGTTGGGTAGTGTCCTAAAGTGTGTTGCTATCGAAGCTGGCCACCCCGCCGGTGCGATTTGGTTAGTCTCGTAGAGACGACCTATCTGTAGTCCGAGCCGGTGAATCTCTCTTAGTTAGCTCCGTTAGGAGCAACCCTTGCGGCAGAGGATGGGTCGCTCCTAACGGAGCTACGACCGCTAACGGAAGCGGCAGCGGTGGTCATCGCTCGTATCTACAGACAGGTCTCTCCTACGGAGATGCGGCACAATCGAAACCTATGCTGATCGCCGTTCCATTGGACGCAAGCAACACAGATTAGGACACTACCCAACGTTGCGGCGTTCCGGCCCTCCCGTTACAATTCACGTCTGTTCAAAGCGTTTGAAGGAGCTACATTGGCAGCAAGAAGAAGAGAATCAGTAGCCGTCAATGTCGGTGGAGTGATGGTCGGCGGTGACAATCCTATCGTCGTCCAATCAATGACCAACACCGACACCGTCGACGCAAAAGGCACCGCCAGGCAGGTCGAAGAACTCGCGCGCGCGGGTTCCGAGATCGTACGAATCACCGTGAACACGCGTCAGGCCGCTCAGGCCGTGCCTCACATCGCCGAGGAACTCGCGGCGCGCGGCGTCAGCGTTCCGATAGTAGGCGACTTCCACTATAACGGCCATCAACTTCTCAAGGAATATCCGGATTGCGCGCGCGCCCTGGCCAAGTATCGAATCAACCCGGGCAACGTCGGACCTGGGCAACACCATGACAAGAACTTTCAAGCGATGATCGAGGCCGCCCTCGAAAACGATAAACCGGTGAGAATCGGCGTAAATTGGGGCTCGCTCGATCAAGGACTCCTGACTCGGCTGATGGATGAGAATGCTTCTCTCACTGAACCAAAAAACGCTCGCCTCGTCATGTTCGAAGCAATCGTGATCAGCGCGATCGAGTCCGCCGAGTTGGCCGAAAAGTGCGGTCTCGCGAGCGACAAGATCATACTCAGCGCGAAGGTCTCGGAGGTGCAGGATCTGATCCAAGTCTATGACAACCTGGCTTCGCGATGTGATTACGCCTTGCATCTTGGGCTCACCGAGGCGGGCATGGGCAGCAAAGGTATCGTGGCGTCCTCGGCGGCGCTGGCTGTTCTGCTCCAGCGAGGCATAGGCGACACTATTCGCATTTCGCTCACTCCCAGGCCCGGTGGCGACCGCACCGAAGAGGTAATAGTCGCCCAGCAGTTGCTTCAGACGATGGGTTTGAGAAGTTTCTCACCACTCGTGACGGCCTGCCCGGGGTGCGGCAGGACGACCAGCACTCTGTTTCAGGAAATGGCCGAAGACATTCAAAATTATATCCGCGATCAGATGCCGGTCTGGCGCGACCGTTACAATGGCGTCGAAGAAATGAAGGTTGCCGTGATGGGCTGCGTCGTCAACGGGCCCGGCGAATCCAAGCACGCGAACATCGGAATCTCGCTGCCGGGAACGGGCGAAGAACCGCGCGCGCCTGTTTACGTCGATGGCCGGATGTTCAAGACTCTTCAAGGGGCCGCGATCGTGCCCGAGTTCATTGGGCTTCTAGATCGATACATCGAGAGTCACTACTCGAAAAAGGAAGAGGATTCAAAACCTCTCCCGGTGTTCTCAAACTGACGACGCTCACCCTGCCAATAACAATCTGAGAATAAATGTATGGGCGGTCCTCCGTGGCCGCCCCTCTTCCATGCGCCGCGCATTTCAGTCCCTTAGTCGTCGCTGAAATACTGGCTACTCGCCCGGCTTCATCACCGGAACCCATTCCTGCTCGTACTTCGCGCCAAGCAGCAGGTTAACGAACAAACCGTAGTTCTCTACGCCTTCTTTCACATGACTTGCTTTGAGGAACTTGTCATAGACCTGCCATTGAATACGGCTGATCTGGGGTTTGTATCGTTCGCTCTCCCGAGCCGCTATCGCCTTTAGGTCCTCGATAACCTCCGGAGCAAGCTTGGGCAACCTATCGGCGACATCGTCCCGGCGCAAGTTCGAGCGAAGGTATGGGTAAAGCATCAAAAGACCGGAGTATTCTACGAACGGGTCGCCTGAGCGCACGCACGCGAGAAATCCCACGAAACTAGCTTCGGACTCATCGGCATAACCCGCGAGATGCGCCCACTCATGGGCCGCCGTCGCCGGCTTTTCGATTTGAAGAAGCCTTGAGTCCGCTATCATTTCACCGCCGAACGGATTAATAAACGCCGGAGTTCCCGTCGCCGCTATGTAGGCGTCGAGGAGCGACCGCTTGGGGCGCACCGCAGCGATGGCGCGGGTCCGTCCGAACTCAGTTATCACACCGTTAAAGGACGGCAGCAAGCGTTGAATCCAGTCTTCGTCAAGTAGCGGCGGAGCAGCGTGAACGCCGGGCGCCAGCCGGTTAACCTCTTCGATAAGCGCTATTGTCCTATGTTCCAGAGCCTGCCCGGTTATGCGCTGTTCATCGTAATCGAGTTTCTTCGTGAGCGGCGTCCTCGAGTAGTTGAATCCCCAGAGTCCGAGAAAAACTAGAAAGATGATTGCGCCAAGGACAGCCGTGTTGAACGTCATCGCAAGAGCCGCGCGAAGCCGTTTGCCTCGGCCCGCTCTCGCCATCCTCACCCACCACCAGGCTACAAGCCCAACTATCAACGCTACGATCAACGCATCCATAACCGCGAACGGGACGGAGTTCGCCAACGAAGAAATAGACGACTGAATCCACGGATAGACGCCGTTCGAATAGAACCGCTCGATCCACGGTGATGGCAATTGAAATACGCCGAGTAACGCAGCCAGAGCAATGGCTGATATTTTGAAGATTGTTATTCCGCGAATCTTTCTCGATCTGTTTTTTGACATGGATAACCTCAATACCAACTTAGTGACTCTTCAAACAAGCCGTCAATTCGAAAGACCGTTTGTAGGCGCGCCTGACCCGCAAGTCCGAGACGAAGACCGTGCAGTGCGAGTCTATACGGCAAGTTTTAGAAATCGTAAGAGAATCGATTAAGGCTGATAATTCCAGTAGCGTCTTAATCCTGTATTCCCCGTAACCTTGTTAACTCCGTAGGAGTGGCCTGTCTGTAGCACGACGCTATTGGCTCTGACCGTAGCTCCACCGGAGCGACCTTGCGAGGTGGCTGCTGAAAAAGCAGTTGCGATTCCATGCGCCGCGGTTATCAACAGACAGGCCACTCCTACGGAGTTGTTAGCACCCACACAACGCGATCGTCGTGGTTGCCCGCTCATACTTCTTGACATTTTTGATGTAGAGGCAATAGTGTCGGAGTTCTTCCTTAGCCTAAACCTAATATAGTTCACTGCCACATGAAGACAACCCACCGCACCGCCAGACGCCTCGCCGCCGAATATGGATTCAACGTCCTACTGGTTTTCCTGCCAATCGCGGTGGTTCTCGATCAATTGAAGGCCCCGCCGGTTTGGATCTTCGTGGCGTCGGGGCTTGCGATCATGCCGCTTGCGGGTTGGATGGGACGGGCCACCGACGGACTCGCTTCGCGGCTGGGCGCCGGAATCGGTGGGCTGTTAAACGCGACTTTCGGCAACGCGGCGGAAATGATAATCGCGATCCAGGGAATACGCGCTGGGCTGGGCGAGGTCGTCAAGGCTTCAATCACCGGCTCTATTCTCGGCAATATTCTCCTGGTGCTGGGCGCAAGCTGTATTGCGGGCGGCTTGAAGTACAAGCATCAGCGATTCAACCGAACCGCGGCCAGCATGAGCGCCACGATGCTCGCGTTGAGCGCGATCGGACTTTTGGTTCCGGCGATATTTCATTGGGTGACCGGAGGCCGCTCAGCGCGAGAGGCCGGCTTGAGCGTCGAAATCGCAATCGTGTTGTTCGTGACCTACATCCTGAGCCTGGTCTTCGCTCTGCACACCCATAAAGATCTCTACATAGGGGATCACGTTGAAGAAGCCGGAACTCACATCAAACCGCGAACCGCGGTCCTGATACTATTCGCCGCAACGGGGCTTGTAGCGTGGATGAGCGAAATATTGGTGCATTCCGTGGAAGCCGCCGCCCACTCACTCGGCATGACTGAGGTATTCGTAGGAGTGATCGTAGTCGCCGTAGTCGGCAACGCCGCCGAGCACAGCACCGCGATTCTGATGGCGATGAAGAACAAGATGGACATTGCGTTTCACATCGCCGCCGGATCAAGCACGCAGATGGCGTTATTCGTGTCTCCTATGCTCGTCTTTTTTAGTTACGCCATTGGAAAACCGATGGACTTGTTGTTTACTACGTTTGAGGTGTTGACGGTGACGTTGGGCGTGCTGGTGGTCACTCTGATCGCATCCGATGGCGAGTCAAACTGGATGGAAGGCGTCTTGCTGCTGGCTGTTTATGTGATCTTCGCGATGGCGTTCTTCTTCTTGCCGGGATGACGTCACGGCCCCGGCGTTAGTCAGCGTCAAGGTTAGCCTAACCGATTGTCCATCACTTGTGATCCGCGATGTGGCGCTCAACGGTAACGATCAAGGCGTTGAGGTTCTGCTCGGTGACTTTCTGGGCTTCGGTCAACTCAGTATGACTTCGCTCCAATTCCACATGACGTTCGGCAAGGGTCGCAAGTATTTCATTTGTTCTCTCCTGAGAGGTCGCCAGATTGAGCAATACCGCGTTTACTCGTGACATGTCTTCATCGAAGCGGGCCTGATGAGCAGCGAACTGAGCCTGCAACTGAGTCTGGCAGGCGTCGAACTCCGCCTGACGGGCTTGTAACTCCGCCTGACGGGCTTGTAACTCCGCCTGGCGCGCATCGAACCTCGCCTGCTGCTCAAGCAGAAACTGCATCGTTTTCTCGGCGTCCATACGACTCGGCTCCTTAAGTCATTTAGTAACTTGATGTCAGGTAGATTAGCACGGAAACATTTCGCGGCAAAGCTGCTCAGATGGATGGATGGCCAAAATATGGTAGAGGGTTAAGCCATCTCTTACTAACTTAGGAGATGTAAAAAAACTTCCGGGTTTCAGCGGAATGCTGAAGAACAATGTACGGGCGGGCCTCCGTGACCGCCCCTCTTTACGCCAATGCCATATTTCTTCTTCAAAAGGACGATTCGTCAAAGGGGCGGGCAGAGACGCCCGCCCGTACATTTCATTCCAAAGCACGCGGTGAAACCGGGAAGTTATTTACTGACACTTCCTTAACTAAATAAATGTATCGAATCTGATTCTTTCATTTCGTCCGCGGTGACATTATTCAGTATTGCAACGAGTCGCCGCGCAATCTCATACGGTGAGCGACGAACCGCGATTATGATTCCACGATGTTCCAAGCCAGCGGTGAAGTATTCCTCGGCCAGCCGTTCGAAATCGACTCGGTTGTGAGTGAAGAACGCTCGCCCGCCATTCACGGCGGCCGCCAACTGTTCTCGATCCCCCGCGCCGATGTTTCTTGCGTCCCTGGTTGTGATAACCGCGAACCCCCTGGCCCCCACCAAATCCGCAACCAATACGTCGACATCTTCATCAAGATACAGCTCGATGAACAGTTGATTCATCGATCCCTCACCAGAGGATCAATTTTGGCGTCCGGCACGCGGTTACGTTCTATGTACGAGTTTATTTCTTCCTGATGGTCGCTGTAATAGCTAAGCGCATCGAAGACCTGGGCTAACGTCAAGTGTGGCAAGTGAGCCGGTATCTCCTCGGCGGCGGCTCCCAACCTATAGACTTCTATGATAGCTCGCACGGGCGTTCGAGTGCCCTGTATAACCGGCTCACCACCGAGAATCAACTCGTCGGTAACGATGTAGCAGTGTTCAGTGGCGGTAGTCATGTTCAATTCACGTGGAGCAACTCTACCGAAACATTGAAGACTTGCCAAGGCTCTGACCCAGTACTTCCCCGCCCACCCTCTCGAATGC
>JAHFUG010000267.1 GCA_023265195.1 Blastocatellia bacterium | reverse complement strand
CGGAAACGGCAGACCTTCCCGTACGAGGTGCGAGATGAATACAAATAATCTGATCGAAACCGATCCTGAAAAGCTAAGCGGAATGCCTGTCTTCTTCGGAACGCGTGTGCCAATCAGGAATCTCTTTGATTGTTTGGAAGCCGGTGAAAGCGTGGATGACTTTCTTGATCAGTTTCCTACGGTTACCCGCGAGCATGTACTAAGGGTTCTTGATTTATCCCGGGAAAGGCTGCTGACACAGTATGAGAGTGCTGCTTGATGAGTGCGTAACACGCAAACTGAGGCGCGATTTTCGAGAGCACGAAGTGCGCACCGTCGAAGAAGCTGGTATGAAAGGGTTGAAGAATGGCAATCTTCTGCGTTCAGCTTCTGGCCAATACGACGTGCTCGTCACGGTAGATCAGAACCTGCAATATCAGCAAGACATAAGTTCGTTGGCGCTGGCAGTTTTGGTTCTGGCCGCTAGAAGGAATAGTTACGATGCGCTCCACCCATTAATGGATCAAGCCCTCGATGCTCTCAAAGAAATCAGACCGGGCGAAGTTATCATGATCAAGGCTTCGTAACGAATAACGAACGCCGGCGATGGTTTAAGGAGTAGCGATTCGCATTTTCACAAATCGATCGAAACATCGCACCCCGCTGGGGTGCGGCCTCAAGCCACATCCCAAGGCTATAGACATCCCACCCCTCCGGGGTGCGCAGAGGCTCTTCGTCCTCACAGTTTGGCGGCCGATCAATCGCGACGGATGAAGCAGCCAGTCCCTTTGCTTCGTGGTCTTCGTGATCTTCGTGGTATTGATTCGCTCGCTCTTAAAGATGCCGCGTGATACTCTCAGTGATCGAATATAGCTGAGAGCTTATGCGAAAACTTCGAATTGGAATCATCGACCTCGTCGCAAAAGGCCCGACCCGGGCCTTATTCGCGCGAGTGATGAATGCGAATCTCGCCAGCATCATGCCTCAGGTCATCGCTACATGGTGCGAAGAAGAAGGACACGACGTCACTTTCGTGTGCTACACCGGGTTTGAGAATCTTGTCGAAGAACTGCCGGATAACGTCGACCTCGTCTTCATAGGCGCGTTCACGGAAGCGGCCCAATTAGCATATGCGTTGAGCAATCTGTTCCGATCAAGAGGCGCCGTGACGGTTATCGGCGGTCCTCACGCGCGCTGTTATCCACAAGACGCCGCGAAGTACTTCGACTACGTGCTGGGATTCACGGACAAGGCGGTCGTCTCCAGCATCTTGCAAGACTGTTCTCAGCATCGGCCGGTCGGCGTGCGAATCGCGGCAAATCAGCAGCCGGCTATGCTGCCGGGGGTGCGCGAGCGATGGAAGTTCATGGAGCCGACGCTCAAGAAGGCGCCGTTCATCAAAATGGTTCCGATGATCGCCAGTCTGGGCTGTCCGTACACTTGCAGCTTTTGCATAGACTCGACCGTGCCGTATCAGCCGCTGGACTTCGGCGTCATCAAGGAAGATTTGCGATTCCTCTCGAAGAAGTTCAAACGCCCGCTCATCGGCTGGCACGACCCAAACTTCGGCGTGCGATTCAATGAGATCATGGATGCGATCGAGGACGCCGTTCCTCCCGACAGCTTCGACTTCATAGCTGAGAGCAGCCTGTCGCTGCTGTCCGAAGCACATCTGCAGCGGCTGAAGCGAAATGGCTTCAAAGCTCTCCTTCCCGGCATTGAATCGTGGTATGACCTCGGTGGCAAATCAAAGACCGGAAAGACCACGGGTCTTGAAAAAGTCCGGCAGGTCGCCGGCCACGTCAACATGATTCTGAGGTACATGCCCTATATACAAACCAACTTCGTGCTTGGGCTCGACGCCGACGAAGGAGCGGAACCGTTCGAGTTGACGAAGCAGTTCGTCGACCTCGCGCCCGGGGCTTTTCCTGGTTACTCGCTACTTTCAGCTTTCGGACAGGCCGCGCCGCTCAATCTGGAGTATCAGCGCGCCAACCGCGTGTTACCGTTCCCGTTTCACTTCCTGAACAACAATCAAGCGATGAACGTGAAGCCAAAGAACTATTCATGGCCGGGCTTTTACGAACACGTGATCGATCTGGTCAAATACACGTACTCTTGGCGGGCTATTTTCAACCGCTACCGGGCGACTGACGCCATGATTCCCAGGTGGATGAACGTGGTGCGCGCCGTATCGTCGGAAGGCTTTGGCAGGATCAAGCACCACTCGGATGTGCGGAATCGTCTGAACAACGACGGTCAGTTCAGGGGTTACTTCGAACAGGAGAGTTCCGAGCTTCCGCGGTTCTACACGGATCTTGCGCGAAAGGATCTGGGCCCCCTTTGGGACTGGCTGCCAAAGGGAGCGATGCAGCACGACCCCAACGCCTACCTCAAGTCAGTTGTTGTTTGATTCGGATTTCCTTTCATTTTTCTTTCCTATAGCCGCCCGACTCTAAGTGGCTCAAAGGACCGCTTTGAAGGAGCTATTGAACGCCTGCCTTGCGGTGTTCGCATCTCAATCGCCAAGTTCTATTTGACAAAGCTCGAGGTTACACGTAGGCTCGTTTGCGAACCGAGACTAGCTAACTCCCTTCTCAGATCCTCTGGAATCCGCCAGTTTAACTGAGGTCAACAGCTCATTAATCGAAGGAGAATAATAAATGTTTACTCGTCACGTCACTTTGAAGCTCAAGGCGAATTCCGCAGCCGACTTTACCAACGTTATCGACAACGAGGTTATCCCGCTGCTCCGCAAGCAGAACGGATTCCGAGACGAGATTGTATTCGTCGCCCCGGATCGCTTAGAGGCCGTTGCAATCAGCCTGTGGGAGACCAAGGAGAATGCAGAGACCTACGACCGCGCTGGATATCAGGAAGTATTGAAGACCCTGTCGAAGGTGGTTGAAGGTACTCCAACAGTAGAGACCTTTGAACTCTCAAATTCAACATTGCATAAGCTTGCCGCTAAGAGCGGCGTCAAGTAGGACGGATCCGATAAATTCGGAGGGGGCGGACTCCGCCCTCTCCTTAACGCACCTCTCAAGCAGTAACGGTGATCCGGCGGGTTCTCAACTGAGCCTTACAATCGGCCGCTTGGAGCGCAGCAATCATTCATTTTGTTAGAAGCTTTACCCGAAACTCGGGACGCCATCCGCCTTCGCCTGCAACCGTTCTCGCAAAGGGCTTGACGGGCTTCAAATTCACCGAAAGGACTATTCTTTATGTCAGCACGATTGTTTGTTGGAAATCTCTCGCACGATACTTCCAGTGATGAGTTACGCACGCTCTTCAGCGAAGCGGGCGAGGTCGATTCTTGCCAGTTGATTACCGACCGGGACACGGGCCGCTCAAAAGGCTTCGGCTTCGTAGAAATGAACTCGAAAGAAGCGGCCGAGGTGGCGAAGGTCAAGTTCGGAGGACAGGAGCTTCACGGGCGGGCGCTCACGGTAAATGACGCCAAGCCAAAGAACTTTCAGCAGAACACCGCGGGCTACCGCGGCTAACGGACTTCAACCGGCCTTACTGTAATCGACTTTTGATTCAGACGTGGGCGCGGATGGAGCAATTAAGCTCAACAATGATATTGATGGGAGTTGAACTCCAAGGGGTAGCTCCCGTCCATATTCTGGACGCATATCGACGCATATCAAGGGCAACGTGAAACTGGACAACGCGCAGGGGGTATGAACGGCATCAAATGGCTCTTACCGAAGATTCCTAGTAACGGCAGGCTTCAAGAAGGCTCCAGAGATTTCAAGGATAGTAAAAGAAAATGAAGGCACGACTAATAAAGCCAGGGCCGGCTCCCACCAAAGACAAAGCAAGCGGACGATCAGAGAACACCGAGGCCGTCGATAAGGTTCGCTCCTGGGTCGATGAGTTCAAGTCACGAAAAGCTAATCAGGACCGGCTGGATCTCTGGCGAATCAAGTCTTTGTCCAAGAGTTAGCTCCAGTGCCCACTGAAGCGCGATCAAGAACGTGGCCGTTTTAACAGAGGCGGGCAGCGCTAATCATTGCGAAGCTACTACGTTGCCTTGCGGCCCATCAGCACGGGCTAAACGTCATAATTTTCAACGCGGATCAGAGAGTTTAACTGAGCACGCGGAGACTCAGCGGATCGTGAATTCAGAAGTGAGCTTTACACCGGCACGCCTAATGTAGGACACTGTTCCCTGAAACAGTTCCGCTGATCGGAGGTTCGAATGACACTGACCGTAGGAAACAAAGCTGTTTATCCGAGTCACGGCCCGTGCCGCATCAACCGCATCGTCAGCAAAGTCGTTGATGGAAAACCTACCAACTTCTACCACCTTCTCCTTCTCGACGACAACGCCGGCGAACTGTTTGTTCCCGTGGAAAAAGCCCACGCCATCGGAGTCCGGCTGTTGCTTAAGAGATCTGAAATCCCGAAGCTCCTGCTTCAACTACGGAAAAGCACCAGCGGCGCAAACAACTGGAAGGAGCGAGCCGCGGACAACTCCAAGCGGTTCAACTCCGGTTCGGCGCTCGATCTCGCGAAAGTCGTAGGCTCGTTGACCAAATTAAGGGATACGAAATCACTCACCCTCAGCGAAGCGCGCACGCTTGAGAGAGCGAGACGGCTGTTGGTGTGCGAGATTTGCGAGGTTATGGGAGAGACCAAGGGCGAGGTCGAAGAAAAGATCGACAAAGCTCTCTATATGGGAACTCCGGCCGCGGACGCTAACAAAGAGAAATGAGGATTTGTTGGTAAACCCGCACAGCATCCCTTCTGTCGTAAATTCGGCTGTGGGGCAATTGTGTATTGCTGAGACAGGAAGAAGAGTTTCTCGCAAAGACGCAAAGATCGACGCAAAGGCCGCGAAGCAGCCTTGCTGGAAAAAAGAATAGTCGGATGCGATGAACCGTCTAAAGGCCGCATAGACCACAGCGGGGCGAAGCCGCAATAAGAAGTCCGCGGCGAAGAGAACCCGGAGAATCCGGCCGGGCTTCGTTGCGCCCTTTGCGCCGGCCTTTGCATCTTTGCGAGAAAGTCTTGTTTTTCCATTTTGGCCGCGGACGGGGCATGTCCGAAGAACAACACTCTACGCCCCCCTTTTTGAAGATCGTCCAGCGAATCAGCGGACGATTGCTTCAAGTCACGAAAGGAGACTGTAAAGAATGGCCAAGCCGATCAGCATGCTGTGCATTTACCGAGTAACACCAGGTAAGGAAGATCAGTTCGAGGAGATACTGGGCAGACACTGGCCTACGCTGGACAAGACCGGCCTTGTCTCGGCCGAACCCGCGAGGATATTCAAAGGCTCCACCAAGGACGGCAAGAAGTCTTTTATCGAGATGTTTCAATGGAAGGACGAGAACGCGCCGAACATCGCTCATCAGACTCCGGAGGTGATGGCGATCTGGGAACCGATGGGCGCGTTGGCCGACGGTATGGAGTTCATTCAAATCGAATCGGTGAACGAGTAGGATTGAGAAGCGCGTCACACGCAAGTCGCTTGCTCCGCAAACCTGATGCTATGATCGCGGTATGCGCATAAACCGGGCGATTCACTCGGCGGCGTTTCAATCGTCGATCATAGCCTGCGCCTTAACGTGCGGTTCAACACCGGCGCTGGCGCTCGGGTGGAAGGGCGTTACGCCACTCCATGCTACCCAGGCTCAAGTGAAAACGAGGCTGGGCAAACCCTCATACGAGACGGCTGACAGAATGGAATTCAACAGGCCGGACGGCAAGGCCGTCATCTTCTTTTACACTGAAGCGGACACCAAGAACCTGAGCCTTGCGCCATCTCTGGCGGGCAAGGTCCTAACGGTCTATTTTTATCCGGCGAAGCCTCGAAAGTATGATCTTGCCGCCTTGAAAGGAAAGACTCGTTCCGTTGGCCGCGGAGCAACATCCGATGGCGACGTCATGACCAGCTACGATGACGGCGAGCGCGGCGTCAGCTACCACTTCAAGAAGAATGAAACCAGCATATGGCGCATCGTCTATTATGCGCCTCGGGCGGAGTTCGCCAGATTCAATCTGAAGGGCTCGGCAAAGTAGTCTGTTAGATGAAAGCCCGGCTCTACCTCGATTCCTTCACCGGACATTCACGCGGCGTGATCAGCGACTTCTTAAGTCAACGTCGTTCATTTTCTTGATTCATCCAAGCCGGCCCTGGGCGCCTTGCTCCGGCGCGACTCAAAGTAAGCCTCGATCCAGTGGTATTGACGAACGTACTTATTGGTTTCGTAGCGGAATATCGGCTGCGAATATGTCTTGTTGACGAAGACGGTCCGCCAGCGCCCTTTCCGGCCCTTGACCCTGACAGGCGCCTTCTTAGTTACTCGCATCATCGGCTGTCCGTCCGCGTTCGGATCTTCCATCCATTCTCCGCCGTCATGATTGAGCAGCGAAATGACTCGCCCAACGCCTCCGTTGTAAGCCGCCGCCAGGTACGGTCCGATTCTTTCTCGCGGTATGTCGCTGACGCTTCTGATGGACTCCCAATCGGAATCGCACAACAGCACCTGCGCGGTTATCGCGTTGGCCGTGTCCTTCATCCCTAGGGCGAAGTCAGGGATCAACTCGGCGGACGGGTAGAGACGCGCAATTTTCCTGTAGGTCGAAGGCATCATCTGCACCAGTCCTCTCGCGCCCGCCGGGCTGATTGAATAGGCATATGCGTTCTCACGATTGGTTCCGATGACGGTAAGCACCCGCTCTACGAGGCCGGCAGCGTTCGTGGCGCTCTTGAACTCGCCCGGATCTATGTGCTCATTGATCAGCAGTTCGGCAAGTACGTCTCGCGGGATCACATCGACAATCTTCTTTCCAGGCAGCGCGCGGGAGTACACATGTTTTTCCTTCAAACGGGAATAGGCTCGTCCGATGAGTTCAGCTTGGACCTCGAGTCCCTTCGCGACGGTTTCCTCGGTCTTTATCTCAGGCGAGTACGGCGTGTATACGGCTTCAATGACTGAAGGTCCCGGGCCAAAACGATATCCTTCGTTTGAGATAGGATACTTGACTGCCAGGATCTTCCCTCCAGGAGGACTAACACAGGCGAAATCAGTGTTGACGCCGTTATGTTGTCTCGCGTAGATCGAGACTCCTTGAGTGATTACTTCAAGACCGTTGTCTCGCTTGATAGCCCTAACCAGATGAATCTTCCCTTCCCTGTCCATCACGGCAAGAGCCATTTCGCGGCCGACAATTCCCATCACGGGCACATCTTCATACCTTCGCCGCGACACCCGTACCCTCTTAGTACCCACGACGCCTTCAACCATCTTCACCTTCTCGCCCTTGATCTCTTGCCTGGCCGCGTCGATCCTGGAGAGCAGGTTGACGGCTCCGTTCTTCTGGCCGTGGCTTATGATCTTGAATCCGCTGACAGTGAGGACACACAGGATGAGGAATGCAAAACGTCTCATATTCATCTCCGCTTGAGCACGCCGCGCGTCACAACTTCTTCTTTGGGATCATAGCAGCGGCGTGCTGCTCAACCAACACTTTTTTCAATCGCAATGAATTTACAAGGTTCAGATCGCCTTCCTTGCATCGGTCCAATCCAGACTGTACCTTGTTCGTCTCGGAGTAAAGAACGATGAGATTCGGAATTCTCTTGCAGGCCGGCGTATTGACAAAGATTCTCTCCGACTTCGCCAAAGGGGATCTAACGAGCGTAAGGGCGGAATTGGCCGATCTAACCATCAGTCTGGCTCTGGCGCTTTTGACCATCGCGGCCGCCATAGTTGTAGCAAAGCTCACTCGAAAGGGGCTGCGCCGCGCGTTGGACCGCGGCAGGGTTTCAAAGGACCCGCTCCTGCGCGACTTCTTTCTTCGAGTTACGTCTATTTCAATCTCATCAGTCGGTGTGCTGCTGGCGCTTACGCAGGTGGGATTCGACGTGCCCACATTTGTGGCCGGGCTGGGGATCACCGGAATAATCCTGGGCTTCGGCTTCAAGGATGTGCTGTCAAATTTCGCGGCCGGTTTGCTCTTGTTGATCTACCGGCCTTTCCGAGCCGGTGAAATCGTCGACGTCGAGGGAACTCAGGGAACCGTCACCGAATTGACGATAGTGAATATGCACATGACAACGACCGACGGGGTATGCGTCATCATGCCGAACTCGAAGGTCTGGGGAGCTAAGATCGTCAACTACTCTTTGAGCGAGCGCCGCCGCCTCGAGCTTACGTTGAAGGTCCGCACGGACGACGTTCACCAAGCAATCGCCGCGATCAAGGCGGCGCTGGACAAGGATGAACGCATTCTCGAGACGCCGGAGCCAGCGCTGCGGGTAACCGGCATCGCCGGCGATACCGCGGCATTGTCCATCCTTGTTTGGACCAAACCTGAAGACTACGCGGCCGTGAGCGCCGACGAATACCTGAGACTCCTCTCGGAATTCAACGACAACGATTTACATCTCCTGTAAAGACCTCGCATCAGGCACGCTGGAATGGACGGAAACGCGATAGCCCCCGATAGGCTTCGCCAGCGATGGGCCGATAAGGGCATGAACCGGCCGCAGTCGATGGACGGAGATTAATAAACTCCAGCAAAAGAGCGGAACCACTTAGGGATGGTCAAGAAATAACTTCCCGTTTTGAGTTATGCGGCAGCACGAGATAAGTACCGCCGGTGAAGCGAGGAGTTCACCGCGGAGGCGCAGAGATCGCTGAGTGAGCCGCGGAGAGTAAGCCCTCTCTGCGTCTCTCTCTGCGATCTCAGCGATGAACTCCCTCGAAACAGGGAACTTATTTTTCTGCGCCTTCTTGGCGCCATAAAGGCGCGGACGTCACGGCGAGCCTGGGACGCACCGACTGCCGCGCCGGCAAGACCGCCACATCTATAATTTTGCCGAGAAGAAGTTCTTCACTCGCTCCCATGCGTCTTCAGCCGCGGCCTTGTCGTAAGCATCGGCGCGAGTGTCGTTGAAGAACGCATGACCCGCCTCCGAGTAAATCTTAACCTCGCCTTCTTTGCCGAATTTCTCGAGGCCGGCCTTCAACTGATTCATCTTGTCCATTGTTATCCAGGGGTCTTGACCGGCGCCGAGGAAAAGAACTGGAGCCGAGAGATTCTTCAACACATCGTCCGGCGGAACGTCTCCGTAGAATGGAGCCGACGCGCGGATGTTGGGGTTGTGACACGCCAGCAACAAAGCATAAGTCCCACCCATGCAGAAACCGGTAATCCCGATCCTACCCGGGTCAACTTCACCCTGAGCGCGTAAGTACTCGACTGCGCCGTTCAAGATCTCGAGCCCCCTCTTCTGGTCAAGCTTCTGCATCAGTTTTCCGGCCTCATCAGGATTCTTGGTGGCGACGCCATCATAGAGATCGGGGGCCAGCGCGACGTACCCGATATCCGCAAATCGGCCGGCTATATCTTTGATATGATCGTTCAGTCCCCACCACTCCTGAATCACTATCACGGCTGGGGCTGATTGGCCTGCTTCCGGTTTGACCAGATACCCCTTTGCGCTGCCTCCATTCACATTGAACTCAACGGTGCTGCCTTGACTAGCCATCACTAACCCTCCTTTGTCGTAGTATTCAACAGGATTCAGGATTCAGGATTCAGGATTCAGGATTCAGGATTCAGGATTCAGGATTCAGGATTCAGGATTCAGGATTCAGGATTCAGGATTCAGGATTCAGGATTCAGGATTCAGGATTCAGGAACGAGGATGCAGTCGTATCGCTGGGAGTTCAAGCGCTATATTAATGTCGAGCATTCCTAATCCAGCATTGTTCCTCAAGCCAGTCCTGTTTACGCATTCTCCGGAATCCCCGATTCTCTATCGTCCCCCTGTAACCCCAGATCGTAAATTCTCTATCATCCATCCTCCACCCTCTATCCTCCATCATCCATCCTCCACCCTCTATCCTCCATCATCCATCCTCTATCCTCCATCCTCTATTATCCTCCATCTTCCCTCTCCTCCTCCTGAATCCTTGATCCTGTATCCTGAATCCTCCCTCCCATATCCTTTCCCTCTTCATCCTTCAGCGTATCCAGGATCACCCGCCAATCAATCCATATCGATTTTCCCTTTATCCACTTCTCGAACCATCCGAACTCAGCCACCATCTTTACCATCTGGTATCTGGGATTAGTCAATCCGTGAGGCATCCCCGGATAGACGATCAATTCGGTCGGAACCCCGAGCTTCTTCAACGCCATGTGCAATTCGAGGCTCTGCGGCATTGGAACCCGCTGATCCGCTTCGCCCACGTGAATCATAGTTGGCGTCTTAGCATTCTTGATGTACTTGATCGGCGACATCGCGATGTAATGATCCATATTGTCGTAAGGCTTGCCCTTTAAGTAGAACTCGCGAGGCGGCTGTTGATCGGTTTGCGCGTACATCGAGACCCAGTTCGCCACGCCGGCTCCCGATGAGATAGCTTTGAAGCGATCAGTGTGAGTCAGCGTCCAGTTAGACCAGTGGCCTCCCGCGCTCCACCCCATCATTCCCATCTTGTCGGGATCCGCGATTCCGCGCTGAATGAGGTAATCGACGCCCGTAATAATATCGTCGAAGCCTTGCCTGAAGTAATCGCCGGCGATTTCCATCTTGAACTTCTCACCGTAATTCGTCGAGCCCCTATAGTTCGGTTGAAGCACCGCGTAACCATTGGCCGCGTACACG
>JAHFUG010000266.1 GCA_023265195.1 Blastocatellia bacterium | reverse complement strand
CAAACATCAAAGAATCACAGGTCGGGAAGAGGCATTTATCCGCGCTCCTCTCGATTCTAATTCACTCGACCTGACGGCAAAGCGAGGAGCGGTGATAAATCCCTCTTCCCGACCTGTGACTTTTTGATGTTTGGCCGGCTAAACCAATCTCTTCCCGCCAAGAGCGGAACCCGGAATTTCGAGATTCAAGATGTAACGTTCTCCCGGCAGTGTCTTGTTTATGATAGAGGCCCGCAAAGCAACAGTAGGAATCAGAAGGGGCGCAATAGTAACGGCCTTGATAATCCTGCCGATCGTGTTGGCCGCGGGAGTTTTCTTCGCGCGTAGACCTGGATCGGATCCGCGAATCTACGGCAACGACTTCAGCGTCTACTACTTTGCGGCGCGTGAGATGCTCGAAGGCCGAGACCCCTATCAGAACTCCATCGGTGAGTGGACGCCGTACTTGTACACGCCGCTCGTGGCGGAGATCATCGCACCGATCGCTCTGCTGCCGATTCAAGCCGCCGCTTATTTGTGGTTCTTGATCAGCGCTGGCGCAGTTGGCGCCGCCGCCTGGATGCTCGTGCGGCTGAGTGGCGATAACGAGCCCAGCCCAGTGCTCACGGAGTCTTTTTCGGGCGGGTTCGCGGCGGCGATTGCATTGATCGTAACCGCGCGATTCGTGATTGACACTTTTTACATGGGCCAAGTTAACACCGTGGTGATGATGCTCTCGCTAGCGCACGTGTACTTGTACTCCAAGAATCGCAAGACAACAGCCGCGTTGATGATCGCCCTTGCGGCCACTATGAAAGTGACTCCGGCGATTTTGGTCTTTTATCACCTTGGGCGAATGCGGTTCAAATACTCGGCTGCATGTTTCGCGCTGATTGGATTGGTAACTCTGTTGAGCTTCGCTCCTCTGGGCGGGGGCGCTGTTTCCGCCGCGCGGACTTTTGTGAACCGGACGATTACGAATGGACAAGGCTTCGATCTGAAGTACTCGGGCAATCAATCGTTGCGCGGCTTCGAGCTACGATTGACCGGAGAGAGCGGCCAATCTACGAGCTCGACTAGCGGTCCATTCACGCTGCTTGTCTCGCTCGCGCTGGTTGGAGCAGCCTTGGCGGTTTCGAGCCGAGGCCTGTCGGAGCTTGCATCGGCGGCTCCATTCTTCTGTCTCGCGGTGATTCTGTCGCCGTTAAGTTGGAAGGACCACTACGTCATTCTGATTCCCGCCATAGGCGCGCTAGGCCTGCGGTTCCTAAACGCCGGAACCCGGCGGGCAAAGCTGATCACCGGAGGGGCGCTTGTGGTTTGCTTCGCTTTATTCAACGTGACCAGTTGGCGAATAATAGGTTTCCCTGGCGCCGAATTGGCTGACTCACATTCGCTGGTATTCGCGGGAGCGGTGCTGGTTTTTGTCTCATGTTTTCGTCGTCAGAGTATGAACGTAGAAGCGCCGAAGGTATGAAGCGATCACGTGTCTTTAGCTCGACCTGCAGGTGAACCCGACTTCCGGCCGGCCGCTGGCCAGGCAAGACGCCGTAGCTGGGTTTGAGACACGCCGCAGGACCACAACACCTTTCCTATGCTTATGAGTATTACTCGGTCAGTGTTCCGCGTCATACCGAAGCGCATTGCAAAGTCACACTACCTTCTCTATCGTATTGATCTATTTTTGGAATAAACCCGGTATCCAGGCTACGCCGGATTGATTGATGACCCTCGATGACGGATAACATTCCATTCAACAAACCCGCGATAACGGGCAAGGAAATCGAGTACATCTCGGATGCGATAGCCTCGGGGCGCATCGGCGCGGGCGGCCCTTACACAAATCGGTGCGCGAGCCTTCTCGAAGATCTCTTCGCGATAAACAAGGTGCTGCTCACGCCATCCGCCACGGCCGCTCTCGAGATGGCGGCGATGCTCTGCGCGCTGGAGCCCGGCGACGAGGTCATCATGCCCTCGTTCACTTTCGTGTCGACGGCGAACGCCGTGGCGCGTATGGGCGCCCGGCCTGTCTTCGTCGAGATTCGAAGCGACACTCTGAACATCGATGAGACGCTGATCGAAAAAGCAATCACGGACCGGACCAAAGCGATCTTTCCCGTTCATTACGCCGCCGTGAGTTGCGACATGGACGCTATAAAGGAGATCGCTTCACGGCGAGGTCTCATGGTCGTCGAAGACGCGGCTCAGGCGGTGAACGCTTTCTACAAGGATAGAGCGCTCGGTTCGCTTGGACATCTCGGGGCATACAGTTTCCACGACACCAAGAACTACGTCTGCGGCGAAGGCGGCGCCCTCTGCGTCAATTCTCCCGAGTTGATGGAGCGCGCCGAGATCATCAGGGAAAAGGGAACCAACCGCGGTAAATTTCTGCGAGGCGAAGTCGACAAGTACACTTGGGTGGATATCGGGTCGTCGTTCATTCCGAGCGAAATCGCCTGCGCGTTCCTGCTCGCTCAACTCGAAACCGTCCACTCGTTGACCGAGAAAAGACGAGGCGTCTTTGACTTCTATTGCGAGAGTCTAAAGCCTCTCGAAGAAGCTCGTCTCTTGAGACTTCCAGTAATACCGGCTCATTGCACGACGAACTACCATATGTTCTACGTTCTCTTGCCGGACGGGCCAACGCGAAACGAGTTGATGGCTCATCTGAAACGATGTGGAATCAGCTCCGTTTTTCACTACGTTCCGCTGCATACATCTCCGATGGGCGCGAGGTACGGCTACGCGGCTGGGGACCTTCCGTTGACGGAGAACTTGAGCGAGCGGCTGCTGCGGCTTCCGTGTTTTGCCGGCATTGGCGAAGGCGATATGACGCGAGTGGTGAGCGAAGTGAGCTCTTTTCTTGAAGCGCGGGCGCTGACTAATCGCCCGGCCGGGCCAGCCGGGTTTTCAGGCTGAACGCCGTTGGAATTCGAATGCATGACGAACTTCGATGAAATCTCGGAAGAATTCCGGCAGCCTGGTCTGTCGATTGTCGTGCCGGTTTATAGAAGCGAGGACTGCTTGCGCGAGTTGGTCGATGCCGCTGATCGGGCGCTTGCCGGAGCCATTCCCGATTTCGAAATTATACTCGTAAACGACTTTTCGCCGGACGGTTCGTGGCGCGTAATCGAAGAGCTTTGCCGCGCCAACCCTCGAGTCATAGGAGTGGACCTCAGGAAAAACTTCGGCCAGGACAACGCAATCCTTACCGGGTTGAGGCTGGCGCGCGGAAAGTGCGTCGCGATCATGGACGATGACCTTCAACACGATCCGGCTGAGTTGCCCGCGATGGTCGAGCGAATCAAGCAGGGCTACGACGTCGTCTACGCGGATTTCAGAGTGAAACGCCAGCGGCTGTGGAAGAACGCCGGGAGCTGGTTGAACGGCAAAGTAGCGCAGTGGGTGATCGACAAGCCGAAAGATATCTACTTGTCGCCGTACAAGGTCATAACCAAGGAAGCAGCCGACTTGATTTGCCGTTATGAAGGCCCCGATCCTTATGTCGATGGCTTGTTGTTGCAGGTGACCGCGAGAGTCTCGCAAATACCAGCCGAGCACCGCGATCGATATTCAGGCCGGAGCGCATACACATTCTGGAAGTCGGTAACCGTCGGAGCGAGGCTCGCGTTCTCATTCTCATCGCGGCCGCTCAGGCTGGTCACGTGGTTCGGATTTCTGTCGGCGGCTCTGGGGTTGATCCTGACCATCGTGGTGATTTGCTACCGGATGTTCTTTCCCGAAGACTTTCCTCCGGTTGCGGTCGGGTGGGCGTCGCTGATGGTGGCTATGCTGCTGATCGGCGGAATTCAAATGGTCTTCTTTGGAATCCTCGGCGAGTATGCGGGACGAACCTACCTGAGCGTTAACAGAAAGCCCCAGACGGCTGTGCGCGCGATCCTGAATCGCCCGCTGTCCGCGGAGTCGGCGATTTCGCGAGGCTCGGCGCCGCCGCAAGAGATAGGCATTGGCGACAAGTCTGATCTATAAGAACGGCGCGCTGTATGAAGCCGCCATGTTGGCCCTGTACGGGCGTCACTACTTCTCCCGCTATCGCGTTATCGCCGGCTTGATTCCGGATGAGGCGTCCGTACTCGACGTCTGCTGCGGGCCCGCCGTTTTGTACAAGAGGTATCTCGCGAAGAAACGCGTCGACTATACCGGCCTGGACGTCAACGAAGGCTTCATTCGGAAGCTACGATCAATGGGGATCAATGGGAAGGTTTGGGACTTGCGAACCGATGCTCCGCTGCCAAATGCCGACTACGTGATTATGCAAGCCAGCCTTTACCACTTTCTGCCTAATGCTTCTCCGGTCTTCGGCAGGATGATCGACGCCGCGCGCAAACAAGTCATCATTGCGGAGCCGATCACGAACATTGCTACGAGCCGCGTCAGCTTGCTTTCAAAAATAGGCCGGCGATTCACGGACTCGGGTCACGGCGAAGAGGCTCTGCGATTCACGGAAGATACCCTCGACGAGTTATTCAAGCGGTATGGCCCTCTGGTGAAGACTAGTTTTCTCATACCTGGTGGACGTGAAAAGGTGTATGTTCTCGAGAAGTGAATTGGACTCTACTACAGCCATCGGACTTGAAGATGCTTTGATTGAACTCAATGTGCATATTCGTAAGATCCGGCTGAAAGGTTCGGCCTCGAATAATCTGTTACAACTGGCTGATGTGATCTGTGGCGCCGTAGCAAGAAGCTACAAGGACACAGCAGACGCCACCTACTATCGTAAACTGATTTCATGCCGAGAGAGGAATGTCGAAGTCTGGCCAAAATAATACCTCAGTCCTAGCCTTTCGGCATGCACGCCACTGGCGACAGTTCAGACTGAGGTCAATTCCAGTTAAGTACTCTCAGAATCGTCGGCGGAATTGCCGTCAGCGTCAAGCGAAATCTCCACTTACTTAACTGGTTTTTAGGGAAGGATTCGTTGAAACGCAAGGAGCCAAGGTTCTTGGCGCAACGACAATTGACCGGGAAAACGTATTCAGCCAAGCTAAACCTGAGTCATGAGATGTTACGGAAACTGAGGCGGAAACATGGAAGCGAATTTGAAGAGTGGTGGATTGCTACCTTCGGCTATGGCTTTGAAAAACTCACTGAGTCAGAAGCCAGATACCTCTTCCGAGCAGACAATGCTGACGTCATATCAGCGAGAATTGTTGCTTCGAGGGGAGAAAGAGATTGATGGTCACCTGGAAGAGGGGCGACTCAAGGAAAAGCTTATCTTTGATGCGTTCTATCAAACCCGGCCGGATTTCGCCGGCCGCCCGGTGCGTTGGAGGCCCGGTGAAAAACCGAATTACATTCTTTGCGGTGACAATGATGGAAAAATAATTGGCGTTGAATTGGCTGAATGGCTGAATGAAAAACAAATGAAGGAATTTAAGCGCCGAGAGAAAGTGGAGAACTCTTTTCTGAGAGTCATTCAGAGCGAGCAGATTGCAGCCCCGGCCAACATAGGCCTCGTTACGCTTATGCGTGAATCCGAATCTCAATCTCTGACGCCGTTGCAAACCGCCGATGCGCAGGGCTTCCGCCGAGAACTGCTGGCGCTGATAAGAGACCTGGATCCAACGTGCGGGCTAATCCAGGATACTGAATACCCTCAAGGATACTGGCACGGCGACTTTTCAAACTACCCTACACTGCGCCGCTATCTCGGACATATTCACGTTTTGCAGCGATCAAAGATACCGACTTCCCTGGGTGGGCGTTGGATAGTATTCCCTAATCGTGGGGGAGCTTACGACCCTCAGGATGCGATTGATGCTTTGCTGAGCGTGCTGGATAGGAAGACTTCGGAGCACAGCGGCCTGCATCAAGAACAGGCCGTTGATGAATTGCACTTGTTGATCTACTACGATCAAGGATGGTTTTACAATACTCCCTTCACCGCGCCTGGAATGGGATTTCGCGAGATAGCTCAAATAGCCGCGCAGCAAACCGTTAAAACACATGGAGTGTTCAGCAAGATATTCTTATTCAACTCCTTATACGGGGATCAAGAGGTTGAACAATTGTGGCCAAGAAGATAATTGATCGTCTATAGAGTTCGTCTGGTAGAAACAGGCGCACCCTTCATCCGTCTGATCGGATTGAGGACCCAAAGCGCGATGCATTGTCGATTCTCATCGCCTCCGAATGTAGATTTTCGTGTGCTTCAAACCCTCGAGTTTGTCGTAATGCTCTTGAACCCATTGCTCGAGTTCTTGCCGGTGTTTGACGCCGGTCAAACGTGAGAGCGCCACGAGCTTCGGCGCCTTCGCTTCCATTTCATCGATCACATCAGCAAAACCGTTTGGCCGGCTCGCGGCGATGAAGCTGTCCGCGCCCTGGCCGAACGAAATATAAGGGTTCAAGTTTTGTCTTTTCGTCAGCACCAATAAGTCCGCCGCCACGTGAACGTACATCGTATCGTTCGGACCGAGATAGCTAGCGATCGCCGCCGCCTCTTCGCGTTGCTCCGCCAGGCTCCAACCCTCGAGTTTGTATCGAGCAGCCCGCTCGACCGTCACCGCAACCATAAGGCCGACGATCACAATCGAATATACGAAACCCACACGCGCGATATTTAGTTTAAGTAGCTCAGCCATCCGAGGAATGACCGCCTTTCCCAAGCCCGCGATGAAATAGCCTAGGAAGATACCGATAAATGGAAAGAAAGGAATCAAATCAGGCTTGTTCTGAAAGTTGACGAGGCAGAATGCCAAATACACGATCGGAGGAAACACGAGCGCATCGCGGTAACGATCCGGGGACGATAGAAATCCGGCTTCTCGCTTCAGTAGAAGACTCCTAACCGCATACACCGCGATTCCGGCGGCGGCCATCGCGAGAAGAAGCATTTCATTATTGAAGACAAACGATAGTATGTTCCAGAAATGATCCCACGCTTCCCGGACCGGCTTCACGCCCTCGCGCGCAAAATCCGAAGAAGTAAACTCGAGCGTCCACGACCACATGTCCATCAACGCGCCTCTCCATAGAAAATACGCGATGGTAACGGCGAGAGGCGTGACGGCTCCCGCGAGAACTTTCAAAGCACGAAGATCCTTCCATCTCGTGAGGTATTTGGAGAAGATCAGCACCGCGGTTCCGGTGAACATCAGTCCCGGCTGCCAACAGAGGCATGACAACATCGAGAATGCGCCGGCCCAAACGGGTCTGTCACGGGCAATCATCAACAACGAGAGCAATCCGAAGATCATCATCGGGAGCTTCGGCTGTCCGCCCGTGTTCGTCATCAACGGGAATTGGCCGGACAGCAAGAGAAACAAGAATGCTATCGACGCCGCGAGGCGGTTGTGTAGGTAGGCGTCCGCTGTTTTGAACGTCACGACCGACAGAATTCCCATCATAGCGATATTCAACAGTCTTACCGAGATCACGTCGCTAAGGCCAACGAGGTTGCCCATCGCCATGGCGATTGCGCTCAAGTACATTTGACCCGGTCCCTTGGGATCGATCACGTCTCGATACGGCGTCAGACCACGAACGATACACTGAGCGATATAGTCATAGATCGCGGGGTCGCCGCCTTCTGGCTGACTCAACGTCCGGTACATCAGCATGACAATAGCGGTGAACACGAAAGCCGCGATCGCAATGACGCGGTGGTCAAGATCCTGCGTTAACCAGTTGAACCGGGATTGCCCTGATGGAAGCGCTGTTCGAGCGGGCTCGCCTCGATCTTCTGGCGCGCCGGCGTTCACCTTGCGAATGACTGTGCCCATATTCGTCACTGGTTAGCCAATCCTGGAGTGGTCCACGCATTCCGCGGCTCCGAGTCTATGACTCGATAGCCCCGCTGGTTGCCTGAGAATTCGTAGGACTTCGCCGGCAAGGACGAATATTTTGGATCCGTCCCGAGATAGTAGATCACGAAGTCGCCATAGATTGTATTCCTGACCTCTCCGAGCACCGGATATTCCTCGAGAGGCTTCTTGGTCCATGGTTCGGGCTTGCGCCCAACAGTGAACAGCGCGAATTCCTTGCCCTCTATGTCAACCGCGTCAAGCATCCTGCCCTCGATGCTGGCGTAACATCGGTCGGACTCGGGGAAAGCAAGCCACACAACGGGACGCAGGATTGACACCGGACAGACGCCTTCGGGCACTATGCTTCTAAAGGCCGTCTTCAACTCTTCGAATGAGGCCGAGTTTGGATCGCGCACTGCTCTGAGGTACTGACGCGACTGCCGCGCGAACAAGAGACCGAATGCGAGAACCCCAAGCGCGATGACTGAGACCGCCGCTACCCTGAAGGTGCGAGCGGCGCGCCACCGGACGCTGAAAGGCTCCTTCAACCGGCTCAAACCATCGCGCAGAAGGACGCCGGCGCACAGCGCGAACCAGGGACTCAGATAGACAACATAGATAACGTTCTTTCGCTTTGGCCCCGTGGCTAGCGCCGAGAACAAAACGGCGACAACCGTCACGATAAAGATTCGCACTCGCGCGTCGGCTACAGCGCCTCCGCTTCTGAGTTTTTTTACGGTGATGAAGAGCAAGTAGCCTATTGCCACGACGGTCAAAGCTTGAAAAACGTGAAGCAGCGCGGGCGACATGCTGGATAACGGGAACACTTCGGCGCCGGCGTACCATCGTTCGTAGCGATTTGGCTCCGTCATCAAGCTCTTCCAGATTCCCTCGGCTGAGAAGAGATTGAAATGAGCCCTGTCGCCTCTGTATTGCAATCTGACGTTGGCCAGATCCGTCACGTCGGAGATGATCTCATACGACATCACCGCGAGAGCGCTTCCGGAGAAAAGGTACAACGGCTTGCTGGTTAGAGCTTGCCTTCCTCTCCTAATGAGAATCAGCACGCCAACGGCTAGAAGCAAGTAGAGCACGTTCGTATGGGTCATCACCGCCGCGCCTGCGACAAGGCCCGACGCCACGAAGAGCGGCCACCGATTCTTTTCCTCCGCCCTCTCGTACAGGTAAAAGGACGCCATTGCTAGCATCATCGCCACGGGCTCGTTGCGGATCATGCGAGCGCGTTCGAGAAAAGTCGGGTCGCACGCCAGCATCAAGATCGCGGCGAATCCAACGCGCCAATCAAAGAGTCTACGTCCGGTCAGGTAAACGAAGATCAGCAGCAGGCTCGCGCCAATCAGCGTGAAGGCTCTTCCCTGAACGAGACCCCATCCGAATATCTTGAAGAATCCGGTCATCAACCAATAGTAGAGGGGTCTGAAAGAGCGCCAGGCGTTTTCGATGCCGCCTCCAAGAAATCTATACATCGGCCAGGCGAATTTCCCCTGGTTTATGATCTCGTACGGCACTTGAAGAATCATCGACTCATCGCCGTCGTCAGGAACTGGAACCGCTCCGAGCTTCTGCGCGGCGCCGATAGCGAAGCCGGCGATTACGACGCCCATCAAGATCAAATCAGCTTGCCGCTTCAGACGATTCATCAACAAACCTCTTCAACATTCACAGGTCGGATCCGGTCCGTACCTTTTCCGGCGCATTCTCATTCCTCACATATATTTCGTAGCCGCCGATGAAGAGCTTTTCGTAGTGTTGCGAAACCCAGTGCTCGATGTCGCGGGCGTGCTTCACGGCTTTCAATCGCGAGAGTATTACAACGCGCGGCGCCTGTTCTTCAAATTCGTCTATAACGCGATCGAACGATCCGCCGTACCACTTCCACGCTATGAAATCGTCCATTCCCCAATCGATAAAAACGTACGGATTGAGATTGGGCCGATCGAGCAAGACCAGTATCTCCGCCGAGCCATGAACGTAAATCTTTCCGTCGGGTCCGAGGATGCGCTCGATTTCCGCGGCTTCAGCCCGTTGAGCTTGAAGGGAGGAAGGGTCGATGCGATAACGGGCGCAGCGGGCGGCGACGCCTAGAGTTATTACCAATGCCGCCGCAACGGGAATCAGCCGTTGGAGTGAGAACCCGGCTCGCGACTCGAATTTGAATTTACTCTCCGCGAACTCAGCGGTCCTGATCACGAACCACGCCGCGAACAACGCTACGAAGGGCATGAAAGGAATCAGATCAGGGCCCGATTGGAAGTTGATCTGGCAGAACGCGAAGTAAACGGCCGGCGGAATGAGCAAGGCGTCTCGAAAGAGATCGTCGGCTCCAAGAAAGTTTCTTGGGCTGAGTCTTCCCTTGAACCTTTCGACCAGAAACAGCGCGAAGCCGGCGAGGCTGGCGAAAACGACGACCACGTCTATTCCATAGACTCTCCGAACCACCCGCCAGAAATGGCTCAGCGACTCGATCAACGAATGCTTCGCCTCGGGGCCGAATACGCTGTAGTTGTATTCCATCGAGTAGGCCCAAAAATAAGACAGCGAGCCCTTCCAATAGAAGTAGCAGACGAACACCGCAAGAGGAATAACCGCGCCGGCCGCGGCTTTCAAGGCGCGTAGATCGCGCCATCTCGTCAGATACCTCGAGAAGATCAAAAACGCTACTCCGGCGAACATCAAACCCGGCTGCCAACACAACGCCGATAACATACCGGCGAGCCCGGCAATGAATGAGCGATCTCGCGCAATGGCGATGAGAGCGATTATTCCAAAGAGCATCATCGGCAACTTCGGCTGACCCGCGCTTACCGTCCAACCCGTGAAATAATCCGACAGCAATAAGAGAAGCCCGCCAAGAAATC
>JAHFUG010000265.1 GCA_023265195.1 Blastocatellia bacterium | reverse complement strand
GTCTTCGTCTTTGCTTTCTTTTTTTGTCTTTGTCTTCGTCTTCGTCTTTGTCCTCGTCTTTGTCCTCAATTTTCCCTTCGATTTTGCCTTCGTTTTTGGTTTCTTTTTTGCTTTCTTTTTTGTCTTCGTCTTTATCTTCTTCGCTCTTCATCTGTGTCATCTGCGTAATCTGTGGATCATCTGAGAAATCCCTCTGGGAGGCCGCCGTCCACCGGTATCACGTGACCCGTTGTCTTCGAGAGTCTTTCCGAAACGAGAATGAAGATAGCCTCGGCCTGATCTTCGGGTTCAATCGGCGCCTGTATCAGCGACCGTCTCGCGTAAAAGTCCGCGAGCTTGTCTCGCAGTTGCTCGGTTGTTTCGTCGCCGCCGAATGCTATGCCGTACTTTGTCAGCGAAGCAATGACCCGGTCGCGCGGAAACATCGTGCTTCCGGTTAAGACAGTCGCCGGAGCAACGGCGTTGACGCGGACCAGCGGAGCCATCTCGATAGCCAGCTCGCGGACGAGGTGGTTAGCCGCCGCTTTGCTCACATCGTAAGCCATGCTTCCCTTCTTTGAGACGACGGCGTTCGCGCTCGTCGTAAATACGAGCGCCGCCGCGAGCCCTTGCTGCTTGAGGATCCGATACGCTTCGTCGGCTACGATGTATGCGCCGGTGACGTTGACCTCGAATGTCCGAGCCCATTCGCCGTCTTCGATTCGGCCTGCCTGATCTGGAGGTGGAAATACGCCGGCGGTGACTATGACTGCATCCAGTCCCCCATATGCAATCACCGCGTCGTCAAACATTCGCGAAACGCTCTCTCGATCGGCGATGTTGCACTCAAGTCCGATAGCGGGGCCGCAATTGCTCGAACCCGAGCCCGCTATGCCGATACCTTCTCCATGAGTCTGGGTGATCTCGCGGGCCGTGGCCTTTGCCGCGGCTTCATCGACGTCTACAGAAACAATGTGAGCGCCTTCGCTCGCAAGACGGCGGGCGGCTGCCTTGCCAATGCCGTTGCCCGCGCCAACGACGACGGCGATCCGGCGGTTAAGCTCTCTTTCAGGCGGCATTCTTCGAAGCTTGGCTTCTTCAAGCGGCCAGTACTCGATATCGAAGGCTTCCCGTTCGTCCATCGCCTCGTACCGGTCGATTGCTTCCGCGCCGCGAATGACCTCGATGGCGCAGTTGTAGAATTCGGCGGTCACTCGCGACTCGCTTTTGTTCTTGCCCCAGGCGATCATTCCCAAGCCGGGAATCAAAACGACTGTAGGATCGGCGCCGCGCATTGGGGGCGAGCCGGGCCGTTTGTTCCGCGCATAGTAGGCTTCGTAATCCGCGCGATATTGAATGACGCCTTCGGTGAGCGCTGATTTCAGGCCATCGAGTTCCGATCGATTGGGGTCCCATTCGACGAACAACGGTTTGATCTTGGTTCGGAGAAAGTGATCCGGACATGAGGTTCCCAGCGCGGCCAGCCGGGGTCCATCGATACTGTTCACGAAGCGAAGCATCTTCTCATCGTCTTGAATAGTAGCGACCATACGTTTAGCGGATGATAACCGGCCACGCAACCACGGGAGAATCTCGATCAGCAAACGCCGCCGTTCATCGTCGGCCGGCCCCGAATACTTTTGTCCTCCAAAGGTCATTCGTCCGCGATCGCGCGCTTCGATGAATGCGGCCGCCCGGTCGACGATCTCCAGAGCGGTGTCGTAGCAAGTCTCGTCGTCATCGCTCCATGAACTCATTCCATGATGACCAAGCAGCACGCCTTTGGCTCGTGGATTGTCCCTTATCAGAGACTCGATGAGCAGCCCAATGTCGAAGCCCGGCCGCTGCCAGGGCGCGTAGATCACATCGTCGCCGTAGATTTCATTGCAAAGCTGTTCCTGATTCACCGAAGCGCAGACGGCTATCACGGCGTTCGGATGCAGGTGGTCAACGTGCTTGAAAGGAACGAATGTATGAAGGGGCGTGTCGATCGAGCAGGCGCGTGAGTTCAGGTTGAAAACGCAGTGATTATACAGCGGGTGCATCTCGTCTTCGATCCTCGTCTTTGGCCCGCGCACGGGATCGGCCAGATAGCGCGTCTTCATGGCCCTTACCTTGTCGAGGTAGAGCGATGCGAAAGCGTCGCGTTTGGCGGTGCGCAGGTCGCCGCCTGAACCCTTGATCCAGAGCACCTCAACGTTCTCGCCCGTCAGCGGGTCTCTTTCAGTCAATTTTGACGAAGTGTTTCCGCCGCCGGTGTTCGTCAACGTCAAGTCTTCGCCGAGTTTGTTCGAGCGGTACACGAGACGGTCCAGGCCGGACATCTCTACAACCGCGTCGTTCCGCCAGAGACGTTTAACGTGTTTGAATGATTTTGATTGGCTCAACCTGAACTTCCTCTTTTCTATCAGCCTCGTTGTCTTCGGCGGAAGTAAGCAAACAGCCACAAAGATTCACAGAAGGAGAAGAGAGAACGGCGGTGAACTCATCAGAAGACCCGGCTTCAATACCAAGGCGAAGCGATTCGGGGGTGCTGACCACGTCAAAGATCAGGCTGGACGCACCCGCCCACAAGTCTCAATAGCGAAGCTTACCGCTTGTCCTGATTTCGTTGACTTCTTTTTCGCAAACCAAAAACATTTCCAGCTTACCTGTTTCCGCCATAAGGTCATACCAATTTCAAATTCAACCTCCGCATTGTGTACCACTCGGCGTTCAGCGCTGTCAAACTAATTGCCCTGTCTAATGGTGAATACGAGTGATCAGCGCGACTCGCCACAGCAAGTTGGGCTTGCGGCGGTCGAGGGGCTATGGTTTAATGGGCGCACCTTAGGTGCAAAATGGTTAAACCATTTGCTGAATTCAGCGAAATCAAAACGACCGTGGCGGGAGGCGCCGGGCATCATATTGCCCGCAGAATCGCAGGCGGCGGCGTCTGGTTAGGGCGTAGTGAGTCAGACAGCGCTGACCCATCGGCGCCTATTTCAGAGCACGAACTACAATACCAAATCCATGACACTGAAGAAGCCGTGGGCCGCGCAATGCTAAGAGAGATCGAGGAGGCCGCCGCCGCCAAGTCCGGTGAATTGGTCATCGTCTTGTTGGGGGGCCGAGGCGCGCAGGCGTTACATCGTTTGCTCGGTGAAGCGGCTCGCGCGGGCCACTTCGATCATGTGCTGAACCGGCTTCACGTTTTCACTCAAGACGCGCTGGCCCCGCTTTCGATGAACAACGCCCTGAGCTTCACTCACGATTTCGAGCGGCTTCTGGGAAGGGCCTTCTTCGACAAGATCGCGAGGTTTACGCCAATGCGAACCGGCGTCGACGATCTCGAGACCGCTCTGGCCGGCTGCCTGGAAGAGATGGACTCGCTGGGAGGCATTGATATTCTGTTCCTTGGGCACGGGCCGGAGCCCGGCGGAGCCTCTCACCTGGCGTACATCAGGCCGGGTTCGGGCGCAGCCGCCGGCGATCTGGCGGGAGTCATACCGATATCCGGCAGCATACTCGAACATCATATTTCCAAGTTCAAAGCGGGTGGAAGCCATATAAGCGAATCGGACGAAGCTGAATGCCGCGCCGCGACGAGCATACTTACGCTGGGGCCGGCTGCGATTCTTGGCGCAAGGAGAGTTGTGCAATCAGTGGTCGATGTTCGAACGTCGCCGGCCAAGCGCGAGACGTATAGGCGAGTGCTGGAGGCGCGGTTTTCCGAAGACCCCGGCGAGCGAGAAAAGCAACTCGACGAGAACCCCGGGCTGTGGATACGCTTGCATCCTAATGCCGTATCATTCATTCTCCCGGACGTTCTCGCGGCTTCAGGCGCGTGACGCGCAATCTATCATCATGTCAACCGCCAACATAATAACGTCCGCCGTGGATATGTTGCCGCCGATTGCGGTGAGAGAATACGCCATCGTCGTCGATCCCCGAGACAACGTTGCGGTCGTCAAGAGAGCGACCGTGCCCGGACTGCGAGTCTTGCTGGAGGACGGCCGCGCGGTGGTAGTGACCGCCTCGGTGACGCCGGGTCATCGGTTCGCCACGCGAGACATTCCCGCGGGCGGCTTCGTTCTGCAATTCGGACATCCTATCGGAACGTCCTTGGGTATCTTGGAAGGATCCCAAATTTCGAACGAGAACATCTCGAACGACGTGCCGACGATACGCGAACTCCCCGCGGATTTGTACACGCCTCCGCCCGATTACATTCCCGAAGCGGAACGCGCAACCTTCATGGGATTCCGGCGGCCCGGCGGCCGCGTAGGAACCCGCAACTACGTGCTGATCGTTCCCACCAGCATGTGCGCAAGCCACGAAGCGCAGCAGATTTCGATGATCTCCGAGTTCACGCTTTATTCGCGTGAGAAATTCCCGAACGTAGATGGAGTAGTGGCGATTCCGCATAACAAAGGCTGCGGGTGCCAGGACGGTTCTACGATCGAAGTTATGTTGCGGACGCTGGCGAACTACGCGGATCACCCAAACGTCGGCGGCGTCGTCCTGATCGATCTTGGCTGCGAGAAGACAAATCTCGCGCAGGTTCAAAAATACCTTCTCAGACATGAGAAGTCGTTCGACAAACCAGTCGCCAAAATCGGCATTCAAGAATCCGGCGGCACTCAAGCGGCCATCGAACGCGGTCTCAAGGAAGTGGAGCGCATGCTGCCCGAAGTAAATAAGGCGGAGCGCGCGCCGTGCCCCGTGAGCGAGCTTGTTCTCGGCGTCAAGTGCGGAGCATCCGATGGGTTCTCGGGAATCTCAGCCAATCCGGCGTTGGGACGCGCCTGCGACTCTTTGGTCCGTTCGGGCGGAACGATTCTCATAACCGAGGTGCCGGAATTTTGCGGGGCGGAACACATAATCGCGCACCGCGCCAAAGACGCCGAGACCGGGCGCGCCATTTATCGAATGGTGGACTGGTATAAAGAATACGCGTCGAAATTTGGAGCGGTGCTCAATCAGAATCCGAGTCCCGGAAACATCGCGGGTGGCCTGCTCAACATCACGATCAAGTCGCTGGGTGCGATGTCGAAAGCAGGGACGACCCGGATCGAGGGAACCGTCGAGTACGCCGAAACGCCGAAGAATCGAGGCATCAACTTGATGCAAGGGCCTGGCTACGATCAGGAATCGACGCCAGGCTTGGTCGGAGCCGGCGCGACCGTGGTCGTCTTCACAACAGGGCGTGGCACGACGATAGGAAACGCCATCACGCCCGTGATCAAGCTGGCTTCAAACACGCCGGTTTTTCAGCGAATGTCGCGCGACCTGGATCTCTCGGCGGGCGGAGTCATTGATGGAGTTGAAAGCATCGACGAAGTCGGCGCGCGCGTCTTCGAGCACGTGCGGCGCGTCGCCAGCGGAGAGATTCTCGCAAAGGCGGAAGAGCATAAGCACCGCGAGTTTCAGTTCTGGGCTGAACAGACCGTTTCTCTCTGAAGCCCTCGGTTCCATAGGCGCTGCTCATCTCGTGCTGACGATAACTCAAATACCTGAGGTATTTTCTCTACATCTCCTTAGTTGAAACGCAGTGAAGAAATCCGAAGTCATAAATCGAATCGTTGAATCCGGCGTCATCCCGGTCGTGCGCGCGGAATCGGCCGCAATCGCGATGCGCGCCATCGAAGCTATCAAGGAAGGCGGCGTCTCGATCCTCGAGATTACGATGACCGTGCCGGGCGCGATCAGAGTCATTGAAGAAGTCGCGGCGCGGTTTCAGGGAGACGCCATCGTAGGAGCGGGCACCGTGCTCGACGCTGAAACAGCTCGCGCCTGCATACTGGCGGGAGCCCAGTTCATCGTGAGCCCGGCTTTGGATCTCGAGACCATTTCCTGCTGCCGCCGATATGGCATCACGGTCATGCCCGGAGCCATGACTCCAACGGAAGTGATCGCCGCGTGGAAAGCCGGCGCCGATTTTGTAAAGGTGTTTCCGGCGAACGCGTTGGGCGGAGCCGGCTACATCAAAGCGCTGAAGGCCCCGTTGCCGCAAATCGAGTTAGTGCCGACCGGCGGCGTGTCGCTCGAGACCGCCGCCGACTTCATAAAGGCGGGGGCGGCGGCATTGGGAGTTGGCTCCGACCTCGTGGACACAAAAGCTCTCAGCGAGGGCAAGGATAAACTGATCACGGATCGCGCGAAGCAGTTCATAGAGATCGTAACTAACACGCGCGCTTTGCGTGCGTAACCGCCATCCGTTAGTGGGCCATGTTTATAGCAAGGATCGGCCGCAACTTCCGCCCTCCGTTAGGAGGGCCATGTTTATAGCAAGGATCGGCAGTAGCATTCGCCGTCCGTTAGGAGGGCCATGTTTATAGCAAGGATCGGCAGTAGCATTGGCCCTCCGTTAGGAGGGCCATGTTTATAACAAGGATCGGCAGTAGCATTGGCCCTCCGTTAGGAGGGCCATGTTTATAGCAAGAATCGGCAGTAGCGTTCGCCCTCCGTTAGGAGGGCAATGTTTATAGCAAGAATCGGCAGTAGCGTTCGCCCTCCGTTAGGAGGGCCATGTTTATAGCAAGAATCGGCAACAGCATTCGCCCTCCGTTAGGAGGGCATGTTTATAGCAAGGATCGGCAGTAGTCATTGGCCCTCCGTTAGGAGGGCATGTTTATAGCAAGGATGGGCAGTAGCATTGGCCCTCCGTTAGGAGGGCAATGTTTATAGCAAGGATCGGCAGTAGCATTGGCCCTCCATTAGGAGGGCAATGTTTATAGCAAGGATCGGCAGTAGCATTCGCCCTCCGTTAGGAGGGCCATGTTTATAGAAGGATCGGCAGTAGCATTCGCCCTCCGTTAGGAGGGCCATGTCCATCTGTATTTTCAAGCGAACAATAATGGCTGCCTCCATTTCAAAAAGCACATGGCCCTCCTACGGAGGGCGGAGCATCCCACCACACGTGCTATAAACATGACCCTCCTACGGAGGGGCGGAAGAAATGCACAAACGCGATGGCCCTCCTACGGAAGGACGGAAGAAATGGCCGAGCCGCTACGCGGGGATAGCTCATGGCGCAGGTATTCGCGGTCAAATTCAATCATCAATGCCGGCATATGCCCAGATCCACTTGGACGCAGCAACCCGGATCAGGACGCTACCCTTTTACATCAACAGGCTTGGCTGGTAGGCCAAACCGTGACTCTTGGTTCGAGACGCCAGGGGAGCAGTTTGGGCGAACGCGCCTGCCGCGCTCAACTCGCCGGCTGAGATCGTCGGACCCGAGCATATCTGCGTCAGCAAGGCGGCCTGGGTTGGTTCGAGTTCTACGAGCTTGCCGATCACGTTGAGCAGATTGATGAGTTCCGTAGTGTACTCCGCGAGCCAGCGATCGGGTTGAACGTCTCCCAGCTTTGATGGCGGTCGCCGGTCGCCGATTATTGGCCGCTCACGGTTTGCCCTGCGATAACTGAACCATTGCCGTAGAACCCGCTTACCGGAAACCTCGTAGCTCCACACTTGGGGAGCTACGCGTTCCACGTACCCGCCGCCGATCAGTAGTCTGCTCTTAGTCTCATCGTAGTCGATGGTGTCCGGCATCGTTGCGTTATCTGATGCGATGGCGCCCGCGGCGGGAATCCGAGGTGCGGCGCCGCGCGCAAGCCGTGGAGGACCGGCCGGCCGGCCACGTTTTGGGTCCGCGAACCGCTCGCCGAATGTATGGAGCCATATGACAGTGCGTCCGACGTCGTCGGCCGCGGCAAAGACTTCGCCTTTTGCCGTTATTGGAATCCGCAAGCCTGGTTGCACGAGATCGGATAGGAAGCGATCGGTGAATGCCGGACACGCCGCGATCGCAGCGATATAGGCAACCACATCCGCCCCGCTCACTGGCCTTTTGTACTTCTGACTCAAGTATGCGAGCAAGTTCTGACCAACATTGGGTGTGCTCGCTTCGTGGTCGCGCCACATTGGGAAGACGCGCCCACCTCGCCCGTTGTAATGATGCAGGTCCGGTATCAGCGCGGTGAAGGTAAGAGCCGGTCCCGCCGACGGTGATCTGTCGCTCGGAGCCGTCAGGTACACCTGGTGCTCCGAATGCATCTCCCACAACTCGGGGTTTGGCTGATTGATCAGCCGGTTGTCGGGAATGATCCATTGCCGGTCGAACGAACGGAAACCATAGCGCGCGGGCGCGAGGGTTTGTCCCCGCTCTTCCGCAATAGGAGTTGGCCGCGCTTCGTAACCGGGCAGCGCCTTATTGACTATCCGCTTGCTATGTTTGTCGCCCGGTTTCCCTTGACGAAGGTGAGGGTGGAATAGCGTCTCCTTCTGGTCGCACGGGGCGCTGATGAGCACATCCCATCGCTGCCGTAACGACTGTGCGTCGGGAGCAATGACCCACGTTCGCCCTGGCATCACACCGGAACCGTTATAGCTAAAAAGATCGTCGAGCGCGGGGTACGTTGACCACGCCCCAGTTGACGCCGGGAGAAATGGAGCGCGCCATGCCGACGGACATTCGACCCATCCATCTGAGTCGAGTGTCAGCGTTCTCAACGCCTCGAACTTCTCTTTTCGATGTCCCGCCGGAAGCGCTCTGAATCGAACCGTCGCGGGCGCATCCTCCCGTGTTCCGAGAGGACGGGACACAACAACGATGCAAATCGGTTGCTGGACGCCCTCGAAGATTCTGGTGTTGACCTCAGGTTGGTGTCCCTCGGGCGAGCAATCGATGACCCAGACTTCATCGCCTTTGTGGCGCAGGTAATCGCGCATCTTCTCGAATCCCGGTCCGTTGAGAAAACCCGCCACGGTTATAAAGCAGACGATCCCGGTGTTGGAGTTGGGATCATGATCGAATACCTTCCAAGTCGCCCAGCGCCAGAAATACACGTAAAGATTGCGGAGGTGTTTGGTATGCACGCCGACGCCCCAGTCGCGCGGGGGCGTCCATGCCTCGAGCGGTGGCCGTTCCGGTGAATTCGGGCTGCCTGATTCGACCCAACCGCCAAGACCCTTTGCTTTTTCCTTATACGGCGGGTTACCGATGACCACGGTGATCGGCTCCAGGTTCTTCACCTTGTTTGCCTGCTGACGCGATTCGGCGATCGGCGCCAGGATCGACGGAAGCCATCCTGGCTCACCGTATGGGTCGCTGAGAGCGTCCGCGACGAACATACGCGGCTGTGCAGGCGGCGGCGCCCCTATAAGGTCGGCAAGTTCGGCTACGATGCGCAACTGCGCGACCGCGAATGGTCCCAGTTGAATCTCAAATCCGATCAGCCGGTCGATAGCGGCGCCGACCGCGGCAGGCGCCGCCCCCGGGCCTTCGTCCGCTTTGACCGTCTCGGCAATCCGGCGCAATATCCCAAGCAGAAAAGTGCCGGTCCCGAGCGCGGGATCCGCCACTGTCACCGCCGGCGACGCGAGCCCTGAATGAATCTTGAAGCGGCTCCGAATCGCTTCATCGACCAGACTGACCATCGCGCCAACTACTTCGGGCGGCGTATAGTACGATCCGGTCTTCTTTCGCAGATCGTTATCATAGACCTCCAGGAAATCTTCGTAGAAGTAGAGCCAGGCGTCCGAATCGTCCTTGCTAATGGCGGGCCAATGGACTGCGTCAAGAACGCGCGTGAGCGTGCCGAGCGAGGTCGTCAGCGTAGCTTGATTTTGCGCATCGTCGGTTAGGAGCCGTAGCGCGGAGCCTATTAGCGAGTTCGTCTGTGCGAGTTGCCGGGCGACTTGGTCGAGGCCGGCGCTCAACCGGATGTTGTGGGCGCGCGCCATCAGCAAGCCAAACGTAACCGCCTGAGCGTATCCGTCGGCGAACTGCCGGTCAGACGCCTCCGGGAAAAGCAGCTTCCGCCAATCGGTCGCGAGCGCCGTGAGCGCCGGGCTTCCAATCGCCAACTGCTCGGTCACTTCTTCTCGCAGCAGCCGGCACAGACGAGCGATTACTACAGCGAGCTGCTTTGCATCTCGCGGCGGAATGGGGCGCCATCGGAGGAAGTCTTCGAAGAGGCTCATCAAAGACGGCGGCGCGTCGAGATTGGCTCCTGACGTTTCGACGTCACCAATGAGCCGGACGAGCGCCCCTTCCAGTTGGCCGTTCCGCCAGAGGCTGAACTCGTTACCATCGGTGTAGATGAGGTTCGGGAGCGGTTGTAATTTTTCCCATTGTTGCTTGTCGTGACGATCTTTGAACCGGCGCGGATCAGCGCCCTTACCCGGCGCTTTGACTTCGATAAAACCCGTCAAGGCGCCACGAATCGTGATTGCATAGTCTGGACGGGTCTTCAACTCGATCAGCGCCGATTCGCCGACCGCGGCGACTACGCTTCGGGGAAATCCGCATATCTCAGCCATGTTCGCGACCATGCCTTCGAGGGGCGCGCGGAGCTGATCCTCCGGTTCACCCGTGGCTCCGCGATTCGTGAGTTTAGCCTTGGTTTCCAGGCCGAACGTCGCGATGGCCGAGCGAAACTTCGAATTCATTTGGAAATCCCCGTTGAAAGCGGCTATCCATTGATCCGTGTTGCGCCTGTTGGTTGGAACAGAACCGCCACACAAAACCCAACAGGAAACACGCGCGGCTCAGTGCAAATCACAGCGAGAGGGCAACAAAATTCATTGCATTGCGAGTAATGCCCGTGCGCGCAATCTCAATATCGAAGGCGAAACTTATCTGGTTTCCATGAGATTTGCAAATTTTGA
>JAHFUG010000264.1:8896-10659 GCA_023265195.1 Blastocatellia bacterium | reverse complement strand
CTTAGGCCACCTCTTGGTGCTCGGCGGAAGTTTCTAGGCTGCAACGAGCCATTGTCCGGTGGGAGACGTTCAGAGTTCAGCCTTTAGGCTGCGGCACGCTGAAGCGTGAACTCTAAACAACAGATCCGTCCGTGCCGTCCGTTTAGCGGGCCTCCCCCTTTAGCTTCACTTCGAATAAGTCCGGCCTCGAGTAATGGCCGGTAACATCGAGCGCGAGGCTCTCCTCGGCTATCATCGACAGATCGAGGTCGGCGGTTAAGATCGTCTCTTCGCCGTAAAGCGGGCCGGCTAGCACCGAACCATCCGGAGAGATGATCGCGCTCCCTCCACTCAACACAAACGCGTTCGGATCTTGCTTCAGTTCTTCGATCAATTCCAGTTCGCGCGGAAGCTCGCGCGCCCGCAGCAACGCGCCCGTGGCGATGACAAAGCAGCGGCCTTCGAAGGCGTAATGACGGCTGGCAATAAGATTCATTTCTTTCACCTGAGGCCAGGCCGCGATGTGGATGTCTTCGCCGGACGCGTGCAGCACGTGGCGGGCCAGCGGCATCCAGTGCTCCCAGCAAGTCAAGCCTCCGACGCGGCCCACCGCGGTAGCCGCCGCGTGGAGGCTTGCGCCGTCACCCTCGCCCCAGATCATTCGCTCGGTATAGGTGGGCATGATCTTCCGATGACGATTCACCAGCGAGCCGTCATCGGCAAAAGTCAGCATCGTATTGTAGAGCGTGCCCCGGCCCGGGCCCTCGACCACTCGCTCGTGGACTCCGATGTTCAGCACTATTGAGTGCTCGCGCGCCGCCTCAGCCATAGCGTCGGTCGCGGGGCCCGGCACGACTACGCTGTTCTCCATCAATCTCGCATAAACCTTCTTGACCGGCTCATAGTCCCAAAGGGCGACATCTCGGCAGCAATCGAGCCACGCGGGGTAACCGGGCAGCCAGGTCTCCGGAAACGCGACGAGTTTAGCGCCCATCGCAGCGGCGCTCGAGACCAGCGAAACCGCCTTGTCTATCGACGCGCTTAGATCGAAATAGACCGGCGCTGCTTGGACTGCCGCGGCTCTGACTATCATCTTTCACCTCCGTCGGCGTCCGTGGACGCTCTCCCGTTGTAACTCTCAGACCCCTTCAGTATGTAAATATGTAACCCACTAAAGTAAGGGGCTTTCGCCAAGGAGACCTTCATTCACCCCGGCCAACACGCGCTCCGCATAGTTACTCCTGTCTCTGGAGTTTGGTCCTCTTCAGAAAAACCAAATCCGAGATACCGCGTTCGACTTCAGGCAAATCACAGGTCGGGAAGAGGGATTTATCCCCGCACCTCCTCACTTGGCAAGTTTGAGTGAATTCAAGCGGAAGAGCGGGGATAAATCCCTCTTCCCAGCCTCTGATTTGCCTGAGATTGAACCTGGAATTTGAATCTGGTGCTCATTCCGAAAATGTCCAAACTCCAGGGACCGATAGCAATAACTTCTCGGAATCTCGCGGAATTGCCTCGGGGATGCGCAGGCTGATTAGGTTGTTCATGCTGACCGCGTTCGTGCGTGGTTCCCTTCATCAGCCACCGATGACCTTCGGGACCTTGAAGAATCCAGCCTCGGAATCGGGAGCGTTCGCTGTCGCCGCGTCTTGTCCTATGCCTGGAAGCACGACGTCGTCTCGTCCGGCGTGAGTCTCGTCCCCGGTCTGGCAGTGAGACATCGGTTGCACGCCGGTTGTATCAAGCTCGTTCAGGGTGTCTACATATGAAAGAATCGATCCCAA
>JAHFUG010000264.1:0-8796 GCA_023265195.1 Blastocatellia bacterium | reverse complement strand
GAAGCACGACGTCGTCTCGTCCGGCGTGAGTCTCGTCCCCGGTCTGGCAGTGAGACATCGGTTGCACGCCGGTTGTATCAAGCTCGTTCAGGGTGTCTACATATGAAAGAATCGATCCCAACTGCCTTGTGAATGCATCAGTCTCATCCGCGGTCAACTCGAGCCGTGCAAGCTCGGCGATTTTCTCAACGTCGGTTCTGGTTATAGGCATTGATATCTCCCCAATGTAAACCGGCTGCAAGAGTATAAGAATCGCGGCCTGGCTATCAAGCAGATTGAAACGCGGCCACACCAAGGTAGCATCAAGAAATATGTTCCCCTTTTGCGAGGGGAATTCACCGCGGAGCCGCGTTGAAGCCCTCACTTCGATCGGTGGTCCTCATCTCGCGCCGGCGCATTACTCGGAGACGGAAGATAATCTCTTCACGTCTCCTTGGACCCTTCGTCCCGTTCACCAGCGCAACTTCATCTTGGTAAGAGCCTTTGATAGAATGCGCCACGTGAAGGCCAGATTCGTCCCGGTTCATGGAGAGCTTTGATGCCGCAACGTGACTCGGAAAAACGTCCCGGCCGTCTGACTGAAGTCGGCAGACGCCGCCTCAACACGGTGATCGTCCTTTCGATAATCACTCTACTCTTGATGCTCTCTCTAATCGCGCAGAGCGGTTTCAATCTGAGTTCGTTTGTCTCTCCGGACAACGCCGGGGAGACGATTCTACTTTACGCGCTGTCGACCTTGAACTTCTTAGCCTTCGTTCTGACTTTCTTCGTGCTCCTGCGAAACGTGCTCAAGCTGATGCGAGAGCGGCGGGCGGGACAGGCCGGCTCAAAGTTCAAAGCGAGGCTCGTCGGTTACGCCATCGCTCTATCGCTCCTCCCCGTGCTTCTTCTTTTCTTCTTTGCGTTCGGTCTCATCAATCGCAGCATAGAACGCTGGTTCAGCGGCCCCGCCAGTCAGATTGTCAGCGACGCCAAGCTCATAAAGGAAAGCTACTTTGAAAAGGAAGAAGGCGACCTGACCGCAATTGCAAAGGCCATCGCGGGATCGCTCGAGCTTCCGGAAGGCGATTACCCGGCCGCCGCGGATCTAGAACGAGAACTGAGACAATCGATGGCGGTATATCGGCTGAGGCTCGTTCGGGTGGCGCTAGCGAGTAAGCGAATGACCCTCGAGGTCTCGGAGAAACCCGTCGCCCCCGACATAGAGGAGACCTTAAGTAAGGTCGAAGCCGCAGTCGCCGGCGGAGAGGAATCCGCCGCGGGCGAAGACGATGGCGAAAGCCCCATCAACATCTTCATAATCTCCGCCGTCAAACTGCCCGTGCGTACCGGCGAGCAAGCCGTCCTGGTGGTTGCGCGCGAGTTTCCTCCCAGTCTTACGCAGCGGGCGGCGAACATAGAAGGGCAGTACGCGAACTTTCACAACCTGCAGCGAAAGATGAAGCGCATTAAGACGATTTACGTTCTGCTTCTCGCGGCAGTCGCATTGTTGCTGATATTCGCCGCGTCCTGGCTCGCGTTGCACGTCGCCCGCGGAATCACCGTGCCGATACAGGCTCTGGCTGAAGCTACCGAACGAGTCGCCCGCAATGATTTTTCCCGTCCGGTGGAGGTGACGGCTGAGGACGAGCTTGCGGTGCTGGTGCGCTCGTTCAACCAGATGGCCGGCCAGTTGGAAGAGAATCGACACCGTCTCGAGCGAGCCGCCGATGATCTCCAGGAACGTCGCCGCTATATTGAAACAGTGCTCGAATCCCTCTCGGCCGGCGTCATATCGACCGGGGTCGCGATGGAGATCACCACGATTAATCGCGCTGCGTTGTACATGCTCGGGGTCGCGGAGAGACCGGCTGTCGGCGCCCCGCTCAGCCAGATAGCGGGAATCGATCGCGCTAATGAAATGGCGGCGCTCTGCAAGCGGGCGCAAAGGACCGGTCTGGCTCAAGCGGAGATTCTATACCAGCATTCCAACGGCAGCTCGCTACGAACCGCGACTACCGCCGTGCCGCTTCGAAGTCCCGGAGGCGCGATCGAGGGCTGGGTAATCGTAATCGAAGACCTGACCGATCTGATTCTTGCGGAGCGCGCGGCGGCGTGGAGCGAAGTCGCCCGGCGAATGGCGCACGAGATCAAGAACCCTCTCACGCCGATCCAACTCTCCGCGGAGCGAATCATTCGAAACTATCAGCGGAGCGGCGGCTCGAGCGGCGCGAAATTCGATGAAGTGGTTCGCGAAGGCACGGCTACGATATCGCGCGAAGTAGCTACTCTTCAACGGATGGTGGAGGAGTTCTCGCGCTTCGCCAGACTTCCGGAAGCTCGGCCCGTGGACGCCTCGTTGAACGGCGTAGTTCGAGACGCCGTGGCCCTTTATGCCGACAGGCTGGACGGGCTTGCAATTGAATGCGATCTCGCCGATGACATACCCCCGCTCAGGCTTGACCCGGAGCAGATGAAGCGAGTCCTGGTGAACCTTATCGACAACGCGGCAGAGGCTATGACGGCTAATAACGGCGATAACGGAGGCGGAGCAGCCTCGGGCAACAAGATCAAGATCGAGTCACGTTACATTGAGAGCAGCGACGTCGCCCGGTTGATCGTAAGCGACTCGGGCCACGGAATCCGCCCGGCTGATAAGGACAAGCTGTTCCTCCCAAAATTCTCGACGCGCGACCGCGCTACGGGGCTCGGCCTCGCTATCGTGAGTCACATCGTCGCCGATCATAACGGCCGCATCTGGACGGAAGACAACGAACCGCGGGGAGCGAAGTTCATAATCGAGCTCCCGATCGTCAGATGAGTAGTAGACGATCGAACGACTTGAATGGAATCAATGATGATGACCCTGAATAGTAAGCGGATCTTCATCGGCACGTCCGGTTTTTCATATAAAGAATGGCGCGGCCTCTTCTATCCGGAAGACCTGTCGCCGAAAAAGTATCTGGCGTATTACGCAGCTCATTTCAAGACCACCGAGATCAACAATACGTTTTACCGGCTTCCAACCTCGAAACTCACCGAAGGTTGGTATGCCGAAGCCCCCGATGACTTCCTGTTCACTCTAAAGCTCAGCCAGAAGATTACTCATATCAAGAGGCTGAAAGGCGCCGATGAAGAAATGGAGTTCTTTCTGAATTCCGCGGCGGGTCTAAAAGAGAAGCTAGGCACGATCCTGGTTCAACTGCCGCCTAACATGAAGAAAGACGCCGCACGCCTCGACTCCTTCCTTTCCAGTTTCGGATCGAGGGCCAGGCTCGCCTTAGAGTTTCGTCACGACTCCTGGTTCGCTGACGACGTTTACGACGTGCTTAAGAAACACAACAGCGCCCTGGGTGTGATCGAGAAAGAGGAGGGTCAATCCGCGGACGCGCCGCGCGAAGTCACCGGCCCATTCGTTTATATGCGGCTTCGAAAAGGTGAATACTCGAAGGCGGAGCTGCTTGACTGGGCTCGTTGGATTCGCTCTCGCACGGTCGACGTTTATTGCTACTTGAAGCACGATGAGAAGGCGCCGGTCTTTGCTAAACAGCTAATGGACGCGCTAGGAATTGATGATTGATGATTGATGATTGATGATTGATGATTGCGGATTCATTCTGCAATCATCAATCCGCAATCCGCAATCCCCAATCCCCAATCCGCAATCCGCAATCCCCAATCCGCAATCCCCAATCCGCAATCCCCAATCCCCAATCCCCAATCCCCAATTCCTCTAATCGACCGACACCGTCACCCACACGAGCCGTCCGCTACGCTCGATCCTGACCGCGACTTCCTGGCCGCTTCTGAGCGACTCGGAAACACGCACCAGGTCTTCCGCGTTCTCAATCTTATCCCTGCCGACCTGGTGAATAACGTCTCCGCTGTTCAAAACCTCGGCGGCCGAGCTTCCTGGTTTGATCCGAACTACGATCGCGCCGCTCTCTATCTCGAGATTCAACTGCTTAGCCATCGCGGGAGTAACCGTTTGAACCGACAGGCCGAGACGGGAAGCCCTGGCTTCGCCTCCGCTGGGCTCCGCGCTGGCTTCCTTGTCAATCGGAGGACGCTCAGCCAGCACAACCGTCGTAGATCCCTGTTTGCCGTCGCGGATGTAGTCGACTCGAACCGATTTGCCAACGGCGGTCGATGACACCTTGGCCGTCAACTCGGCGGCGGTCTTGACATGCGTTCCATCGATCGCGGTTATCACGTCGCCGTTCCTAAGACCTCCCCGGGCCGCCGGGCTGTCGGCGGTTACCTCACCAACCAGGACTCCGGCGCCGGCTTCAAGGCTCATCGCATCGGCGGTGGCGGGGTCCATATCCCTGATCCGGACTCCAAGATAACCCCTGGTTATCTTTCCGCTTTGAATCAACTCGCCGTAAACCTTCCTGGCGAGGTTCGACGGGATAGCGAAACCAACTCCTTCGTTCCCTCCTGAGTTCGAATAGATCAGCGTGTTGATGCCGATTACCTCGCCTCGCATGTTAACGAGCGGTCCTCCGGAATTTCCCGGATTGATCGAGGCGTCGGTTTGAAGATATCGATTGAACTGAGAAGCCGTGGGTATGTCTCGTCCGGTCGCGCTGATGATTCCAGCGGTGATTGTCTGCTGGAGACCGAATGGGCTTCCGATAGCCAGCACCCAATCGCCTTGCTCCACCGAATCCGAATCGCCCAACACCGTAGTCGGGAGTCCCGATGCGCTAATCTTGATTACAGCGAGATCGGTTTCGGGATCGGTTCCTATGCGCTCGCCTCTGAACTTCCGTCCGTCGGCCAATGTAACCTCGATCTTATCGGCCCTGCCCACGACATGGTTATTGGTGATGATGTAGCCGTCCGGTGTAACGATCGCTCCCGATCCCGTTCCTCTCTGCTTTCCGTAGCTCCCATCGTCTGGAAAGCCGAAGCCTGGAAAGAAAGGCGTCCTATGAGCCGCCTCGACTATATTGATGTTGACGATCGCGGGCTTGACGTCCTTGGCGACTTGTCTGAATGAGTTCGACAGTTCGACCGGTGAAGGGGCCGACGCGGGTGATACCGCGCGAGGTTGAGGAAGCTCGCCCGATCCTCCTCCGGATCTGGTTCTGCTCAACGTCGCTTGGACCACGGCGCCGATGATGATCAACCCGCCCACGAATAGCGAAAGCGCTATCCAAATTCCGCTGGCTTTGCTCCCGTTCATGGTTCGAGGAGGCGAGTCAGGCTGAATGTGTTGCATGAGTGTGAACCCCTTTAGCCGGCTAATCGGACGATTTAAAGAGTATCCAATTGAACCGGATCGCGCAATACTCTGTGGGCAAAGGCACGGTAGGGCATGCCGGCGGCGCCCGCCTAACCCGCGCGGGCACAATCAAGCGTTAATAACTAGCGCCAAGGCGTTCGGAGTTCGGAGTTCGGAGTTCGGAGTTCGGAGTGGGGAGTTCGGAGTGCGGAGTGCGGAGTTCGGAGTGGGGAGTTCGAAGTTCGGAGTGCGGGGTTCGGGGTTCGGGGTTCGGAACCCTTGATCACTCGGTGGTCCTCGGGAGAAATGCGAACAAACTTCTCGTAATGATCGGTTAGGTTTTTTCGCAGACTGCGTGGGGGAATCTGTTGCCCGAAGGGCCACTGTTTGGCAGCGCAGTCTTCCAAAAAGCCTAGTGGGGCTCGGCGGAAATAGTTGCCCAGTGGCAATTGCAACAGCGGAGCCGAGTCCGGCGTCCGCATTTAGCCGCTGATCTACGCTGCCTTCGGCCCGCTGATCAGCGCGGATCAGGGTTACGCAGTCAGCGCGAATCAGCGGTTAATCTGCTACGAAACTTCTGCCAAGCACCACTGAGTCGCTTATGCCGATCGTTACGAAATTTCTGTTCGCGTTTCCCCCGAGTACCACCGAGTAATCCGGCATTCCGCACTCTGAACTCCCCACTCCGAAGCCCACACTCCGAACTCTGCACTCCGAACCCCGAACTCCGAACTCCGAACTCCGAACTCCGCACCCCGAACTCCCCACTCCGAACTCCCCACTCCGAACTCCGCACCCCGAACTCCGCACCCCGAATGCGCCTGCTCAGATCAGTGTTGACACCCACAAGTGATCGGTGTTTTCGGCGATAGAATCCTTGATCCGCTGATAATCGGCGGCGAACTGCCTGCGCTCCTGCTCCGACAGGGCCGGTGTCCGTGCTGCTACCGCGTCGGAATCAATGACGCCATCGAGCTTGAGCGCATATTTCAAGCAGGCGATCATTTTGTTCGGCGAGCCGCTTAGTTTCGGAAAAACGCACGCGTCATTGAACCGGGAGAACGCCGATAGATAGATGTCCATCAAACGCCGGTCGCCTGCGTAGCAAGCGCGCCACGCGCGTTGCCACTCACGCGGCATGACGTTGGCCGGCCCGGAGACGACTCCTATAGGCAGCTCATCGTGGAGCAAGTATCGATTCCAATACTCGCGAAGACGGCCTGCGATCCCTTCTTCTATCTTGAAGACCTGGAAAATCAACATCGCGTCGCCGACGTATACGCCAAACTCGCCTTTGTCTTTGAAGTGCAGCGCGCCCTTTGTGTAGTTGCCAAGCACTCGCCGCGGCGCCGAGACCTTTATTCCAAAGATGAAGTGGAGCCTGCTGAGCCGTTTTACAAAGCGCGTGTGAATATGAGGAATTCCGGGGTCGGCCGCTATATCCGCGTTGTCGTATAGAAAAATCGGAAGCCACTGGCCGGCGCGGTCGAACAAATCGCTGACTTCTCGTTGAAAGAACGAAACGACGTCGCCAATGTCATTAATCGACAGCGGGGCGATGACGGCGGCGTCCGCGCCGGCGGCCAGCGCGCACTCCAGGTTGGCCAGAGTTTCGCGGCGAGTCGCGCCGGACACGCCTACCCATGCTTCCGCGGCAAGATGGCCGTTCGCACGCACCTTGCCGTTTATCAGCGCGGCATCGTCCACCAGGATTTCGATCAATCGCTGACGCTCGCCGTTCGAGAGCCGGTTTAGTTCGCCCGTGGTTCCTCCGGCAAAGAGGATGTCCGCGCCCCGGCCCGACTGCGCCGCGTGCCGGAAGACTCGCCGTTGTTCCTCTTCGATTACGCGGCCGGACGAGTCCAGCACCGTGACGCAAGGTATGCTCAAGCCACGGCGCGGCCGATAATCCGCTCGGTTTAGCCGAGTGGTGTCCGTTTCAAGCGAAGACGTCTTTGCCGCCGATTTAAGCATGTGTCCCAAGAGAGATTGATCTCCGAAGATAGCGAAGGATTGAGGCTTCATCAAGCGCCGCCTTGCGTCTTGTGCGCGCATCAATGGTTGGCCTTCGGGAAGCGGCGAAATCAAGGAGTCACCATAGGTAGTGTCCAAATCTATGTTGCTGCGTCCAAGTGGAGCGGGAATCGGCTTGGTTTCGATTGTGGGCTGTCTCCGTAGGAGACACCTGTCTGTAGATATGAGCTATCGTCTATCGCTTCTTTTTGCCGGCCCTTGTCCTGTTCATACTGAGTCACCTCCGACTCGGACAGAGTATCGGTGGTCACCTCGTTGGCTGCTTTTGCCGGCCCTCGCCGACCCCAGCCACGCGGCGGACGCACCCCGATCCCGGCCGCTTTGAGATAAGCCCCTGCCGTTTCTCTACGCACACCGGTAGCCTGCTCGATTCGCCGCAAGGTCCATCCGAGCCGTCCCAGTGCAAGGATTTGCTGTTTCTTTTCGTCGCTCAAAACGTTGCTCATACCACCGGAGGCTACCAAGCCTCCGGTCGCTGTCAACGTCCCGGACGACCATTCTCATTGGCCGGTTTTGAGGTGACCATCATTGGCCGGTTTTGCCCGACCCCCGAGGATAGACGACTTGAATACAGAGATCCAAACGCTGAAATCAGAGCGGAAGAACACCCCGCATCACATCCCGGTTCAGCAACTACCGGAACAAGACCGCTTCTCCCGCCTGCTCACCGAGAAAAAGCATTTCGTTGACACCATCAAGATGATCTCTTACCGCGCGGAGACTTCGATGGCCTCCCTGCTACGCGATAAGCTCTCCCGAGTTGACGATGCTCGCGCACTATTGCGTCATATCTACCACAATGAAGTGGATCTAATCCCAGACCTCCAAGCCAACACTCTCACGATCCGCTTGCACCATCTGACCCAGGCCGCCCATGACAGGGCGCTTGCCTATCTCTGCGAGCAACTCAATCTCACAAATACGATCTTTCCAGAAACTAATCTCAGGATCGTCTACCAACTCGGCTCATCTCAAATCCCACCAGATCAGGAGGTCTGACCTTATAACCGGCCCCGGACTGGCGAGTAATTATTCCGCACATTCCTACAGACAGGTCATCCCTCCGGGATTTGTCTATAACCATGAAAGTGATTCTCTCTGATGACAGCCGGCTCAATTTCTCTGCCGGGTGTTTTGATTGAACTCGGGAATCTTCGAGCCGGCTCCAAGATTTGCGATCGCCGTTCTTGCTCCATCGAACAACCGCCGCCTTACCGCCGGTCGGAATTTGGCGGTACGTCCTTCAGTGAGGTGTTCAATTAGAAGCATCATGCGGCTCAGGCCGGACTCGAGCAGATCGGCGACATGAGAGACCTGCGTTATGTCGTACGGTATAGCCACAGCCGAGCAACCCAGTTTCGCGAACACTGAAAGGTATCGTGCGGTCGCCAAGTCGGGACACAACAGACGCCGCTTAGCGATCTTTAGCTCGACTCCCAGCAGCGTGTGTAGTATCTCGACGGTTGATCGCCGCGACGAACCGGGCAGGTCATAACGCCTGGTCCTCTGAGTGAGGATGCGGTCCCGATAGATCGAGTCGAGATTAAAATCGG
>JAHFUG010000263.1:5294-10675 GCA_023265195.1 Blastocatellia bacterium | reverse complement strand
ATAGACGCCGGGCCGATTTCTTTGAGTGAACGCGTTCCGCACTGTCTCATCACGAGATCCAATTCGCGGCGGAGAATGTCGAGAACGCGTTCGACTCCGGGTTGGCCAAAGGCGGCCAATCCCCAAACGTACGGCCGTCCGATGCAGATCGCGCGCGCGCCAAGAGCGAGCGCTTTGAAGATGTCCGTGCCTCGCCGAAAGCCTCCGTCCACCAGCACCGGAATGCGGCCGCCGACCGCTTGAATCACTTCCGGCAGGCAGTCGATCGTTGCGCGTCCGCTGTCTTCAGCGCGTCCGCCGTGGTTGGAAACGATCAAGCCGTCTACTCCGTTTTCCACGCACAACTGCGCGTCTTCACGGGTCTCGATCCCCTTCACTACGAGCTTCATTGACGTGGCGTCTTTCAGCCTGCGCACAAGCTCCCACGTGAGAGCAGGCGTTCTCCGAGTGAGTCCCTCCGTATCGAGCCCGTCGAACATTGGCCTGCGGCGATAATAAGCCGGGCCGTCTACATCCGGGCCGGAGGCTGAGCCATGGCAGGCTGCGCACTGCCGCGTATCCAAGCGCCGGTAGGCTTGCTGTGTTTCGGTGTTTCTTCCACCGAGTTGATCGACGGTGAATACGAAAACCGGACAGCCTGCCGCCTCCGCGCGCTTGATCATCTTCAGCGTGGCTTCCCACCTGTTGGTGACGTAAAGCTGATACCAGATTGGAGCGCCCCTGGCGGCGGCGACGTCTTCGACTGATGATGTGGTCACGGTGGATAGTATCTGGAGCGTCTTCCTGGTTTGAGCCGCCTTCGCCGCCGCGATTTCTCCTTCGGGATGGAATGCCTTTTGACTGCCGACCGGCGCGAGAACTATCGGTGTTTCCCACTTCGTCCCGAAGAGCTCGGTCGACGTATCGATTCGGCTCACGTCGACCAGACGCCTCGGACGAAGCTGATAGTGCGAGAACCCTTCGCGATTGGCCTTGAGCGTCGCGTCGCCGTCCACGCCCGTCGCCATATAGCCGAAGTGGGCGGGTGGGAGCGCCTTGCGGGCCGCGGCTTCGAACTCGAGAACGTTGAGCGCTTCGGCTGGACTCGATATCGCGCCGTCCGTGTTTTGTCTGAGCGCTTCGGCGAAAGGAAGGAACCCCGCCATTAACGGACTGCCTGCAAGGAACTTCAAGAACGCGCGGCGGTTCGGCATCGGTGATCTCCCGGCGGAAAAATGTTCGCCGTATCTATGATCCGGAGTTGGCCTTGGGTTTAGTCGATTCGATTCGAATCTGCCTCAGGACCTCGGTCTTTGAGTCCATCTCCGTTTTGCCAGGCGGAAAGCCGTTAACATTCATCACGTGGCTCAACACGTCCGCGATCTGTTGCCGGCTCAACTTGCCTTTGTTGTTCGGCGGCATCGATATGCGAACCCGTTCGGAGAGGTCGCCAACGGTCAAGCCGCCCCAATTCGCCAGAAAAGCCCCGCCCGAGAGCGCGGGGGCCTCGTCGACGCCGGACAGGTCGGTGGCGTGACACTTCGAGCAGACCTGCGCATAAATCTCCTTGCCCCGTTTTGCTTGCTCTTCAGTGTAGACGCCATCCCACACCGTTCGTTGCGCCTCCTGCGCGCCCGTTATGGAATGCAGCGCTCCAACAAACGCCAATCCAGCTACTATGGCGGCGATCCTTATGTTCATATCTCCAATGCCTCTCACCGGGGAGCGCTGGGGGTTGGCCATTCTTGGTTGCTCTTTTTGTTAGGCGCCGAGATCAAACCACTTCGCCAAACCAATTTCTTCCGATCAAAAGTGCAACCCCCAATGGCCAAACTCAAGCGTGGAGCGCAGAGAAGACCGAGGTCTCTTTCCGTGCTGTCTCTGCGTGGCGAACTGGTGATGTCTTGTTCTTCCAATTTCTCTCGTGAACCTCTGCGCCCGCCGCGGTTGATCGTCTTCATCTCGTTGAACCGCTGAGGACGCGGAGGAGCGAAGAGGTTGGGTGCGCCTACGCCGCGCTGTGTCCTCCGCGCACTGTGTCAGACCATCGCTCCTAAACGCTCAATCGGCCGACGGGAGCGCGAACGCAATGTACTCACCCGAGTAAGCTCCTCCGCTGACCGCGACGACTATGTACTGTTTGCCGTTGTGCATGTACGTCATTGGCGAACCGCTCTGTGGAGCCGGAATGTAGACCGCGCCTACCTGTTTGCCGGTCGCTTTATCGTATGCCCGCAACATCGCGCCGCGCGGATGCTCCGGCGTAGTCGTGACCTGAGGGTCGCCCATGATTACAAGCGTCTTCGTGACTACCAGCCCGACTGGTCCATTCTGTCCAGTCTTCGGGATGTTGATTCCCTTGAGCGCCGGGTGATTTCGGACGACATCCGGCGTGTCGCCGTGAGCAACCTGCCAAGTGATCTCGCCTTTATCCAAATTGATCGCGGAAAGCAATCCGTATGGCGGTTTGACTATGGAGAGACCCTGCACCAGAGTTCCACCGCCGGCTCCTCCGCCTCCACCGGCAGCCTGCGGGGCCGGCGTTGTGGGCGCGGCTGATGGCGTACGGCGCCTGGGCTCCTGCGGGAAGTCGGCGGCGCTGCCGAACCCCGGTCCCTCGCTCACTCGAAATGCCTGGCCCGCTCTGCCCGAGACGTATTTGATATCGGAGAATCCTTCGGGCGGTTCGATGAGTCCTAGCGGAGCAACGCTGGCGTTTGACGCCGGTGCAAAGACTGTGTGGGTCTCGGGGTCATAGCCCGCGCCCGGCCAGTTGGTGCCCCCGTTGAGAGTGCCGACAGTGAGCGCCCCGACGGGCCCGCCGGATTTGCTTACAACCGGCGGAACAAACATCGGCCCCATCTTGAACTGCTGGGCCAGCTTGAGACCCTGTGCGCGCATCTCGGGCGTGAAGTCGATCAGATCATCGTCGGTTATCGCTTGTCGAGCATACGCAGGAGGCTTAGTCGGGAACGGCTGCGTAGGAGAATACCACTCGCCCGGCACGTCACCCTTTGGGACAGGCCGCTCTTCAATAGGCCAAACCGGTTCGCCCGTGACGCGGTCGAAGACGTACAGGAATGCTTCTTTGCTCGGCAGCGCGACCGCCTTGATGGCTTTTCCATTTACGTTGATGTCGGCAAGAATCGGCGCCGACGAAAGATCGTAGTCCCAAATCGGATGATGGACTACCTGGTAATGCCACTTGCGTTGACCGGTTTTGAGATCGACGCAAACCAGGCTCTCGCCAAACAGGTTATTGCCGGGCCGATGGCCGCCGTAGAAGTCCGACGTCGGCGACTCGACCGGCAGGTAAACCAGCCCAAGCTCTTCGTCGACGCTGATCTGAGTCCACACCCCCGTGTTTCCGTTAGTCGCCCATGAATTGTTGAGCCACGTGTCGTTTCCAAACTCGCCTGGTCTTGGAATCGTGTTAAAGGCCCAATTCAGCTTGCCGGTTCGCACGTCGAAGGCGCGAACCTGCCCCTTGGCGTTGTCGTGTGTGACGACAGTCATGCCTTCTTTCATGGCCATGCCGACGATCACTGTGTCCTTTACGACGACCGGGGTCGAGTGAAGGCCGGCGTCACCCTTTTCGAAGTCGATCTGCTGGCCGCTTCCGTGCGTTACGCCAGACTTGAGATCTATGACGCCGTCCTTGCCAAAGGTAGGTATTCGAACGCCGGTCTTGGCGTTGAGGGCGATTAGCCGGTAGCCGGTGGTCACGTACAGGATTCGCTCTTCTTTGCCGTCCGTCCAATATGAGAGGCCGCGGCCGGATAATTGGCGCGGCGCATTTATCGCGCGCTCTCCTTCAAACTCGGCGTGCACCCATACCATCTCGCCGCTGTCCGCCTTGAGGGCGACGACGGATCTTCGCGTCCCACCTGTCGCGTAGAGGATGCCCTTGACCATTAGCGGCGTTCCTTCGAGCTTGTATTCAGGCCGCGTGCCGAGGTTGTCGGTCTTGAATCGCCACGCGACTTCGAGCTTGTTGAAATTGCCGGCGTTGATCTGATCGAGCGGCGAGTATCTCGAACCTTTAAGATCCGCGGTGTAATGCGGCCACTCGCCGTTCTTGGTTGAAGGCGCGGACGAACCGTTCCGTGCCGACTTCACCGTCGCCGCGGTCCTTGTTGAAGAAACTGGCTTGCGGTTCTTGGCCCCGGCTTGGCCGAGCGCCACGCTTTGTATCAACGCGACTCCCAGCCCGAGCAATACCGGCATTGTGACCAATCGACGAATTACTCGCGACATCATTCACCTCCGTTTTGGATAGCCACTCGAACTACACAACATCATCGACCTTCATCGTTTCTCGCGACCGAGGTCGTGCAACCTGCATTTACTCTCAGAGTCCACGGCCATTTTTCGCTTCATGCTCGGGGAATGTGAATTCTTTCGAGAACCCATTCTCGGATCAATTCCTCTGAGTCAAATCCCTTGGGATTTCGCGATATCCTCGACCGCTCGTATTTCCTTCGGAGCGAGTACTAGCCGCGGCGCGGTCTTACGTTCAAAGACTGATTCATTAACGGCTTCCAACTCGTCTTCGAAATCCGTAAGGTCATGCGTATCCCAGAACCGCGGCAATTCCTGGATCGAGTCGTTCCGGCGGATACTTCCTATGTTCATCGCTTCCTGTTTAGGTGCGCGACCGCCGATCGGCATGATTACGGATCCGCCGCGCGCGTTCTTGGCTATCGGCAATTTCTGGCCGATCCCTATCAGTCCCTCATTTCGCCAGTAGTCCACCAATTCCGCGCCCGTCTTGGGCTCCTTACCGATAACAACGCCCGTCGACGGCACGCGCAGTACATATTCCGGTAGGGACAAACCAAGCTCAACTGTTTCAGCCGATAGCTGATTCTCCAATTTTTCAGGAGATCAATCTTCATCCGCATCTTCCTTTTCAGGCACGCATTATAGGACACGGTGCACTGATTGCCTACGGGAAAACGCTGGCGCTCAGGTATGGTGAATGGCGCGATTCGATTCAAGCACCGTCTTCTCTTCCGCGCTCAATCCAGAAAGGGTACAATCTCCCCAGTTCAGCCCAAGTCATGGAGAATCGCATCATTCCACTGGAGTTCATTATGCAAACGGTCTCCACCAATCGCACAAGCGAAGCCGCTCTTTGGAGCCGGCTTCTCGATCCGGTTAGCACCGAACTTTCATCGGAGGTCGCCACCTACATTCTCACTCTGAGCTTTCCGAAGCCTGACGTCGATCGCATGCGCAAACTGGCTGAGAAGGCGCGCAGGGGAACGCTGACGCTCGAAGAGCACATCGAACTCGACAACTATGAACGCGTCGGTCATGTGCTGTCTTTATTGAAATCCAAGGCCCGCATGGCCCTAAAGAAGGTTCGGCGTAACTGAGAATCGCGATGAACCCTCGCC
>JAHFUG010000263.1:0-5194 GCA_023265195.1 Blastocatellia bacterium | reverse complement strand
CACTTCCAATGGAGCGGCGCTTTTCTTGAAGGCTGCACTTCCATTGGCCGCGCCACGATTGCCGTTTTGGAAATCAACTTGCCCCATCGGGTCAATCTCAGGCTAGCACTGATTCAGGAACAGCTCTTCCCTCCCGCGGCTACTAAAACATCGCGGCGGAAAATCCAGAATCCAGAGTAACTCATGGACTCTTGTGCGATTCGATCAAGATGAAGCGGCTTCCTTCTTAGCCGGCTTGATCCCGCCCGCAGGGAATATCTCCTTGAACGCCGCCGTGAACTTGCTCATCTCCGGCTCAGTGCCGACCGACACGCGCAGCCAGTTGTTCATCGGCGGGAACTTTCGCCCCACGAGCACCTGCCGCTTCTTGAAGTCTTCCGCTACCTGAGTCACGTCGCGGCCCACGTTCACCATGAAAAAGTTGGTTTCCGACGGAATCACTTCGTAACCCCAGGCGCGCAAATCCTTCGTCGTCTTTTCGCGAAGATCGGTCGTCATCTGCTTGACCTTCTTCTCGTACGCCGTGTCTTTGAGAGCCGCGACTCCGCCGTACTTCACCATCGCGTTGAGGCCGCCGCCGCCGAACGGCCGCATTCTCTCGATCAGTTCTTTCGGAGCGAGGCCGTAGCCGAGACGCATTCCCGCCAGAGCCGCGATCTTCGAGAACGTTCGGGTCACGATCACGGGCCGTCCTTCAAGAACGTAAGGAACCGACGTCGCATAATCCGAGCTCGTGACGAAGTGATGATACGCCTCGTCAATCAGCACCGGAACGTCGCCCGGAATGGTGTCGAGCAACATCTTGATTTCCTGTTTGGGAATGATGTTGCCGGTCGGGTTGTTAGGGTTGCAGATATAGACAAAACCGACGTCGCGATAATTCATCTTCGCGGCGCGGATGATTCCGGGAACGTCCATTCGGTAGTCTTTCAGCAACGGAACCTTGATAGCGTCGGCCTTGCTGTTGGTGACGTAGCGATACACCGAATCGTAGCTGGGATCGACGCCGACGCACTTCTTGTGATCGAGCAGGAACGCCTCGCCGACTATCTTCAGAACCTCGCCCGAGCCGGCTCCAAGCAAGACGTTCTCAGGCTTCACGCCATGATGTTTGGCGATCGCTTCGACGATGCCGCCACTAGGGTACTGGTAGCGGTTTGCGTACTTGAGCCCGTCGTTCATGGCTTTGAGCACGGCGTCGGAAGGGCCCCAGCAATTCTCGTTGTTCGCAAGCTTAGCCATGTTGTCGTAATCTTCCTCGGGATGCTCCTCTCCCGGCTGTCTCTGCCGGCCTTCCCGATTTTGCGCGAAGACCTCCAGAGAAGGACGTAAGCCTGCCAGCCCAAGCGCGGCCGCCAAAGAACCCATGAATGTGCGTCGTGTAGCTGAATCCAGAATCATATGCGCCTCCGTTGTTGCCGGTCCTTCCGAGAGGACCTCTCATTGTTTTTTCTTTGCTCGGGTGCGGCTACTCTACTTCGAGCCGGCCGCTCCGGGCCAAACGGTTCCCTGATCTTGCTTGGTCACGGGCGCGAGGCCCTTGTAGACGAACTTCTGCAGGCGCCTCCCCTCGTAGGTCTCCGCCGTGTAGATGTTGCCTTTCGAGTCGGTGGTTATGCTGTGTACTCCATAGAACTGACCGGGCTGGCGCCCGCCGTCGCCGAAGCTCGTAAGAATTTCCAACGTGTCCCGCTGTATCACGTACACCTTTTGATTCCGGCCGTCGGCGAGGTAGATGTACTTTTGCTGAGGGTCCTTCGAGAAGGCGATGTCCCAGACCGATCCGTCCGAAAGTGACCTTCTCGCGATGAATTGCTCTTTTACGAACTTACCCTCGGGCAGGAAGACCTGAATCCTGTCGTTGGTGCGGTCACAAACATACAAGAAGCCGTCAACCGAAAGCTCGGCGCAATGAACCGGATTGCGAAACTGCTGGGCGGGCGGCGCGTCAGGATTGTACCGGCCGAGGTTCGTGTCATCGGGTTTGTTGCCGTACGCGCCCCAATAGCGTTTGAACTTTCCGGTATCGGCGTCGATGACGGCCACGCGCTTGTTCAGGTAGCCGTCGGATATGTAAGCCTCGTTGGCTTTCGGATCGACGAATATCTTAGCCACTCGGCCAAAGTTCTCGGTGTTGTTGCTGCCGCCAGTCTTGCCGGCGTGGCCGAACTGGGCGAGAAACTTGCCGTCTTGGGTGAACTTCAAGACCTGGGCGTCGTTCGCGCCGTTGCCGCCGATCCAGACGTTGCCTTTGTAGTCGATGGTGATTCCGTGATTGGACTCCGGCCACTCGTAGCCTTGCCCAGGCCCGCCCCAGTGCCGCAGCAAATTGCCGGCCTGATCGAACTCGAGAACGGGCGGAGCCTTCGAGCAGCAAGCGCCGGTCTTCTGGTCGAGGGCGGCCTCGTTCGATGAAACCGTGTCGGGGCGATGCACGATCCAGACGTGATCCTGCGCATCGACTGTAACGCCGATCGTCATGCCGATGTACCAGTGGTTCGGCAGCGGCTTCGGCCACAGAGGGTCGACCTCGAACTTGGGAGCCATTACCACGCTCCTCCCCTCAGCGGAGGTAGTCTTGTCCAGCACGCTCTGTCCGACGAAGAGCGTGGCGAGGAGCGAGCCGAATATCGCAGCAAGATAAACCCTACGCTTTGTTTTCATCGATTCCTCAATGGTGGCTCTTTAGAAACTCTGTTCATCGCTGAAGCGAGAGAACGCCGAGGTCGCGTAGCGTTCTTCTCTGCGCTGTCTCCGCGTTCTCTGCGCCTCCGCGGTGAATGAGCCGTTCATCACGATGCCTCTTGTTCATACAGGCGTTCACCAGGTCGGCAAGCAAACAGCTGTTTTCATTGCTCTCGATTCACCGAACTCCTTTCTTAGCGATTCGAGTGCATCTCCGTCCCCAGTCCTTTGTACACGAATTTCTGGACTCGCTTGCCCTCATAGGTCTCGCCGGTATAGACGTTGCCCTTTGAATCAACCGCGATGCTGCCAACGCCGTAGAACTGTCCTGGCAATCGCCCTCCGTCGCCGAAGCTTGACACTGTTTCAAGCGTATCGCGGCGCACGACGATCACTCTTTTGTCGTGGCCGTCGGCGATGTACAGGAAACGCTGTTGTGGATCCCGCGAAAACGCGATGTCCCAAACCGACCCGTCGCCGAGCGTCGTCTTCGATACGAACGCTTCCTTTACGAACTTGCCGTCCTTCTGAAACGCCTGGATGCGGTCGTTCTGGCGGTCACACACATAAACCAAGCCGTCCTTGGCGATCGCCACGGAGCTTACCGTGCGAAACTGTTTCGCTGGCGGAGCCGTGGGGTCGTATGGAGCCAAGCTCGAGTCGTCGGGTTTCTCGCCGTAGGCTCCCCAGTGCCGTTTGTAGGCTCCGGTCTCGGCGTCGAACACAACCACGCGATGATTGCCGAATCCGTCCGCCACATAAACTTCATTCGCCGCGGGATCGACTCTCACACTGGCGGGCCGGTTCAACGCGGTCTTGCTGTCGCTGTCTTCGACCTTGCCTGCGTGTCCGATTTGCAAGAGGAATTGTCCCGTTCGCGAAAACTTGATGACATGCGCATCCTGAGGGCGAGGAGCGGCCGACGCTCCTGGTCGGACGGCCGGCTGTGGCGCAGCTTGGCCACGGGCTGGTTCGGGCTGACCGGCGGCGGCGATCCATACATTGCCTTTGTGATCGACGGTCATGCCGCCTGTTGATTGCGGCCAATCGAAGCCCTGGCCGGGACCGCCCCAGTGACTGACGAGGTTGCCCGCTTGATCGAACTCGAGAACCGGCGGGGCTGGTACGCAGCAGCCAGTTGGCGGGTTGAGGATTCCACCTTTTTCATTGTTGCCGAGTGAATCGGCGCCCCGGTGCGTAATCCAGACGTGATCTTGAGCATCAACGGCCACGCCGGTAACCGAACCGAGTACCCAGTGATTTGGGAGCGGTTTCGGCCACATTGGATCTACTTTGAAAATGGGCGCCTGAACTCCTGGCCCATTCTGACCGGCGGGGGTCTCGTTGAGTAAAGTCAGACCGAGACCGGCTGCCAACAGAACAGCGATCAGCGTCCGACCTACAAAGAGACCTGGCTTTCGTCTCATAGCGCTCAACCTTCCTCTCTTTTTTCGGCGACAAGCTGGACTATTACGCGCGCGCTGCGCTCCACTGATTTTGACCCTGAACGCTACAACTCCGGATTCTCTGTCTTGCTTGAGAGGCGCAAGTATACACGATTCACACTGGTTCGTCTCAAGTTTTTGGCGTGGATGGCCGGTATCGGAATGACGGCGAATGACCGCGGTCTTCGGGTCAACAATCAACGCGGATCAGCCTTACGCAGTCAGCGTCAATCGGCGGCTTCTCTGAATCTGTATCGTCCTGAAGGATGACTAATCGGAACGTGCTTCTCGGATTTCTGGTGGTGGGGTAATTGTGTGTTACCGAGAGGGAAGAAGAGTCTCTCGCAAAGACGCAAAGATCGGCGCAAAGGCCGCGAAGCAGCCTTGCAAGAAAAGAGAGTAGCCGGATGCGATGAACCGCCTAGAGGCCGCATAGACAACGGCGGGGCGGAGATGGAACAACAGCCCGCGGGCGAAGTAAACCCGAAGAATCTCATTTTTCTCGGCAGGCTTCTTTGCGGCCTTTGCGCCGATCTTTGCGTCTTTGCGAGAAACTCGTTCTTCGCGGTTTGGCCGGGGACGGAGCTTGTCCGAAGAACAACACTCTATGAGCCCACTCGGACTTCTCGAACTATTGACCTGACTGATGCATTGTCGTAGCATTTCCTGCCCGAGCCCTCACCGTACCCCAACAAAAATTTCCCGTTGAACGGACTCGCCGCTCGAGTCCAAGCCGCGGCGTCGTAGAGGATGTATGGCTGAACTAAAAGGAGTCGTATTGAATGCATGGATCCAGTTCCTAAAGTCGCGATATGGCGAAGACCGGGTTGCAGCCGCGACTCACAACATGCCGCGGGCGCAACAAAAGCAGATGTCGGCGGGATTTCTAGACTCGAGTTGGTATCCAATCGAGTCTCAGAGTCTCCTGACCAGCTTGACCCGCACGCTTGCTACTCCGGCGGACAAGAACATCTCATTCGAATTGGGCCGTTTTATGGCCGACTATGCCTTCGACAAGGTCTATAAGCAACTGCTTTCAAGGGAACCAAACAGGCTAGTGCGTA
>JAHFUG010000035.1 GCA_023265195.1 Blastocatellia bacterium | reverse complement strand
CAGCGAGGCACCCGACCTTGACGGCCGTGGCCCAGTTCATCAAGTTGGAGCTCTTCCTGACCCCGAGAACATTTACTACGGTGATTATGGCGATCATCACCAGCGAGAGCAGCTTCGTCTCGACCGGGTTCAGCGTTATCAAGCTCCCCGTATATACCGAAAACGCAACCGCCAGCGTAGCAATGGAGCCGCCGCTGATTACGAAGAAAAGTATCCAGCCGAAAAGAAACGCGGGGAGCGCTCCGAAGCAATCCCGAATGTAGACGTAATGCGCTCCGGCGGCGGGTTTCATGGCTCCAAGCTCGCCGTAGGTGAGCGCCCCGAGCAGCGATAGCAGTCCTCCGGCGAACCAGACCAGCAGCGCGGGAGCTATCGCGCCTCCCACGTTGCGCAGCACCGAACCGGGAGTGAAGTAAATGCCCGAGCCGATTGCCGACCCTATCAAGAGCATGGTCAGATCGCGCTGGTTGAGAGTTCTGAGAAGCTTGGCCAGGGGGTTAACCTTTCAACCGAAGCGGCGGCGTAGCGCCGGAGAGAATTCCGGTAATAGTTCAGTTTGGTCCAAGTCGGCCCATGCCGCATTCCCTATACGAGCAAGCCACAACTACGCAAGGCGTCCATGTTCTGCTCGCGTTCAAACAGTCCGTTCCGCTCGAGCAGGTTGAGCGTAGCTCTTGCGGTCTTTCGAATCCCGGCGATGAGTTCCGCGCGTGGGAACGATTCTGCCACCACCTGCGCGGCTTCATCAGGCGTCAGACCCAGTTCCGACAACTGTCTTGTGATTCCACAATAGTCAGGTTCGAGGCATTTTACGATTAGGTGCGGCAGCAAGGGTCCGATAGCCGACTGTTGCCGCGTTGTAAGCTGGGGCCACCCGATATCCATCAAGCTGGAAAAGTAGAGGTGGTGACGCGCCTCGTCTTCCGCATGATCGGCCACCATCTCACGTACGGCCGTGACCACCTGCTCGTCGTTTGGGATCTTGACCAGCGTGCCGGAGATCAGGGTTTCGAAGACAATCGCGACGAATAATGGAACGACGTCTCTCGCTTCGCCGGGCAGTTCAGCCTGAACGTCTCTCAGGCGTTTCAAAAACGCATCGAAGTCATACGCAACCGCCGGAACGCCGGTCACCGCCTCCATCTGATACTTGAGGTCGGCCGAGAACATCGCGTGATAGGCTTCGTCGCAGTATATCTTGTACGCATCGAAAACCATCTCCTCGGGCAATTCCAGCGGCGATCGCCGATTGGCGATGGCTTGGGCCGCCGCATTCACGACCGAGGTTTCGAATTGCGCCGTGAAGTCCAGATAGCGATACAAGTGCTGTATCAGTATCACTCTTCTGACGGGCTCACCCTTCGCTTTGACGATCGGATGATCGACGATGGGCATCAACGCGGGCGAAAAGTAGAGGCGGCCCATTTCTTCTTCGTCATGCAGTTGACGGCGCGGACGAGCACGCACGATGGCCTGACGGTCCCAGTCACGGAACTTGCCGTTGTAAGTCGGATTTGCTTTCGCCAGGGTTTGCATGCCGGCTATTCGCGGTTCGATCCGCGCTCCAACGTCATTCATATCTAAGCGCCGTCACCGGTTCTACGCGTGTCGCCCGGCTGGCGGGAATCCAACTCGCCAACACAGCGGCGGCCAGTAGAATCAGCGGGATCACAATGAATGTAGGCGCGTCCAAGGGGTTGAGCCCCATCAGCAAACTCGATAGCAGTGGGCTAAGCGCGAGGGCTCCCGCGACTCCCGCGACAAGACCAATCGCCACTATCGATATGCTGCTGAATAGGATCATCCTGAGCACCGCCGACCTTTGAGCCCCAAGGCACATTCTGATCCCGATTTCGTGCGTGCGCCGCTCGACCATGAACGAAACGACGCCGTGTATTCCAATGATGGCGAGCATAAGAGCTATCAGCCCGAATGCGCCGCTCAGACTTGCTGAGATCTTGGAGGTCAATAGTCCGTTTCCGGAGATCACGTTCGGAAAGGTCCGCACCGCGATGGGCGCAAGCTCCGAGCCGAGATTCGAAATCTCTTGCCGGATAGAAGGGCCAATCGCCGCCGGATCCCCATCCACTCGAACGTGAAGCGTCATTCTGGCCGCGGGGTGCTGCGCCGCCGGCACGTAAAACACCGGCGCCGGCGGACTGCCGATTGGCGCATTGAGCCCGTACGCAGAGTTCTTAACCACGCCTACAATCTGGATAGGCTCCGCCTCGCGCAGCCGGAGGACGCGGCCGAGAGCGCCCGCGGGATTACCTGCTCCGGCGATATATCTCCTCGCGAACTCTTCGTTCACGACGGCGACCTTCTGTTTGTCGGCCTTATCGTTCTCTGAAAAATCGCGCCCCTCGATCAACGGAATCCGGACGGTCTCAAAGTATCCCGGCCCAACCCGGTTATTCAGAACATCCAGCATCTTTTCACCGTTGGGCGCGGTGTAGCCATCCACGGAAATATCCCACGACTCCAAGAAAACGAACGGAACGATGCGCGCCAGCGCCGCCGATTTGACGGTGGGTAGCGCGGCGGTTCGCTCCAGGAGGTCCTTGTACACCCTGGCGGTCTGATCGGCGGAATACCCTTGAAGGCTTGGATCGAGTGTCAAAAGGAGCACGTTGTTTGGATTGAAGCCGAGATCTACGTCCTGGGCCCGGACGAAGGCCCTCATGAACAGCCCGGCCCCAATCAACAAAACGATGGAGACTGATACCTGGCCGCCGATGAGCACTCGCCGCGCAATCGCGGCGAAGGACAAGTTCGCCGAAGAAGACGTCCTTATCTTGAGTGACGCTCTTACCGCCTCCCGCGTCGCCATGAACGCCGGCGCCAGGCCCGAGATAAAGATGGACGAGACCATTCCAGCGAAGGCGTAGACCGCGACCCTGGTATCCAGGCGGAATTCGGGCCCTATCGGTGCGCCGGAACTTGGAGCCAGAGCCGTTGCTCCCTCGATTCCCCAATAGCCCAACGCAAGCCCGACGGCGCCGCCCACAACCGAGAGCACCGCGCTTTCCGTCATCAATTGACTGATCAATCGTCCTCGTGGCGCGCCAAGCGCCAGTTGAGTCGCCATATCCCCCAACCGCGACGTCGCCCTCGCCATCATCAAGTTCGCGACGTTCGCGCAAGCAATCAACAGCACAAGGATGGCAAGCCCCAATAATATAGCGGGCAGCGCGACGCCGTTGAATTCGACTCGGCGGTCGAATTCCTTTCTCACTATCGCGGCAATGTCCTTATTCGTGTCCGGGTGATCCCGCTCGAGGGCCTTCGTGATAAGGCCGGTCTCGATTTGGGCTTGAGCTACCGTAACGCCTGGACTGAGACGGCCCCTGAGCGTGAGACCTCGCGTGCTTCGATTGCGCAGCAGGCCTCCGCCTCCAGCCATCACCTGGGCGCTCATCATTATCGGAATGTAAATGTCCGGCCTATAAGTGAGGTCGGCGCCGGCGAAGGAAGCGGGCGTCACGCCGATTATGGTGAAGCTAGTCCGGCCGTTTAGCTTTACCGATTTCCCCAGTATTTGGGGATCACCGCCAAAACTCCGCCGCCATAGCGTATCGCTGATAACAACCACCGGCGCCTTGTCGGGAGCCTGATCCTCGTCAGGAGCAAACGCCCTGCCCTTAGCGGGCTCGGCTCGAAAGGTAGAAAAATAATTACCCGAGACCAAAAGTCCCCATACGACCTCCGGCCTTGAATTGGGAGCAGCGTCCGCCGGATTCATACTGACCGTAACGCGTCGATAAGCGGCTAATCCGCTGAACGACCTGCATTGATCGCGGAGATCTACGTAGTCGGGGTACGAGGAGTCTCCAAACCTGGTCAGGCCCGAGGCCGGCGTGTCTATCGAAACAATTTGCTCGGGATTGGGAACCGGAAGGGTGCGAAGGAGCATTCCGTCGATGAGGCTGAACATCGCGGTGTTCGCTCCAATGCCCAGCGCAAGCGAAAAGACCACGAGGGTTGTGAACCCCGGGCTCTTGCGTAAGAACCGAAGCGTGAGGGGCAAATCACTACGAATGCCCGCAAAAAGGGAGCGCCAATCTGACTTGGACATCATCTGGTTATAATCTCATCTCTGGAGCGTTTGAACGGAATCCCGTCGTGGTTCAACCTTCGGCCGCGACAAACCAACCGGGTAACACCCGAGCGCGGAACCGCTGCTGGAGCCTCTGATAACCGACGGAGCGCCTGCCTCGCTCCATCCAGTTCATCTCAACGCTCGAGATCACCCGCAATAGCGCGCGCTCTATCATCCGGCTGGGCGGTGGTCGAGAAGTACGCGCAGTCCGGGTGATGAAACACCAACGCCGATACGCTTGCCTCCGGGTCCATCATCATTCCTTCAGTCAGCCGAACTCCGATGTCTTCGGGCTTCAGCAGCTTCCAAATGCCTTGCTGGTCGTCCAGATTGGCGCACGCCGGATATCCGAAGCTGTACCGCTTGCCTCGATACTTTGTCGTGAACCGCTGCTGCATCGTCATCTCGCCGGCGTCGGGAATGCCCCAGTCTTCTCTCAACATTCGATGCACATACTCCGCAGCCGCTTCGGCTGTCTCAATGGCGAGAGCTTGCAGGGCATGAGACCGGAAATAACTGCCTCGCTGTTTCGCCGCTTCACTCAGGTCACGCACGCCCTCGCCCGCCGTCACGACAAACAAGGCCAGACTATCGCGTCCGCCCGACGCGTTCGAAAGCACGTAGTCGCTCAAGCACAAACCGTCTTCCTTGGCCTGCCTTTCAAAACTGAAACTATGCAACGGAGCGGCGGTGCCGGGCTCAAACAGGTTGATCGAGTTACCGTCCCGCTCAGCCTCGAAGAACCGCCATACGGCTCGCGCCTTCATCCACCTCCGCGCGTCCCTCTTTACTTCCTCGACGTCGCGCCGAAGCTGTACGGCGACGGGATCGCGTTCGGCGAGCCGCTTCTCGAACCCTTTGCACCCGAGGTGCTTGCCATAGAGCATGTTCGGATTGATGTAACTCCACACTTCGTCCAGGTCAGGGAACGTCTGGGTCCGCCGGTCATAACCGCGAGGAGTCGGGACGGCCAAATCCGTCCGCACCTTAGTCGATCTCTTAACCGACGCCACTAGGGGCTGCGCGGACTCCGAAGGCGCGATAGTTTCCGCTTCGGTAAAACAGTGGGCCGCGAGCGCCTGGTCCCTGCTCGCCGGATCCATGATTTCATTCATGGTCGCCAGCCCGCTCATCGCATCCTTGCAATAGAATGTGGGCGATTGGTAAGCCGTCGCGATCCGCAGCCTGGTGTATTTTTCGCTCAGCGCGGCGCCGCCCACTAGCAGGGGAATGCGGAGTCCGGCGTCGCGAAAATCGTTAGCGGTGTTCACCATTTGCTGGGCGCTCTTCACCAGCAACCCGGACAACCCGATCGCGTCCGGTTGGAAATCACGATATGCCTTGATCAGATCTTCCGGGGGGCGCTTGATGCCCAGGTTGATGACTTCGTAGCCATTATTCTGGAGGATGATCTCAACCAAGTTCTTGCCGATATCGTGCACGTCCCCCTTCACCGTGGCGAGCACGACCTTACCCCGCGCAACGGTGTCCTTCTTATCCATGAATTGTTCGAGATGGGAGACGGCCGTCTTCATCGCCTCCGCCGATTGGAGCACCTCGGCCACGATCAATTCATTATTGTTAAACAGGCGCCCCACTTCGCTCATGCCCTCCATCAGCGGTCCGTTGATGATATCGAGCGGCTGGGCGCCTTCGGCGCGCTTTAGATCGAGGTCGGCGATCAAGCCATCCTTCGAGCCTTCGATGATGTACCGCGCCAGCCGCTCATCCAACGGAAGCTGGACCCCCTTGTCTTTCTGCCGCACCGTCGCGCCCCGAAAATGCTCTACGATCGCGGCGATGTGAAATTGGTTGACGGCCTCTCGTTGTTCACGCGCCTGCTCCCGCCAGTCTTCGGGGACATCGGTCAATAGTTCCCGGTTACGGTGGTCGGGCGGCGTCCGCTTGGGAGGCGAGTTGAATAGCAGATTCTCAGCGAGTTCGAGTTCTTCGGGCGGGAGCGATGCGAACCGTTCGAGCTTCTCGGCGTTGACGATGGCGAGATCCAGTCCCGCCTTGGTGCAATGATAAAGAAATACTGAATTCACGACTTCGCGCGCCGCGGGCGGCAGTCCAAACGATATGTTCGAGATTCCCAGAACGGTTCTTACCTCCGGCAACCGTTCCTTGATGAGGCGGACGCCTTCGATGGTCTCCACCGCTCCCCCGATGTAGTTCTCATCGCCGGTGGCGCAGGGAAATACAAGCGGATCGAATACGATGTCTTCCGGTGGAACGCCATACTTTTTGGTCAATAGGTCGAAACTACGTTCGGCAATCTCCAGCTTGCGCTCGCGAGTAAAGGCCTGCGCCTGCGCCTTGTCTTCGTCGATGCACCCTACGACCAGCGCCGCCCCGTACTTTCGAGCGATGGGGCATATCGTCTCGAACTTCTTCTCTCCGTCCTCGAGATTGATCGAGTTGATAATGCTCTTGCCCTGACAATACGTCAGCGAAAGCTCAACGGCTTTCGGATCGGTCGTGTCGATCATGATCGGGGCGAATACTTTTCTGATCAGTTTTTCATAGAACAGCGGAATGTCCTTGATCTCTTCCCTATCGGTTTGTTGAAGACATACGTCCACGATTTGAGCGCCGTTATTCACCTGCCGGCGGGCAATTTCGGTCGCCTCTTCCCATTTTTCCGCGTTGATCAGGTTCTTGAAAGCGCGGGAGCCGATTACGTTCGTCCTCTCGCAAACCAATAAAGGCCGGTTCGAATCCTCGGCTTCGACGAGATCGATGCCGGAGTAGTAGGTTCTGCGGTTGAGCCGCGGCGCCCGGCGCGGCTGCCGTCCCTCGGCCATGCGGGCAAGCACGGCAATGTGCTCTGGGGTCGTCCCGCAGCACCCGCCAACGATATTCAGCCACCCGTTCTCGATGAACTTCTGTAACTGCGCCGATAGACTCTCAGGCGTTTCATTGAACTCCATTTTCTCATTAGGCAGTCCCGCGTTCGGATGGCACGAAATCGGCTTGCCGGTGATTTCTTGCAACGTGCGCAAATGATCGGTCATCAAGTCGGGGCCGGTGCCGCAATTCAGTCCTACCGAAACCAGGTCCGCGATTGATTCCGCATGGGACACCGACGCCAAGAATGCCTCCACTCGTTGACCCGCGAGCATGGCTCCCATCGGTTCTATGCTTGCCGAAAGCATCAGCGGCACGGGGTAGCCCTCTTCCTGGCCGATCTGATGAATCGCAAGTAACGCCGCCTTGACCGCCCGCGTGTCGTTGCAGGTCTCAACCGCCAGAAGATCGACGCCGCCCTCCCACAACGCTCTGGCTTGCTCGTAATAGGATTCGCGCAACTCTTCGAAGGTTACGCCTCCGGTCACGCTGATCGCTTTTGTTGTGGGGCCGATCGAACCAGCGACGAATCGAGGCTTTGCTTCGGTCGAATATTCATCCGCTACTCTTCGCGCAAGCCGCGCGGCCGCGAGATTGATCTCCCTGGCTCTGTGTCCTATTTCGAAATCCATCAAAGCAACGCTGGTGCCGTTGAACGTATCGGTTTCGATGATGTCGGCTCCGGCCTCGATGTACGCCCGATGAATTCCTTCGATGATCTCGGGCTTGGACATCAGAACCATTTCAGGGCAATTCTCATACTTGGGCCCGCCGTAGTCTTCAACCGAACATCGCGAATGCAGCAGGGCGCCAATCGATCCGTCCATGATGAGGAGGCGGTTCTCGAGCGCGTCCGACAAAGCTTGCCGTAATATCTTTCGATCATTCATCGGATGACTCACCTCTTCCCTGCGTCCCGCCGAATGGAGCGTCCACTATTAGACCTCTCGCTCCATTCACAAACCTAATGATTATACCCACCGTCTGACCGCGAAGCATTAGGCGCCGTCTCAGTCGTTCGATGGAACCGCTCATACGCCTCCGCGTGGCGAGAGACGAACTGCCTGGCCGGCTCAAAGCCGAACTCCGCACGCAATTGATCGGTGCTCAACTGATTGTCGCCGGGCTCTATAAGAAACAGATCATCATCCGGATAAGCATGGACGGCTACGCGGTCTCCATACTTAGCCAGGATTTGATCTGGAATCGACCGGTTGGCTTCAAGCCGCGCCAAGGCGAAGTCGAGATTGATATCGGAAATCACGTAGGACTGGCCCGGAACGGTTTCGGCAACGGTTCTCCCGCAGGGATTTATGACCCTTGCCCTGCTGGTTCGGGCGGCCGAGATAACATAGAAACCGTGCATAATCGCCTGCGCTTGCAGTGAGACGCCTCCGTCGTATGCGGACGGCCAGAAGACCGCCTTGACTCCATTATCGGCCAGCCGCTTCCAGTCACTGGGAAATTCGACGTCCATGCAGATGCGCACTCCCACGCTGCCAAAATCGAGATCGAAACGTCCCTCCGCCGGGTCGCCCGGAATTACTCCTTCTTCAAACACGGAATTGTTGGACGACGATAAAACAGGGCGCGCCTTGTCATAAACACCCAGGATCGCGCCGCCTCTGTCGATTATCACGGCCGAATTTCGGAATACTCCATCTCGTATCGAATAAATGGGACATATGATGTAGCACCCGTGCTTGCTCGCCAGCTTAGCCAACGTATCGGTGGTTTTGCCGGGAACCGTTTCGGCCACATCCGCCACCGATTTGGTCGGCACTCCCTTCGCGGTGAAGGCTTCCGGCAAGCAAACGATGTCGGGTGTGTGCTCAAATACCTGCTCGAGCACCCTGGCGATGAAGTTCAGGTTGCTCTCCACTGATCTGCCAAGGCTCTTACCCTGGCACACAGCCGCAATTCGTGCTTTCATCCTGGCTTCTTGTAAGCTCCCGACGTCCTACCCGAGTCGAGCCAATACAATTTCGCTAGCTTTACGCAATATAGAAGGAATACAGATCCGCGTCCCTTACCCGCGCTGAAAACCTATAATTTCCGGGCCCCGGCGTCGTTTGATTATGCCAGCGCAATTGTCCTCTTGTCACGTTCCCCGCAATAGGATCGCAGTCATCCCAACCGAATCCGCTGATCGACTCGCCTTCCGCTGTGCACAGCGCCACCTGGATTAGTCCTTCATCGCGAACGAAGGCGTTGATCCAAATGGAATCGCGAATTGGCAGCGGCTTGGTTATTAGTAGTCCCGCTTCAGTCGCCGCGGCCCGGAGGCTGCAAAACCTATCGATTGGAATTCGCGCCACTCCGATCCCGTATGTCCGGCACTTGCCCATCGATTCGGCGTTTAGGCGCGCTTGCATGCCGCCGTAATAGATAAGCGCCTCTGCTCCACGAATGAGAAACCGAGGCGGAGCGAAGATCACGCCGCCGTCCCAGGCGTCCGCTTCGCCGTTCGCGAGAAACGGCTGCTGCCCCCGGCAGGGCCTTGTCCAACTAAATCCGTCATCGCTAGCCACCAAATCTAAACTGATGGTCTCGGCTTCGGGGCTGCCGTTATGAATTTCGAGTAAGCCCAGATAGCCACCGGCGTAAGGCGTTACGCCCAGCCTGTGAAAATCGACCAATGGAGGATCTTCGAGATCCGGCGCGAGGATCACCCGGTGATTGCTCCAGTGGACAAGGTCTTCGCTCTCGCATCGCGCGATCATTCGAACCAGCGCCTCCCGACTCGGCTTCCAATTGGAATGCCTCGCGGGATCGTAGACCAGATCCGCATCCTGCATGACTTTCCGCGGCAACACGTACTTCCCCGAGATTGGATCGAAGAAGAAATTAATAGTGTCGTCCGCCGCATAGAAATCGAGCGAGTCGGCGACGGCGTCGATTGGCGTCTTCCACACCAGCGTTCCGGGCCAGTCCCACCGAATCCCGTCTTCGGAGAAACAGAGCCGCACCCCGGGCCCAAGCGGCGCAAAGTCGCCATAGTAGGCCATGACGTACTTCTTGCCGTTGCGCGGCTCCGGCATTCGGACGACGCACGGCTGGTCCGCGAACATGCCGTATCGAATCAGATTGTTCTTCCCGCCATTGACTTCCTCGATGAGGCCGAGATGCGGCTTGGTCCAATTGATTCCGTCATCGCTGAAGGCATAGGCCATGCCTTCGGCGAGACACGAATAAGGAGGCTCATCCTGAAGCCACCACATCGTGTAATAAGCGCGGAAGAGGCCCTCGTCATGAATGATCGAGCCATAGGCGCACATCAGCGATTCCCAGGGTTCGGTTGCCGTCAAGACCGGGTTTTGCGCGGCCTTATCCGGGTGATGAAGCGACTTGGAAAGCCGATACGTCTTTTCAATGAAGCGGCCGTTGACGAATGGAATGGTCTGCATAAAGGGCTTGGTTATGCTCAGGCCCGTTGAGCGTGATATCGCTCCTGCCACACATCGAACGCCACATAGCTCTCCACGTCAGGGAACATGCGGCGGATTTTTACCTGATGCTGGAACAGGAGTTTTTCGATCTCGGACGAAGGCGTCTTGTACATATGCTGGCCTGAATAGCTGAATTGGGACCATCCGTCCAGGCTCTCCGGCGTATGGAAATGGTGTTGATAGGTTTGAAAGAAGGGTGTATTGGCGACCGGATTGTAGATGCCCAGTTCTCCGGTCGGAGCCTTCACGATCTCGCAGATCGACTGGCGGAGGTATAACGTCCTCTTCACCTGGTCCAGGTCTTCGATGGGATAACTGATCACGTAAGAGAAATGCGGCAGAATGTCATACTCTTCCCAGAGCAGCTTCGCCATCTTGTAGGTGTCTTCTCCCTCGACGGTCTTCTTGTATAGCGCGAGTGTTTCGCGCGTGGCGGCCTCCGCGCCGATGAACAGTTGTTCGCAGCCGGAGTCCCGCATGAGTTTCAGGGTTCCATTATTGTGAAGCGGAAAGACATCGGTTCCACACGCTGTCGCAATCCAGTTGATCCTGGTGTTGCTTTCTATCAGCAGGTTGCAGAACTCGACCAGCCGCTTGCGGTCCGTTACGAACTTCGCGTCCTGGAAGAGAACGCCGTCGATGCCATAACGGGAGATCAGCGACCTGAGTTCGCCGACGAGGACGTCCGCGTCCATGCAACTCCAGCGCGAACCGGAGGTGACCGGCTCACTACAAAACGTGCAGCGGTGCGGACAGCCAAAACTCGAGATATAGTCCAGCATTCTCTTCGAACGTCTGGTCTGACATACGTATGGCTCGATATCCGCCAATAAGCCGAAATCCGGCGGCGCCGGTTTTCGGTCCGAGAAGCTGACCCGCGGGGTTCTCACTATCTCGCCTTCGCGATTCTTGAAAAGCAAATTGGGTATCAGGGCCATCTTCTCCGGATCGTCGTAACAGTCAAGGAGATCGGCGAGCGTGAACTCACCCCGCCCAATCATGACCACGGAGGCGAACGGCGACGCGATGGTGCCTTCCCAATCGACGCTTGGGTGAGGACCACCCCAGATGATGGGCAGATCGGGGCGGGCCGCCCTGGCCGCCTCGCAGGCGGCGAGTGAAGACGCGATCTGCGATCCCGGCATCGCCGACACCATCATTACGTCGATACTGGATAGCCTGCTTAGCAGCCGGCCGATCGGATTCCGCTCTACTCGCCCATCGATGAACTCGATCGTGTGGCCGCTGTCCTTCAGCATGGTGGCGAGATGCAGATACGCCAGCGGAACCGTAAGCAGCGGGATGTTCTCGATGGGTGGATGATAAAAAAGGGCCTTCGTCATAACGGCCTCTCCGAACTGTATTCGGGTTGCGCGCGCGGAAGCTCAAGCACGTCGAGCGAGCGGCGAGCCGCCGGCTTCGGCGCAACGTTGCTCAGCGGCCACGGTTTGGAGAATTGCCTGACGAAGCTCGAATTCGAAAGCGTCTCAACGTAATCCTCGAACTCCTTTACCGAATCAACCTTCACGTTATACATGGAATAGATCATATCGACAGTTTGTTGTTCGGTGTGGTACTTTCGCTCGACCTTCAAAACCTGGGCGATGCGCTTCTTGTTAAAGATGATCCTGGACAGGAAGTAACCCTTGATGTGCTTGACCATCTCGTTGGACAGCGTTGGAGTAGAGTAGTTGTCGATGTCGTGATACATCTGGTTGATGGAGCTGTGGATCATGTCGTCGCTGAAACCCGACTCCAGAGCCTGCTGATACATCTCGGTGCCCTCGTAGTACCGCGCGAAGAAAATATACGGGAAGTGCAGCTTGTCTAAATCTTCGGCGTACTTCACCGTCATCAGGGCCTCTTCCTCGGTCTCGCCCGGCATGCCGAACATGAAGAAGGCGTTCACCATTATGTCCTGATCGCACGTATACTTGATCAGCTCTTTCAGTTTTTCGAGTTTCACGTGTTTCTTGATGATCTTTTGCAGCCGCTCCGAGGCGGTCTCCACCGCGAAGCTCACGTACTTCGTCCCGGCTTCGACCATGCGGTCGATATAGGTTCTGTCGAGGATGTCCCCTCGAATGCCGTTCGGGAAATAGAGATTGACCTTGAGCTTGTTTTTGATGATGAGATCGAAAACATCCATCGCGCGCTGATAGTTAATGTTGAAAATGTCATCGACGATGAAGAAGTCCAGAATGTCGTAATTCTTTCGGAGATATTGAATCTCCTCGAAAACATTGGAGGACGACCTCAATCGCGCGCTTCGGCCCATTATGTTGTGGCAGAACGTGCACCGGAAAGGACATCCGCGCGAAGTCACCATCACCCCTTGACGAGCCCGGTTGTATCCATAGTTCAGGAAGTTATCGTATTTGCTGAAATCGATGAGATCGTAATCGGGAAATGGAAGCTCATCCAATTCATCGATGAAGTCGCCTGAGTAGTTCTTCAGGTCATAAACGAGGCCGGGCACGTTTTCACGCACGGGCCGGTGGTTCACGTACGCGTCGACGATTTCATACATGGCCCTTTCGCCCTCGTTGACGACAAGGTAGTCGAACAGCTTCGAATCGTAGACCTTGGCGGTCTGAGCGTTCGTTATCGGTCCGCCGATTACGATTATGTGGTTTTCCTTGCGATACCTCTCGCGAATGAACTTGGCCGAGGAGAACAGGGGAATGATATCCAAAGACAGACATCTGATTCCGATCACGTCCGGCTGAAAGGCTTCGATGACCGCGGCCAGTTCTTCGTCTCCGATGAAATCGACGTATGACTTGATCAGCTTGATTTCGAGGTTGTCCATCCTCGCCTTCAAATAGGAGCTGATATACATCAGGCCGACGGGCAAGACGAGCTGACTGTTTTCCGATTTTTGATTGTTCGAAAACAGCTCGCCAACGTAGTCAAGCAATAGAATCTTGTGCTTCTCGTTCATGCCTCATCTCTCCTTTACGTCTTAACCAGCGTGACCCCCCAGGAGAACCCTGCGCCGCTGCTGATCAACAATATCCATCCTCCGGGCCGCAGCCTGCCCGCCCGGCTGGCCATCGATAGGTTTATCACCAGGTCGGACCCGAAAATGTGTCCGTGTCCCTTCAGGCCATCCAGATAGGTTCGGTCCATCGCCACGTCCAGGGCGGCGGCGAGGCCTCTATAGTCGTTGTAGCTCATGTTCTGATAAAGAATCAGATCCACCTGGCCAATCTCGAGTCCTTGCTTCTCCAGCACCTTGAAGACGAGATCTCGGGTGATCTTGTAATGGATGGGAACGATCTTGTTCTCGAACTCGCCCCAGTTGAAGTTCCCGTCTTCCCAGTGGTTGATTCCAAGAACGTCGCAAAACTTGCCCAGGCTTTGATAGGCGGCGCCGGCGATCACCCATCTCTCCGCGCCCCGCTCGATCAAAACGGCGCTTGCGCCATCGCCCAGAATATTGAAAGGCGGCTGAAACCGGCGTCCTCGTATTCGGTCTTCCGCGAAAAGCAGGGCGAACTTTATTTCTTCATTGCTCTTCAAGAACGCTACGGCGGTTTGAATCGCCAACTGCAGCGAAGCGCAACTGCCATTGCCGATCGCAAGCGTCACGGCGTTATTAGCTTCGAGATCGCGCTGCAGTTTGTAACACAGCGAAATCCCGTTTTTCGCCCTCGAAACCGCGCTGTAATCGATCAACAGGCCGACGTCCTTGCCCTCGATGCGCCTTTCGTTCAGCGTCTCCCGAATCGACGCGAGAGCCAGCGCGCCCTCCTCTTCCCCATTGAAAACATGTACTCCGTCGATCTCTTCCAGAGCGAGTTGCTTCAGCTTCGGAATGCGAAGAGCGTCGTCCTGCGACCGCCGGAGCGCCGGCTCATGCGCATCCCGCAGCTCGCCGACCGTCACATAATGTTCGGGCAGCCTGAAGGCGGTGGCTGAAATGCAAATCTGTTGGTCCACGAATTAAACTCGAGCGCCGGCGGTGGCGCCACGATGCTCCTGAACGCGGCGGCTCACGACGCCAGCGCGGTTGCGTGAAGAACGTCCCGGTCGAGATCTTCGATGTCTCTTCTGAAGAAAACCGTGAACATATCCTTGATCTCTTCGTCATCGAAGTGGTGTTTCAAGATCGATACGGCGTTCTTGATTCGATCGGAGTTCAGGTAGACGTTCCTCAAGTACCACTGATTCAACTTCTCGTAGTCGCGTCTCGAGATCAGCGGAGTCTCCTGGAATTCGTAACCGTGATACGGCGCCTTGTAGGTGTCTTCGACTATGTTTATGTCGTAGTTCTGAGCCGTATGATAGATTTCAGTACCCGGATAGTACTTCACCGAGAAATAGTACGGAAGGACGATCTTGTCGAAGTTCTTGTAATACTCCAGCGTCTCCCGCGCCTCCTGCACCGTCTCGGTCGGAAACCCTACCATTATGCACAGGTTGGTAATGATGTTGAGATCGCACGACCGCTTCACTATGTGCGTCAACTCTTCTATGTCCGCGTGCTTCTTGATGAATTTCTGCAGCCTCTTCGAAGCAGTCTCCAGCGAGTACGTCATGTAGATCGTTCCGGCCTTCCTCATCCGTTCGAGCAATTCGTCGTTCAGCGAGTCGGCCCTGACCCCGTTCGGAAAATAGAGATTTACCTTCGGCCCCTCGTTGATCAAGATGTCGGTGAATTCCTCCACTCGGTGCTTCCGCACGGTGAAATTATCGTCCACGATGCTGAAGTCCTTGATCCCATACGTATCATGAAGATACACGATCTCGGCGTGGACGTTCCTCGGACTTCGAGCTTGAAAACCCTTGCCGAATACCTCATGACAATAGGTGCATTTGAAGGGGCATCCTCGAGAGGTGAACAGTATGCCCATAGGCCGTCTGTTATACCCGTAATTCAGGAAGGCTTGATACGCCTTGAGATCCACGGCCGAATAGTCCGGGATAGGCAGCCGGTCCAGATCCTGCATTACCTTTCTCGGCCGGTTCCTGACGACCTCGCCCTCCCGCTTGTACATTACTCCTTCGATTAGCGGAAGCCGCAGCATCAGCGTTCGCTTACCCTTCGACACGAAGAGAGAGACGATATCGTAGAAGATTTCCTCCCCCTCTCCTTCCACTAATATGTCTATGTCGGGGTTGCGCTGCAGATTCTCGTTATCGAAGGTGACGTTGGGGCCGCCCGCGACGATCAACGCGTCCGGCAGAATTTGCCTGGCCGTGGCCACGATCTCCTTGACCTGTTCGGCGTAGAAGATGACGCACCTGACCCCGACAATGTCCGGCGCGTAGTCAATCAGAAGCTCTTCCAGATCCTCAGGGCCGTTGAAATCCACGATCGTGCTGACGATTTTGACATCGATTTGATCGCCCATTTGCTGCTTCAAATAGGAACTCAAATACATCAGTCCGATCGGCAGCATGACCTGATCGTGATGCTTCAGCACCCGGTTGTTCGTAATCCATTGGTCGGTCGGGTCGATAAGCAAGATTCTCGCTTTTCTATCCATCATTTCGCCTTCCTTCCTGATTCCGCGGTCCGTTGAAAACCGTCACGGCCTGTTCCGCTTTACACTCTGGACTCGCTCTGTCCCAGAGTAGGCATTTGGCGCGGCCGGCCGACGTTGACGAAGTCCTGATTGAACAAATTGGTTCCCTGTTGCAGGCTCAAGAACGTGCTCGTGGCCATCGCTTCCTTCTCTTCGTCGCTATGGAAGTAGTACTGTACGTTTCCGGCCCAACTCTTTCCCAACTCGGTCAAACGAATAGTTTCAGGCGTCTCCTCCACGTATCCGCTGGCCACCATGTCGAGTATCTTGCTCTTGAATCTCTCGTAGTTGATGCGGTCTTTCCGGACCTCGAGATAGTACGGGAACAGGATCATATCTCGTTCTTCCTTAATCGAGTCCGAAACTATGTTCCCCGCCTCGATCGGGAATTCTCCCTTTTCAACGTCCTCTATGTACTTTTCGGTGGAGCAGTGGTTGCGATAATTCCGGCCGCCGCTATAAAGGAACGTTCGAGCCGAAGGTCCGATCGCCAGCACGTCCTCGGTGAACTGATAGAGTATCCCATTCCGCATGATCTCCGCCGTCTTCGGTTTGAAATTCACGCTTCTGACCTGTTCGAAGCCGTGTTCGGCGAAAGTTTCCTGGATCGCCCGGAACTGCTCGATCTCGTTCTGATTCGAAGGGTTGCTGGAGAATCTATTATCGATGACCTGTTTCGCCAGCTTGGTGTTGGGAGATATGTTCAAGTCGTACACGTCGATGATCGACGGCCCAAGCTCGCAGATACGATCCACGTTGAACTTGATCTCCGTGACGTTTTGCTCTGGACAGTTGTAGAGCATGTCGCAGCCCCACTCGGTGTAACCGGCCTTGTGCAAGCTGTCCACGGCTTTGTAGACATCCATCCCGCTCGACTCCACGGTCAGCTTCTTGCGCAGCCGCTCGTTGAAAGTCTGCAATCCAAAAGACGCCCTGGTCATTCCAAGCGACTTGAGGTCCTTGAGCTTCTCCTTGTTCTGGAGAGCGATGGGATCGCCTTCGACCGAGATGACCGGCTTGTCTCCCATCTTGAATTGGTCGTATATCGTGGTTAGGATTCGCTCGAACTGCTTGACCTCCAGCAGAAACGGCGTCCCGCCTCCAAAGTTGACGTTCACGATAGGCGTCTTGTAGAAGAAGGGAGTTTGAGCGTACATAGTCAGCTCCTTGGCCACCGCTTCCGTGAACTGCCACCTCAACTCCTCCGACGTGTGATGATAATACGTGTGGTGAAACGGACAATAGTTGCACATGCTCGTACACCACGGAATGTGAATGTAAATGTACACGAGCTTATCGCCGGGATGCGGAGTTTGCAGGAACGACATCATGGGTTCTTTATCTTTGATCTCATCCTGAAACTTGCAGATCCTGGGATATCTGTAGAAATTGGTCAATCTCTCTCGAAACTCCGAAATTGTCGACATCTTCTTCTCCTTCCCGTCATAAACGGACTCAACCCCCAACGGTTGCCCATCGAGCCACGCTATTGAGGTTGCACCAGCGTGCGGATCGTGCAAGAGCATTTATCGGTGTTGCGCCGCTCGAGAAAATCGACCAACTCTTGTGGCTTGTTCGTCAACAACTCGTTCAAGCGAACGCCGTCGACCAGGCTGCCGATTACTTTCGGATGGCCCAGCTCGCAGATCAACACGTCGCCGTTGCTGTGCAAGTGCAACTGGTTGCGCCCTTCCACGCAGGATGGAAAATGAATCTGTCCCGACTGCAGGTACGACATCACCTTCGGGTAGAAAGTTCCGCAAGGATCGACGTCCACGCAACTGAAGTACATGGTCATATCGGGATGCCGGTTCTGGATCAATCGCTCGATCACCGCTTCGACGCGATCCTGAGGCAGCACTTCCTCCCAATCGTTCTTCGCGATCGGAATTCCGTTCTGTATCTCGTGCTTCCTGACTCCGAGTCCGTGGATGTGGTGATGAATATCGTTGAGCGAAAACTCGGTGCTCTTGAAGATCACGCTTTCAAGCACGGTGTCTATCTCGCTCTTCGCCGAGATTCGTATGTTCTCTTCTATCCGATCGAACATCTTTTCGGGCTGCTTGTAGTACGCGGCGAATTCCTTACGATCGGTAAAGTTGAACGAATAATGCAAGCACCCGAGTCCGGCCGCCTCCAACCGCTCGAGCTTCTCTTCATTCAACAGGCTGCCATTCGTGTTGATCTGCGTCTGCAGGCCCCGCGACGTGCAATACTCGACGACCTCCAGGCACTCATCGTAATAGATAAGAACCTCTCCGCCCGAAAGCTTCACTCGCGTCAAGTGAGGGGCGTCCTCGAGTATTCCGATGATCCGCTCGGCGGTCATAAACAGCTTGTCGTTGAGGTTGTACGCGCAACAGTAGTCACACCTAAAGTTGCAATTCGACGACAACCCGATTTCCAGCCCGGTGAGGACGAATTCTTCCTTGCGTCCAAGCTCGAGGGACTTGAATTCCGCGCGAGGCTTGCCGTTCGCCGGCGCCACGCCTCTCTTTGGCTGCAGGCCATTTGACGGCGCTCCATTGGGCTGCGCATTGTTCGCTTGCAGTCCCTTTGACGACGTCAACTGAACTAAGTTTTGCGGTACCGCCATAGGTCACTCCTTTCTGTCGTTGAGTAAAATGCCAAGAGCTCGAGCCGCCTTGACGGGCGAAGCGAACTCAATCGTTCTGCAAGAGCGAGCGAAAAACCCGGTTCTTCCGGTTGATCAACAGGACCTCCTGCTCATCCTTTTCGACGAACTCGAACCGCGCCGGCCCGCCGAGTTCTTCCTCGGCATACCTGACGAACAAGGTGAAAAAGAGATCCGAAAAGTTGTTCTTCTTTATGTACAAGACCTCAAAGAGATCCAGTTCTTTCTGAATTACGTTGTACCAACTCACGTAATCGCACCGTCCGGTCGCCAGCCGATACATCACGGTGGCAAAGATATCGTAACCGCATATTGTGAGTTTCGAGTTCTCCGTAGCATAGAGCAGCTTGATGTAGTCGACTTTTCTCCGGCCGCTCAGATGAATAACTCGGGCCGGGTTTCCACAGGGACAGGAGGCGGAATCGCTCAGGTACGCGAGATCACCCGTCTTGTACCTTATGAACGGCTGTGCCCGGTTGACCAGCGAGGTCAGAACGACCTCGCCTTCCGTTTCGGATTCGGTAATCTCTTCGCCTGTATTTGGGTCGATTATCTCCACGAGGACGTTTTCATTCAAATGGAGATTATGGAAGCAACAGTCATACGCGATGTTGTAACACTCGAGACACCCGTAACAGTCATAGACCGTAGTCCTGAAGCACTCTTCCACGTGTCGTTTCTGTTCGTCCGAGATGCTTTCAGACACCGACTCTATGAACTCCACGCGCCACGAGCCCAAATCGAAATCGTGTTTGTTTATGTAATCGGAGTAATAGACGAGAACCATCGTGTTGCCGTGAAGCACCGCCGGCCGGACCACGTCCCTTAGATAAGTCAGCACCTTGCCAATATTTTCTTCGGAGAGATTACCAAGGCTGTCGATATACGAATTGCTCTCGAATTCCGTGTTATGGATAAAGCCAAACATCTTGTCCGTGGAGAATTCCCTGTAGATGGCGGCCCGTTTTTTGTGCAGGCTCAAGGCCAGGCGCGTGCGCTCCTGGAGAGTCTTATAACATCGCAGCGGATACCCGCTTGATCCGGACGTGAATTCATGGATCAGAGTCTTTGGGCTCCCGGCTGATTTGGGAGAATGCGAGACGGCGTAATCCGAGTAACGGTTGGACAGCATATCGTCGAGGTTGTCGATAAACCACTTCTTGGTGATTACGGGAAAATCAGTCCACGCCAGATCTCTTCCCTTCTGCTCTCTGAGCCTCATATAGAATGCGACCGTCCCTGCGGCATGCGCCAAAAGATCGTCGAGGCGAGCCGAGACCTCCTGCGGGAGGGTCGGCCTATGCGTGGACAGCATTTCCGTGATGGACATGGCGCTCACATCCGTTTTCTAACTTACGCAAAAAGGCCGTAAGAATCAGCTTCTTTCAGCGTGCCTTACAGGAAAAACACTACGGCCCAACCCAGAGGGCCGCCCAACGTGGATAACTTCTTTGGTGAAGAATAATACGCAGAGGGTGAAAGGCGTGTCCGAGGAGGACCGCCTGCATATCGCGTTCAAAGCGTCGAGTCTGAAACAGGACGTCATACTTATGACAACTCGCTACCTTGTCTCGAACCCTTGATCGGAAGCCTTGGATCTGAATACATCCTCCCTTAAGGAGGACCCTAGCCGGAGCTACCCGCGCATTCTAGCACACAACCGCTGAAAAGTGGCAAGGCTTGTCGAGGCGATCGAAGTGGCGGCGGCCGATACCGCCCTTCTACATCAAACCTCTAAAAATGCCTTCTACATCAAACCTCTAAAAATACCTTGAAGCCTGGAACGCTTCAGCGGTAATGTGGACGACTTCAGACAGCTTCCGTTGAAAGATGTTTTGAGTAAGGAGTTCAGCGATGCCGCGCGACAGTCTGAACAGAGAGAGGCGGCGGAGCGGATCCGACAAACCGAAGAGTCGCGCACGCTGTGAGAAAGCGGAATCAAGAGAGCGGTAATCTTCTCAAACAGAACGACACGATAGATCAGTCGGATAGCTACTCACGAGGAAGAGCTTGTCATCGTGGTGACCACATTAGATCTCTTAATCGGCAGGAGCCGGATCACCTCCCCGGCGGCGCGTAAGAAAGGAAGCCCGACACGCCGGTCGCCTCCTTGTCGATCGTTATCCTTGACTGCCCTCCTTGCTTTCGGCTGGCGTCGATAGGTGAGGGAATTCTGCTTTCTGTGTTGAGAACAGGGCAACGCGAAAATCTCAAGGAAACCATTCCCCAAACAAGACGGGACGGCGGTGTTCGATTTAGCAGAAAAATCTCATGTTAGGATTTTGACGGCTAATCACCCGATTCTTGACAGGATGCGTCATTGCGTTTTCGATAAACTGCCCTCGGAGGTTTCACACGTGCGCGGTCATTCTGGAACAACGATGACAGCGGCTTCAATGACGACCAGCTACAAGAAAGGGGCGGTCATCGAGGGCGAGGTTGTACGAATCACGCCTTTTGAAGTAGTCGTTGCGCTGGATCATGGCGCAAAGGGGATAATTCGGACACGGGAGTTATCGTGGAGCAACGCGCCGAGGCATCCCATCGCTGTAGTAGTGGAGGGTCAGCGGATCAAAGCAAGAGTACTCGGCCTGGATCAAAAGCAGCGCCGGTTTAGCCTTAGTTTGAGGCAGGTGGAACGCGACCCCTGGGCCGGCATTCACGAGCGATACAGGGTTGGCCAAGTGGTCTCCAGAAAAGTGGCTCATCTGCGTAGCGGAGGGGCATTCGTGGAATTAGAGCCCGCCGTGGACGGCTTCCTACCCTTGCGCGAGGTGTGCTCTACCCCCTTGAAAAGAATAGAGGATGCTCTTTGGATTGGGGATACCGTCGAGGCTGTTGTTTCGCGTTTGGACCACAATGAGAGGCGAATAGAACTGAGCATACGACAGCATCTGGGGAATCTCGAACGGCAGCGGGAGATGGCGTTCAAACGCAGCTACCTGGACGAGGCGGACGAAGGCATTTCTTCGGTCGCAGATCTGCTGAGCTATCAGGAGCGAATGGCGCTCACAGACTTGCTCGCCAGTGCGTCGCCTGCGACCGACCTCCGGAAGCCTGATGCGTTTTTCCCATTGGCGCAACGGCTGCGGAGAATACTCATCGCCGACGATGACCCGAGCTTTCGGTCGTCGTTGCAGCGACTTCTTCGGCGCCTCGGGCACGAGGTCGATGCCGTTGACACTGCCGAGAAAGCAGTTTCCGCATTTTCTCGCGGGGAATACGATCTGCTGATAATCGACCTCGGCTTTGCGGGAAGCAAGGTCGATGGACTTCACGCCGCGCGTGAACTTCTTTCACATGACGTAAATTTGCCAATTATCATGGTGACGGCGGCTAACTTCCGGCCCGACTTCAAAGAGATTACGGCCACGGCGCACGCGGCGGGGGTTCTTGGCGTCCTGTTGAAGCCGGTTGAGTTGAGCTCGCTCCATCGAGTTATGACGTGCGTCTCGGAAGGGAAACACTACTTGGAGACCGCTCAGGCAGATGAAGCCGCGGGCCACGAAATCGAAGATTCAATTCAAGGACAGGTAGCGGAGGTAACATACAACCGGCTTCTTGGGTCGGTCCGCAAGGAGGTGAAGGAGCTTGAACAGGAGACCGGGGCTTGTGCCTGCATTCTATTTCAGAAGGATAGGGCGACTCGTGAAGTGCGAGTGTTGGCGAGGAGCGGGGCTACTCTTAAGCACTACGACTTTTCGAAATACACGTTATATGCCGGTCCGGTGGACAATGTGATCAGATCGGGCACGGTGCTTGTCGAATCAGACGTCTCCTCGAGCCCTGAGAAGTTTCAGTACCTTGATCTGCTTGATTTCGCATCGTGTGTGGGAGTTCCCGTCAAGACACTTGGTAATGTAGACTATGCACTGTTCCTTTTTCACCCGGCTAAGGCGTATTTCTCTGACGCTCACGTTAAACAGGCGACTGTTACGGCTAAGCTCATAGGCGCGATTCTGGCCAGAGAAGAAGCGGAGAAGATCATGGAGCAAGTGCAACCGTTTGTTTTTGCCGGTCAGATCGGATCTTCTACAATGCACGAGTTGAACAATCGCCTTGGCAGCGTCTTGAATGACGCGGAAACCCTGATGATGGACCAAGAGATAATAGAAGCGGATCTTTCGAGGGCGATCGACCATCGCCTTAGAGATGAGATGGGGGCCTGCATTCGCAATCTCGAACGGAACAGCCTCGCTATGAAGAGAATCACGAGCCTTTCGATGGGGCTGATCAGCAAAGGACGCCGCGAACTGGTCAACGTCAACGAAGTAATACAGCATGCGATCGACGTATTGGGGCCGTTCGCCGAATCGCACAACGTGAGAATGACCGCCGAACTCGAAGCCGATATGCCTGCGACTCTTGCCGTTCCCGTCCAGTTGGAGCAGGCATTTGTAAACGTGGCGTTGAACGCCATCCAGCACATGCAGCTTGCACACGGCGAAGGCGGCTTGATCGTTCATAGTCGATTTGCAAAAGAAAACGTGCGTCGTCCCATTCAGGTCCGCTTTACCGATACCGGTCCGGGCATACACGGTAATCACCTCGAACGAATATTCGACCTTGGCTTTTCCACCAGATCGGACGGCAGCGGGCTCGGCCTTTTTACGACTCGACGCCTGATCGAGTCCATGTCGGGGAGTATTAAGGTTGAGAAGAGCGCGATGCTCGTCGGCGTCACGTTTCTCGTCGAATTGCCTCTGGTCATACCTTGGATGGAGGCGGAGCCGCAGTGAATACCGCTCGTGTCCTCATAGTAGACAACCAGGCTGATGCTCGGGAATGGCTCGCCGAGTGGTTTCGCCAACACCATAGGCTCGAGGTCGAGACCGGCCGCGACGGAGCCGATGCGGTGGCAAAGGTTCAGGAGGCCAAAGGTAATTATGACCTCATCTTGATGGACCTGAAGCTCGGGCCCGGACCGGACGGCATAAAGACCATGAATACAATCCGCGCCAGTTACCCCGACATACAGACGGTTATCATCACTGGGCTTGGCGATGCTGCTGACGGCGTCAGGGCTATGAGAGAAGGGGCGTACCGATACGTGTTGAAGCCGGCGAATCGGGAGGAGCTCATCGTTCTAATTCAACACGCAGCGGAACTGAGAAGACTCAAAGCAAATCTTCAGTCGGCCGCAAAAAAGCACGATTGGCTGCAGGGAGTCCTCAGCGTCAGCAATGCGCTGTCTTCGGGCTTCGACTTGAATCAGACGTTGGACCTGATCGTCGACCGGCTCCAGGAGCTGATCGGCCTGGATACTTGCACCATAGGACTCCTTGATCCCGACCGGCAAATCCTCGATTTCGTCGCCGAGCGTGGATTGGGACGAAAGGTACAGCGTGCTGTTGCGGACGTTCCGGACGACATAGTCGCAAGAGTTTTCGCCGGCGAAATGGTAGAGGTTCCGGATGTGACGAAACGGCCGGAACTCATGAAGTCGCTCGTCCGGCCGGATCTCAGGTCTTTCTTCATTCTGTCGCTCCGTGGAAGGGAAAAACAACCGCTTGGCATGATCACGATGGGCAGTAGAGGAGACATAGCCCTCAAATCAGATCAAAAGAGCCTGCTCAAGCTTTTGGCTGATCAGGCGGCGGTCGCGATCGAAAAGGACAGGCTCTACAGGCAGGCTGAAACGCAAGCACGGCAACTGGACGTGCTCGACCAGGTCGCGCTGGAAATAGCCGGGCCGCGGGATATGGATAATCTGCTTCCCGAGATCATACACAAGGCGACGGAGTTGTTAGGCGGCCAGGGAGGCGGACTCTACTTGCCTACCGCGGATGGGAGTCAAATAGAAATGCTTGCGCTGTACGGGCTGCCAGATAGCTTTAAGGGAATGCGCAATGGCCCGTCGGAAGGCGTGGCCGGAAGGGTGATGGAGACAGGCCGCCCTTTTGTGAAACCGGACTACCGGCGATGGGAAGGCAGGGTAAGGCGCCTCGACGAGTTCAATTTCTGGGCCACGATTGGCGTGCCTATTCGGTCTCGGAAGGACGAATTGTTGGGCAGCTTGGTTGTTCATTACCTGGATGAAGGCGCGGAACTGGGTGAATGGAAAGAGGAGTGGCTGGTCAGGCTCGGTAGACATGTGGGCGCCGCCATCGAGGGTACGAGAATACTGGAGGAGAGGTCGGCGCTGGCAAGGGACCTCGAGTCAATCCGGCAAATTGCGGAGGCGGTTACTTCAATACTGGATTACAACCGACTACTCGAGAAGATTTCCGAGATTCTTCAAAGACAATTCAATTATGGACCAGAGAACTTCGGCTTATTGCTCAAGCCTGAATATGCTACGGAGACCGAACCGGGCTACATAGAAGCCATCCAACGTCACAACATCATCAAGATAGGGGGCGACCGTGGGATTACCGGATATGTTGCGGCTACGGGCCAGCCTTTAATAGTGCCGGACGTATTAGAGGACTCGAGATATCTACCGGGGCTTGACGGCTGTCGCTCGGAAATAGCCGTGCCGCTAAGAATCGGTGGCAAGACAATCGGCGTACTTAATGTTGAGAGTACCGAAGTCAATGCCTTCGACAAGCGTCACGAGCACTTTCTCGTCAGGGTCGCAGCCACGATTGCCATAGCACTCGATAACGCCCGTCTCTTTGCGGAACTGGAGCGGAGCAGAGATCATCTGGGATCGCTGCTGTTCTTCAGCAACACCGTCGCGGAAGCGCAGGGTTTGGAAGAAGCGCTTGAGATTGTCGGCAAAAAAATGATGGAGGTCTGCCCGTCCCGTTTCTTTCACATAATGCTCCGGACTCGGGACGGCCGGCTAGTGCAGATGCACGCCGTCAGTGCGTTGAACGAAGACTCGGATTGGAAAACGCGAATGGGAGAAACGTGCCATCTGTTGGCCACGCCTGGCCTGCGAGAAGAGTTGCTTGCCAGAGGATTCGCAATCCTAAATAAAGGTATTGAGAGCGACGGAGCTATCCTGCGGTACGTTACAAGACGGCTGGTCCTTAAGGAGCCGTTGCAGTCCGCGCTGATAATCCCGTTGATGTCGGGAAAAGAAATCCTGGGTTCTTGCGTATTCTGGGATGCAAGCAAGGGTGAACGCGGCTCGTTTACGCAAGACCAGATCGAGGCTGCTAAGAGTCTTGCCGCGTTCGCGTCCGCTCCCATCGAAAAGGCTCTGCTATTGGAGATCGAACAAGGACAGACTAAGGTTTTGCGGAACCTGAAAGAGGTCGGTCACGCGATAACGGCGACGTTGGAGCGCCGCAAGGTGCTGGACCTCATCGTCAGGCATGGCCGGGATTTGCTCAAAGCCGAGGTCTGCACTCTCTTTCTCGTCAGTCAAAAGGGATTCCTCACGTTGGAGGCAGAGTGCGCCCATCTTCCGCATACGGCGCAGATCGGGCTTGAACTGGAAGTAAAGACAGGACGAAAGACCGGACTTACGGGTCACGTCGCCGCCGTCGGCGAAGTGTTCAACAAGTATGGCAGGGAACTGTTTAGGCATCCGGCGATAAGGCGCCGCGGACCGCAGGCTCATTTGGGTGGAAAGGAATGTCAGTCCTTCTTGGCAGTGCCGCTCAAGAGCAAATCCGGCGGGATAGAAGAGCTGATTGGTCTGCTCAAGGCCGAGAATAAGAAGGGGAGAACAGGCGAAGTCGACCTTTACGGCGGCTTCGATGAAACCGATGAAGCCATTCTGAGCGCACTCGCCGATGACGCTATTACGGCCGTACAAAACGCGCGCCTTTGGGGGCTGGGCGAAACTCTTCGAAGGGTGGCGACGGTAGTAAGCTCGACGCTTGACCTCGATCAGGTCTTGCAGAAGGTACTTGAGGAACTGAAAACGTTGATCCCATTTGATTCTGCTTCGATTCAACTCTTGCTTGAAGACGAATTGAAAGTTGTTGCTTGTGAGGGGTTCAACGAAAACGATACGAAGATGGTCCTTCAACTTGCTTTTCCGAAAGGTGACCTCAAGTTTCCCAACTGCAAGGTCATTGACCAAAAGTTACCCCTGTTGGTTCCTGATATGTGCAAATCTGAGTACCCCCATTTCTGGAAACAGGCAGACGAGTACCTGTCGGGCCATATCAGATCGTGGCTTGGCGTACCGCTGGTTCAAGGCGACGACGTGTTAGGGATGCTGACGGTGGAGAGCAAAACCCCTGATCGATACACCGATACGCATGTCGACTTTGGCGTAGCTTTCGCGGGCCAGGTGGTGTCCGCAATAACAAACGCGCGGGTGCACAACCGAACCGAGAGCATGTTGGATTTCGTCGAGGGCCTCACGAAGCAGCATGAGTTGCAGGGCATCTTACAGAGGATTGTAGACGACGCGATCAACAAGCAGGGCGTGATTGGGGCTGACGTGGCAATTATCTACCTGTACGCCCCAAGCAATGGTGAATTCGATCTTAAGCCTTTCCATGCAGGTAAGCTTCGAGAGCCGGACAGAATCTACTTGTCCCTTGGCCCGGAGTCCGCTCCCTACCAAGTCATTAGCCTGACGGAGCCGCTGATTCGCACCAATGCCGCTGAAGACAAGAGCCTGAATCGCACATTCGTGGGTCTTGAAGGGATCAAGTCCGTTGCGGCCTTTCCGCTACTAGATGATCAGCAAAGAGTCGGCGTGATGTTTCTCAACTTTCGATCCTATCGGGATCTCTCGGAAAATGAAGTGGAGCCGATGAAGCAATTTGCTCGTGACGCCTCACGGGCTATACAGAATGCCCGACGTTTCCAAGCTATGAACGAGCAGCT
>JAHFUG010000262.1 GCA_023265195.1 Blastocatellia bacterium | reverse complement strand
GGGAAGAGGGATCTATCCCCGCTCCTCTTCGTGCGGCACGTTCGAGTGAACCATGAACGAGGAGCGGGGATAAATCCCTCTTCCCGACCTGTGATTTTTTGAGATTGAGCATGGAATCTGAATTTGCTATCTCCGAAAATGGCCAAACTCCAGGCCCTCGGTAGGAGGGTCATGTGTTCTTCAAGATGGAGGCAGCCATTATTGTTCGCTTGAAATACAGATGGACATGGCCCTCCTAACGGAGGGCGAATGCTACTGCCGATTCCTGCTATAAACATTGCCCTCCTCCGGAGGGCGTGCTCCTACGGAACCGCGACCTCAAATTTTGGGCGGGCTCGTTACTACAGACAGGTCACTCCTACGGAGTTGAGAATGAGAATGGCCAAACTCCAGTGCCTGACTTGTCACCGCTTTGGTTGTCCATGCTGGGGGCCTGCCTCGGGGCCGGAAAAACGGCGACAAGTCACCGCACTCCAAGGTGTGCGAGGTTTCACAAGGGGCGAATGTCTTCAGACTCCCATCAGACGAAGAGGCGCGGAGCGATTAGTCCGCCAGCGCTTCTTGCGACACGCCGACCGGGGCCGCTTGCCCAAACTCACCTTCCCATCGGGCGATCACTATAGTAGCCAGACAGTTTCCAATCACGTTAACCGAAGTCCGCGCCATATCCATCAACTCGTCAATGCCGAGGATGATGAACACCGGTTCGATAGGAAGGTTGAATGAAGCCACCGTGCCCAGCAGTATCACGAGCGACGCGCGCGGGACGCCGGCGACGCCTTTGCTCGTCAGCATCAGAGTAAAGACCATGAGAAGCTGCTGACCGAAGCTCATTTGAACGCCCGCCGCTTGCGCGACGAACACCGACGCCAACGAAAGGTATAAAGTGGTCCCGTCCAGGTTGAAGCTGTAGCCGGTCGGCATTACGAACGCCACTATCTGCCGTGGAACCCCGAGGTGCTCCATCTGTTCCATCGCGCGCGGCAACGCTGCTTCGGAGCTGGTGGTCGCGAACGCGATCGAGACCGGCTCGGCGATCGCGGAGACAAACTTCCTGATCGGCACGCGAGCTATCAGCGCGACCGGAAACAGAACCAGCAGCAGAAACGTGATGAGCGCGGCGTAAAGCGTTGCAAGCAACTGCGCCAGATTGACCAGAATGCCCAACCCCATATGGCCGACCGTGTACGCGATCGCCGCCCCGACGCCGACCGGCGCGAACAGCATCACCACGTTCGTGAACTTGAACATGGTCTCCGACAAGCTCTCGGCGAACGAGAGCATCGGTTTTCGCTTGTTCTCCTTCAAGAGAGCCAGAGCGATTCCGAACAGGATGCTGAAGACGACTATTTGAAGAACTTCTCCTTCGGCTACCGACTTGGCGATGTTCTCCGGAAAGATGTGAAGGATTATCTCGGCCGGGGTCTGCTTCGCCGGGCTTAGCTGTTCGCCGCGAGTGCCGGATGGGAGCTGCACTCCGACTCCGGCTCGGCTGATGTTGATCGCGGCCAGACCGATGAACAACGCGATCGTAGTGACGAGTTCAAAATAGACGAGCGCCTTTATTCCCATTCGACCCACTTGCTTGAGATTCGAATGCCCCGCTATTCCAACGACGAGGGTCCCGAAGAGCAAGGGCCCGATTATGGTCTTGATCATCCGAAGAAAGATCAGGCTCAGCACTCTAAGATTCACCGCGACGCCTGGCCAGTCGTGCCCAATCTCCGCGCCGAGCACCATGCTGACCAGTATCCAGGTGGTGAGCGAACGGCGCATGGCGGCGAACGCCAGCAGCGCCGCGATCGCAAGCCATCGGCTCGCGGTCAGGGCGGATGCGGGTATGCTGAACAAGCCGAGCTTCTCGCAGACGGCGAGCAGCGCGGCCAGCGTTACGCAAGCAATGACCACGACGGCGAATTTGGCTCTCATAAGTTTGAATTCCTCGAATTGAAGCTGCGAAGTCCGAATGGGTGATAGAAACTAAAGGATTCATCGGGCCGGAGTCAATGAAGATATTAGGCGTGAGATTCGGTATGGCTTCAGTTTGAACCGAGCGAAATGACGATGGAAGAAACCGCTGATTTCCGCGGACTTCGTAACGCCGATCCGCGCGGATCCGCGAGCGGCAGGCGCCGTTGATCCGCGGTTATTCCGGAAGGCTGGGCGCGAGTCCACTCGAGACTAAATCCGAACCACTACCAGAAATTCGGTAGTGTCTTAAAGTTGTGTGGGCGGCTTAGCTATTGCGGTGTCGCTTCGGCTCGATTGACTGGGAACAACGATGGAGTTTCTGTTATGGACGCATCCGCTTTCTCTTCAAGTTGCGCCGGCGAGAAAGCTCCCGGCTCGAATCGGAACTTAGATGCCTCAGCATAATCGGGGTTAAGTTCTATGCTTATCCATTGCCGCTTTAATCTCTCGGCAACTGCGCCGGTTACATTTGATCCAGCAAATGGATCTAGGATCACGTCTCCAGGAACGGTGAGAAACCTGATAAAGAACTCGGGCAGCTGTTGTGGAAACCGTGCTGGATGGGACGTGACATTCTCTTCCTTGCATCGGCGCAGATAGTAACTCTGGCTATCGGTATTCGAGAATTGAAGTAAGTTTGGAGGGATCGCCCCGCCATTGTCCCGTTGAAACTTCTCGCTTATATTGTGTCCAGACGGACGGAGACCGGCCTTATAGCCGTTCTTTAGCAGAGACTTCATGCTCTCGCTGTATGGCGCCGGCACCCGCCGATTATCAGCATCGGCAAATGGATCAAGCGTAAGCCACCAGACATTGTTCATTGCATCTTTAACCCGCAGCCGTCGAATCGTGACCCATTCCGCCGGCGTTGGCAGGCGTGCGGGATTGTAGTGATAAAAGTCCTGGGCCAGATAGAACCCGCTCTCACAGAGCCTGACAAGTAGTTTGAACTGATAAATCGATTTTACCGGCAGGCCCTTGATCCAAGCGCCCCCGATGTCGATAACCAGACTACCCTTTGGTTCCAGGACTTGCTTGAACAACGGAATAAAATCCTCAAACCACCGGACATAGTCATCAGCATCCTCGTTGCTGTATGCCTTCTTTCTTACTAACGCAAACGGCGGTGACGTCATGATCAACTTCGCTCGAAAACCCTGTCGTATCAAATCCGGCAGCACGTCGAGAGCGTTGCCACAAAACAATCGGCCTTGCTCAGTTGTGAAGGCAGGCGCAAGACCCGAGCCCGTGCCTGCCGGTTCGGTCGCGCCGCCGGGGGTTGATGGCATGCTCGATCCGCCTTTCTCTGTCGGAGGCGTTCCCTTCAGACCGATGCTTGACGAGGTCGGCTTGAGACTCAGCGCATCTCGTGCTTGCTGCCGAAAGAGTTCAATAAGAGCCGCCGGGTTTTTTAGAATTCTGCCCAGCGAATGGCCATCGATAAAAATAATGTTCAAATTGGTGCTGCTGACAATCTTTTTGCGGAATTCAGATGCGCCTTTCGTGACTGTTCCCGTGCCGACGATCAAGATCACATTCGCCAGCGTTATGTCCTGCATGCCTTTTTCCTTAGCAACAGCCTCCATATGAATCCTGCCGATTTTGCACTGTACCTGCCAGCGCGAATAGATTAGGCGCGACGAGTGAAGCATCGCGTCTACCTCGCCGCCGCCTGCTATCTCAATGTCGGTTTCACGCCAGCCCATAAATTCGAGGTCAAGCATCTGACACAATCGAATAGCAAGTAACTCGAGCGCCTTGCCTCTTTTGTGCGTGTCCTTGTCTTGTTTGATTTCTGCCACTATCTCATCAAGAGACTTGCTCCGAATGGCTCTGATCTCGGCGAATCCGGCGGATCGATAGAGCGCATTGAGTAGTGGCTCCGCAAACTCCTTTTCAAAAGTGTTGGTTGGCTTCACATCGGCGACTTTCCCGCCGCGGCCTTCGGGAGTTCGCTTATCGACCTTTTCCTTTCTTCGTATCTCAATAAGCTTCGCGATCTTCAGAGGTCTAAGGACAGTGCCGACTATCTCTTTCCAATTGAAATGTAGTTGACCGGAATACAGTTCCTCCGCGTGCTTGACGATGTCGTTATAAGGCGTCCAGTCTTGCACATTGAGAGCAAGCATTGCCTTTAGAAAAGCGATCTGTTCGGTATTCAGGCCCCTTGTCGCTGCGAGAGTATTCTCCGAAGCCCCTACGAGAGTCTGATATTCCGCCGGCGAAACCTTGTACCCTTTTAAGACGTTTGCCGCGCGGAGCCAGCCTAGAACGCCAGAAAGGTCACTTGAATTCTCGCTAACATCGTCGAATCCACGTTGGCGCAACTCGGTCGGCAGAGATGCTAGCTTGATTTTCAGCCCTCCAGCGGTCATCTCCTTTAGGGTCTCAACGAGGGCAATGCCGTCAAAGTCGAATAGGATTCGTTTGGCCAGAAGCCGGTGTGCTTCATCCTCGTTGCCTTGGCAAGCAACCAGTTCCTTACCGAAGTCCAAGAGAGTGTCGGCTTCATCAATAATGCTGTAGTGACGCAAGGAACTTAGAGTATTCGCGGCGATCTTGCCGGGATCGGTTGTGCTCTTGAAAAAAGCAGATGCTATAGCTTTTTTAAGCTTATCAGCTTTACCCGTGCCGGTGTTTTCGCGAAGAATGGGTAGGAGTTTCTGTAGAGGTGTTTGCGCCGGAGAGAACTGCTGAGTATACGGGACTTTCATTAGGTTTACCGGTCAGCGCTTTAGCAACGCTGCAGGCTGTGCGGCGGATTGCAATTCCCTAATTGCGATTTGCTGGTAGTGCCCATTGAGTGCTTTTACCTGCAATGCCGCACTATATGGATATGACTTCACTTTATCAAGATTCCTCATGAACTTGCGATTTGTCGAAAAGCACATGGAAGCGGTCTAGCCCCGAACCCACACAAGATTAGGACACTACCAGAAATTCAAGATTATTGACAAAGCCCCTTACGCGTGGTTCAATCGAACTCACCGAAGTTAAAAGCACCGTATCGAACATCTTTGCCCACGATTGGATAAGACTGCAGAGACATAATGCAGCTAATAGAAGACAAGCCCTCACGGAATCTTCGGAGCGATAGTTGCAACGCAGAGAGTCGCAGGACAATTCGAATCCGGAAGTGTGGATTGCTCAGGCCCCTTTAAGAAAACAGGAATCGGTGAAGACGCCGCGCGTTGTTACCTTATCGAGCAGGCATTGTTTCTTGGTTTGAGTACACAGCTTGGAGCCGGCCTCCTTGGTAAAGGTCAATGGAAACCGTGGACTCTGAATCATCGAGGCTCCGAAAGTAAGACAGTCCGGTCGTGGTGGCAAAGATGGGAACAAGATTTCGCGTTTCTTTTATCGGGTCTCTTATCAGGCAAGCGAGAGTCGGGCGATTCGCCAGGCCAGTCGTTCTGTTTCTGGCGTTACTCGGCGTCATGTTCGGCATGGTCAGCCAGTGTTTCGCGACGACCGTAATCATTCCAAGCGACGACGATTTGATAATAGGATCGAGAGTCATCGTTCACGCCAAGGTGATTTCCGTCGTGGCCGCCTTTGACGAACAACGCGGCTGTGTTTTCACCTACACGACTTTGCGGGTGCGCGAGGTCCTGAAGGGACGGCTGGCGTCGCGAGAGATTGTGATCAAAGAGTTGGGCGGCCAGGCCGGAGAGATAGCCACGGTCGTCTTCGGCACTCCCCAGTTCACGCCCGATGAGAGAGTCATCCTTTTCCTCGACACGTGGAACGACGGCGGTCTTCGCGTTCACGACATGTTTCTGGGCAAGTATTCAGTCGTGATAGATCCCGCCACCGGCCGCGACGTCGCCGTGAGAGAGTCCGCGGGAGCGCATGTCGAAGTGTTGCCGCAGCCCTCGGCTTCCGTAGCCACCCGAAGCATGGAACTAACCTCGTTTCTCAAAATGGTGCGCAAGAAAGTCAGCGCCGTCGAGGATCGGTCGCGAGCCTTCGAAGACACGTATTACAGCTATACTCCATTGCTCGACCGGCCCGCCGAGTTCGACGGAAGAGTAATCCGGGGCGGCGTGTTTCCACAGTTCCATCTCTTCAGCCCGCCAATGCGATGGTTCGAACCTGACTCGGGCCAGCCCGTGACCTTTCTCGTGAACTCGGCCGGCGCGCCCGCGGGCGTAGACGCCGACGTAGCGGCGGCCATGAGCGCATGGTCCAGCGTGCCGGGATGTTCTCTGCGAGTAGTCAACGGTGGTTCTACTTCGGACTGCGTCGGGAGTCAGAACACGATCGTCTTCAATAACTGCGACAACTGGTTTTCGCCGGAGTCCGGTTGTTCTGGAATTCTGGCGAAGGCCGGGATCATTCAGGGTTCTTCGACGACGAAGGTAGTGAACGGCACGAGCTTCTATCAGGCGGTGCTGGGTCATATGTCGTTCAACCCGTACGCAGCCTGCTATTTCGGAAACCACGCGCAGGTTCAAGAGATCGCTACTCACGAAATGGGTCATGCTCTTGGATTGCACCATTCGTGGGATCCCACGTTCGGAGGATCGGCTTCGGCGAGCGATCTCGCGGCGACGATGTACTATATCGCTCACTTCGACGGCCGCGCGGCGTCGCTCCGCCAGGATGACATAAACGGAATCACGTTTATTTATCCGGGCGGCGGCGGTGGTGGAGCGCCGTCGGTTTCAACTTCCACATTGCCCGGAGGAACGGTCGGTCAATCTTACACGGCTTCGCTCAGCGCAACGGGAGGCACAGCGCCTTACACGTGGACGATCGCAAGCGGTTCGTTGCCGCCTGGCCTTAACCTCGCGGGGTCCACGATCAGCGGCGTTCCGTCAACGAGCGGCGTTTACAATCTCACCGTTCAGGTTTCCGACTCTCGATCGCAAACAGGCCAACGGGCGCTGTCCATTTCGATTACAGGTTCGGGAGGCGGTGGACAGGCGTTGAATGCGCAGTTCGTCTCTCAGACCGTGCCGTCGACCTTGACTCCAGGGCAGTCGTTCAACGTGACGATGACCTTCAACAACACGGGTACGGCCACTTGGAGCGAAGCGTCTCAGATAAGAATTGGATCCCAGAATCCAACCAACAACATTGTCTGGGGCGGGAACCGGGTTGTTTTGCCGGGAGGCGCAAGCATCGGCCCTGGCCAGCCGCTGATTATCACGTTCACCGCGTTCGCGCCTTCAACGCCGGGAACGTACAACTTTCAGTTTCAGATGGTGAAGGATGGAGGAGGCGGGGCCGGCCAGTTCTTCGGCGATCTCTCTACCAACGTAGCCGTCGCGGTAGGCTCGTCGAGCCAACTCTCGATATCAACGACGTCGCTTCCATCGGGCACGGTGAACACGGCTTACGGCGCGCAGTTGGCCGCGACCGGCGGCTCGACGCCTTATGCGTGGTCGATTGTCGGCGGCTCGCTTCCCGCCAATATAAGCCTGAACGCGAGCACCGGCGTGTTATCCGGAACGCCTACGGCGGCGGCCACGGCGACGTTCACCGTTCAAGTGCGCGACAACCAGTCAAACACGGCTCAGCGGCAGCTTTCGATCACGATCAACCCGGCCACGTCCACTCTGCAGATAACGACGGCGGCATTGGGCGCCGCAACGAGAGGCTCCGCATACAATCAGCAGTTGGCCGCCACGGGCGGAACCGGATCTTACAATTGGATCGTGACCAGTTCGCCGGGCCCGCTGCCTTCGGGATTGTCGCTCAGCTCGAGCGGGATGATCAGCGGAACGCCCACCGTGAATGGCGGCTTCAGCTTCACCGTTCAGGTCACCGACTCTGCTCAGGCGGCTGCGCAGAAGCTGCTGTCTCTGACCGTGAACGTTCCTCCGTTGTCGATAACAACGGCCGCAATTCCGAATGCGACGAGCGGTTCGCTGTTCACGTTCCAGTTGGCGGCTACCGGAGGCGCGCCTGGATATGCTTGGTCGCTTGCGCTTGGAAGCTTGCCGACGGGTATGAGCCTGAGCGGCAGCGGCGTGATCTCGGGTACGAGCACGGGCGTAGGCGGTTACAACTTCACCGTGCAGGTTGCGGACACCGCCCAGCAAACGGCTCAGAAAGCCTTTTCCATGGTGGTTAGTCCCGCTCCGCTTCAAGTCGTGACGGCTTCGCTGCCGCCGGTGGTGAGAGGCTCGTCATACAATCAGCAAGTAACGGCCTCCGGAGGAACTCTTCCTTATACATGGTCGGTCGCGGGCGGCGCCTTGCCGAATGGACTGAGCTTGAATGCCGCAACGGGTGTTGTTTCAGGCAACGCCTCGCTTGCCGGTACATTCAGCTTCACTATCAGAGTGACGGACGCTGCGTCAGTTGCCGCGGCCAAGGCGCTTCAAATACTCGTCGTCGATCCGGCGACGATTCCGAGGATCGACAGCGTTAAGTACAAGGCGGGCGCCTTCAAGCTGATAATCCGCGGGGCTAACTTCGACGCGGCGGCGGTGCTATTCGTGGACGGCGCTCCGGCAAGAATCAAGAGCAACGACGGCGAGTCGATCGTCGGCAAGCCGGTCGAGCTTGGTACGGGTCAACATCAATTCCGGGTCGTCAATCCGAACGGACAGGCTTCGGATATGTTTGTCTTCACGATTAATTGAGTCTCGCTGTGAGGCGATTCGAGATGTAACGCTCGCTGGCTGCCAGCGCGAGTTCGACGAACGCGGAAGGGCGCAAGCGCGTAGTTGGAGGTTGGCCATTTCGGGAAGGCCACGACCCAATTCCAATGTTCAATCTCAGCTTAATTCACATTCCGGTATGAGGGGGTTACCCCAGCTCTGCATCCCCAACTCACTACAGCCCAAGATACGGTTTTAGGGTAAATGTCATCAACTCTCGAGTCGGGAAGGGCGGTTCACCCCCGCTCCTCCGCTTACGATTCACTCAACTGGCGGCAAGAAGAGGAGCGGGGGTGAACCGCCCTTCCGACCTGAGAGTTTTTGATGTTTGGCGGACTCACCCAGACTAACCAATTGCTTCTCGCCAAAGAGCAACCAAGAATGGCCAACTCGAGCGACGAGCGTAAGACACGGCTTGCTGTTGACCTCCTCCTCGGCAGTGGTGAACACAACGTCTGGGCGGCTCACTTCTTGTCAGCATGACAAGCCATATCAATGACCACGGTGCTTGCGAGAATGAGCACGTCGTCCTCCTGCGTTGCTATATCCACTCCGTAGGTGTCTGACCACGAGAACCATTCTTTTGATACCGCAGCAACAGTGTTCCCATCGCGACTGAACGCGTACTCGTGGTCGAGAAAGTCTCCCTCTGCTTCCAGATCATCAGGCCCCGGCACATCAACGGTGAATTTGCATTTGAAAAAGGTAAAAAGCTCCTTTTTGACTAATGCGTAGAGTTGATCGCTCTTGTAAATCTCATAGGTTGGTCCCCAAGAGAGCACCTTTTGCTTAATGAAGGCCAGTTCATTACCTCTCAGGTCTTGAAAGGAAAGTTGATCGCCAAAACTAAAGGCCTTTCCATCAACAAAGAACACGTCGCTTCCGTCTTCATCTTTGATGAAGAAGTCATCGCCCCAGGAGAACAATCTCTGTTTCATTACGTAGCGCATTGACGTACCTCTCATTTTGTTGCGAATAACCGTATGATGCTGTCGCGCGTTTTGTTGCCTGCTCAAGCGCTTTGGATAAGACTCCCATTACCGTCCTTGGCAATTTAGTTAGGGCTGGGAATCAACGAACTCCGCCGAACAGTCGCAACCTGCCGACGAATTCCATCGTAGCGATCCGCTCTTGAATAGCTGCCTCCAGAGCGCCAACTTATCGCGTTCCATGTGGATTGTAAAGAGGGTGGCGTGCTCGCCGACAATCGGCTTCCCTTGGATTGAGTTTGACTCCCTCATTAGCCGAGTAACGATAGGTCCCACACGAGCAGCAAATCGCGTGGCGACCTCCGAGTCACTTTTTCTTCGTGATCAGTTTTCCTTCTGGACTCACCTGGATTTCCGAGTTCTTGCCATTCTTCCTGATCCGCGCCTCATAGAACTCGAGCGTTCCGCCTTTGGTTACTGTTTCTACCTTCAGAACCTGGCCCGAGTGACTTTGAATCTCGGTTTTCACGGCGGCCGGAACCGAGTCTATTGCAATTTCTTCTTCGACTTCGACAACCACTCCTTTTGAATCAATAAGCACATCCCGGGTGTGGCCGTTGACGGTCGTCTCGGCTTCATAGAAGGTCTTGCCCTTCTCAGTCTCCTTTGACAAGCCGAGCAGTTTTGCTCCGCTTGTTTGCTCCTGCACTGTCTTTTGAACTGCTTTTGGAAGATCCTTCATCTTGACGGACTTTTCCGAAGCAAGACCATAGCTGGCGAATAGCATAGGCATAACGCCGATAGCGGCTGTGATTGACCGCCGGTTTCTAAAAATATTCACTATCTTGTTCCTCCTATTCGATGGGATGTTTTTGACGCGAGATTGTCGGAGACCGTTCCTCGGCGCTGAATTATATCCCGCGAAGATGAATAGAGAATTAAGAGGGAATTGATGATTGATGATTGATGATTGATGATTGCGGAACATACTGCCGAGAGGGAATTGATGATTGATGATTGATGATTGATGATTGCGGAACATACTGCCGAGAGGGAATTGATGATTGATGATTGATGATTGATGATTGCGGAACATACTGCCGAGAGGGAATTGATGATTGATGATTGATGATTGATGATTGCGGAACATACTGCCGAGAGGGAATTGA
>JAHFUG010000261.1:5672-10690 GCA_023265195.1 Blastocatellia bacterium | reverse complement strand
CCCGCGCCCTCCGTTAGGAGGGCAATGTTTATAGCAAGGATCGGCCGCAACATCCGCCCTCCGTTAGGAGGGCCATGTCCATCTGTGCTTCAAGCGAACAAAAAGGCTGACTCCATTTCAGAGAACATATGGCCCTCCTACGGAGGGCGGCGCGTCCGACCACACGTACTATAAACATGACCCTCCTACGGAGGGGCGGAAGAAGTGGCCAAACCGCGGACGCTGCTAACGCCGGGTGAGAATGAGACGAGCCCAAAGATCCGTCCCGATATCCATGCCTCGTCATGCCTTCCTTACTTCTGACTTGTCCAAGCATCTTTCCGCGCACGCGTCCCCAAAACCGTTAAGCACCCGCTACCGGACAAGGGTCACAAACGGCCTTCACCAACGACGGCCTCTCAACAACCCGGGTGTTCACGCGCCACGGGCGCGCCGCGAAAGACGGCGTTTTTCCGATCATCGACCCGGCTACGATCATCGTCGAATCGAGCAAGCCGAGTACCCTGATAAATCCGGCCGGTTTGTCCGCAACCGCGGCGGCGCCGTCCGCCATCAGTTTTGTCCTGGCGCGCTATCAGAGTTCTACAGATTGTGCAGCAACACAACGAACAGATAGGCGACGGTTGCAACGCCAAGAGTCGCCGCGATGGTCAGGCTCGAAGCGGCCGTGGCGGCTTGATCCGTGGCTCCGGCGGCTCTTCTGGCTCCCATCGCCCGCTTGATCACGATGGGACAAAGCACGAATGCGTTCAAGGCGAGCGGGACGATCAGAAACCAGGAGACCTCGAGCCAGGGAGCCGTCCGCGTCAGGGCTTTGAGCGCTCCCGCGAAACCGGCGTCCGGCTGGGTCTTCAACGCTTCGATCGAGACATCAAGGCCCCGCATGAAAATGAGCAAGGCCGCTCCTATCACGGCCAGAACCGCTCCGGTTTGCGCGGTGTGCGCGTCGTGTTGGGTTGGCTTATCGCTGTGCCGGCGGCCGGTGAGGCGGCTGTTCACCGCGCCGTAGCCGACGTAAATGACGAATCCAAAATTGAGCCACGCCGCGAATCGAAGCCACGACGTCGGCGGAAGATAGTAGATCAGATAAAGACACGAGACGATGCCGAGGATCGGAATGACCATGCCACCCGGCACGCGGAAGGGCCGGGGCCTGTCGGGTTCCTTGACCCGCAGAACTATGATGCCCGCGCAAACCAGTATGAAGGCAAAGAGGGTGCCTATGTTGGTCAGATCGACCATCTCGTCGATGCTGGCGAAGGCGGCGAACACCGCTACGAAAACGCCGGTTATGATCGTCGAAACGTGAGGCGTGCGGAATTTTGGATGCACCTTGTAAAAGAGAGGCGGCAGGAGCCCATCTCGAGCCATTGAAAAGAAGATGCGTGGCTGACCAAGCTGAAAGACCAGCAACACCGCGGTGTGAGCTATGACCGACCCGAAGGCTACGATTCCAATCGCCCAACCTAAATCCTTGTTGAAGACCTGTCCGGCGTGTTGAAGCGCCATCGTCAATGGCTCGGCCTGCTCCGTCGCCAGCTTGGCCTTGAGCTCGGGATAGGAGATGAGGCCGGTGAACACCGCCGCCACGACCGCGTAGAAAATCGTGCATATGATCAATGAAGCGATGATCCCGATCGGCAGGTTTCGCTTCGGGTTCTTTGTCTCTTCGGCGACCGTCGAAACGGCGTCAAACCCGATATAAGCGAAGAAGACGATCGCGGCCGCCGCGCTGATTCCCGCAAACCCGTTGGGATTGAAAGGCGTGTAGTTCGCCGGCTTGACATAAGTGAAGCCGACTATCACGAAAAAGGTCAGCACGACGATCTTGATACACACCATGACCGCGTTGAATCGCGCGCTTTCGCGAATGCCCCAGATCAAGACTATGGTGATCGCGGCGACGATTCCCACGGCCAGCAGGTTGAAGATTATTGGGACGCCGAAAATATGCGGCGCGTTCTCGTAGACTCCGGGAACCTTCGCCGCGGTCCTGTAGTCCATCGACAACCAGTCGGGCACGTTGACGCCGCCGAAGACAACGTGGTCTCCAATCTTGATCTGCCCGGCTAACAGCGTCTTGAAGTAATTCGCCCAACTGATCGCAACCGCGATGTTCCCCACCGCGTATTCGATTATCAAATCCCATCCTATGACCCAGGCTATCAACTCGCCAAGCGTCGCGTAGGAGTAGGTGTAGGCGGAACCGGATATGGGAACCATCGAGGCGAATTCCGCATAGCAGAACGCCGTGAACGCGCAGACTACCGCCGTGATTACGAACGACAGCATTAAGGCCGGCCCCGCGCCAGGCCTGTTGGCGTCCCCAGCCGCGGCGGTCCCGATAGTGGCGAATATTCCGGCTCCGATGATCGCGCCGATGCCGAACAGCGTGAGTTGAACCGGGCCGAGCGCGCGTTTCAGTTGGTGTTCAGGCTCCTCGGCGTCTTGGAGAATCGCGTCCAACGGCTTTACGCGGAACAGCCCTCGGAATCTGCCCCCTCCGGAACTTGCGGCTTGCTTTGTCTCCATCCGATTGAAGCCTCCTCCTCCGTACTGCTGATTCTAGACCTCACGGCCCGGGTCAAAATCCAGTTCAGCGCGGCTATCGCGCCGCGCAACTATGACTCGCGGTCCCTCTCGCACCGCCCGATTGACCTGCTATCACCGCTCTTTCGAGCGCCAAGCCGCGTTCAGCCTATGCCGTTGGTCAAAAGGTTGTGCGCAATCTAGTTTTAAGCATCGCGCCTTGTCAAGGAAGGCTAGTGGGGTCATGCAGTATTGTTCTTCGGACAAGCTCCGTCCGCGGCCAACATCGGGGAAAAAGAGTTTCTCGCAAAGACGCAAAGATCAGCGCAAAGGCCGCAAAGAAGCCGGCCGGAAAAAAGGAGATTCTCCGAGTTTGCTTCGCCGCCGGGCCTATTGTTGCGGCTCAGCCGGCCGCGGGTCGATGCGGCGTTTGGGCGGTTCATTGCATCCGGCTATTCTTTTTCTCGCAAAGCTGCTTCGCCGCCTTTGCGCCGCACTCCGCGTTTTTGCGAGAGACTCTTCTTTCCCGTGCCGGAAACACACAATTACGCCACCACTCAAGGAAGAGGCAGGGACTCGCTCGATTCCGGCGTTGGCGCTCCGATCAATGGCGTTTGGCGATGGAGGGTGAGCAGTGAATGACCGCCGCGAGATTTCAATCGGTGATTAGCGTTTTCTTCTGGAAACTCGAAATCATGCTCTTCGCAAACACGGGTACGCGGCCCACTCTTCGGAAGTCTATTTCAGTCAGTCCGGCCTCTTCAAACAGGGCCGTCAGCGTTTCGCGCGACCACAGCTTGATGTGTCCATAGTCCCACAAGGGATCCATGTGAGTATCCCAACGATTCGCCACTGACAAAGCCAGATTCTTCAGGTAGCCATGATACGGCGTGCTGATTATCGCCTGGCCGTCAGGGTTCAATAACGCCGCTACAGTCGCGGCGAATCGGCGTGGGTAAAAGACGTGCTCGATGACTTCCAAGCTGATAACGGCTTGGAACCCGCCGTATTGAGCCGCGAGATCGTCATAGGCTGATGCAACAGCGAATCGGCAGTTTGGGAAGTGCTCACGGGCGATGCGTATGCCTTCGGTGGAAGTATCGACCGCGGTGACGTCATAACCCAGATCGGCTAACGCATGAGCGGTGCTCCCGTTGCCGCAACCAAGCTCAAAGACCCTCGCGGAAGAAGGAACGCGATCCAAGAGCTCCAGGACCGCCGGGAACAAATAAGCGTGGGTGTGCGCGGCTTCGGCGGAGTCATAGTGATACTTGCTCGAGTCCATCTCCGGCTCAGCGCGCTCGTTCATGAATGCGATTAGTACATCTATCGGTGCTGACTTGCAACGGACAACATGAACCTAACGATCAATGTACAGCCGGCCTCTCCGCTAAGAAATGCAGTTTGCGCACGTGAGTTTGACTGGTGCGCGAAGAGGTCAGCGCAGGCCGTCAGCGATTGTCGGAATAGATAGGGCGCCGGGGCAAGAACTCGCTCCACCCGTCCGTCTTGACCCATTGCTTTGGCGGCGAATAAACTTCGCCTGCTGTGAGTAACTGGCTGCACGCTCGAACTCTAGTTCCGGTGCTTCTGGTCGCCTTGTTCCCGTCGACCATGGCTGCCGCTGAAAATGGGCTTTCAATTAGGGGCTATGTCGATCGCACGACTGTGGAGCAGGGCGCAGCGATCAGTATTACCGCTATTGTCGCTAACACCGGCGATAAGGAGGCAAAGAACTGCAGCGTTGAGATCATTCCGGGAAGCCTCGCGTGCAAACCGACCGATTTTGCGCTGGGTCCTAAAGAGGAGCAGGCGGTCAGTTGCAAGCTCACGCTACGGGACGAAGGTCAATTAAACGTGGTAGCGCTCGCATCCTGGAAGGAAACGGCGGCGGCGCCCGACGGTAGCGCTGCTGCTGTGTCAAGAACGACAGGGCAGCTAATCTCGGAAGTGAGGGTGTCTTCCCTGAGTTGGTTCAAACGGCCCGAGCTTCAAGTATTCGCGTGGCTGACGCTCGTGATCCTCTTCCTGCTTTGGAGGCTGCGTAGGTATTTTTTGGGGGCGGACCGGAGCTTTTCGTGGGTCGTGGGCGCATTAGTTATCGCCTCGTCCATTGCGCTGGTGAGCGGGATCCAATTCCACGATGGCGCCTTGGGTATTGCCGGCTTAGTGCTGTTGTTCGTCGCTGCGTTGCTGATGATTCAGGGCGAGAAGGCCACAAAGAGATTATTATCACGCCTGCACAAAGCAGGGCCATTAGAGTTTTGGGTCACAAACGAAAAGACCAAATACTTCGCTGTAGTAGATGCTGGAAAAAACCAGTTCCTACAGCCGAAAACTCTTCTGGATCTCGCACTCACAAATGGTAACGCACTGAGTCGTTATCTAGACCTGTACAGGCTCAAGATGTATGTGATCGAGTCAAGATTGACCCCTCTAAACCCACGTGTTCCTGAATCGGGAGTCGCACGGAAAGTCTGGTTTGAATC
>JAHFUG010000261.1:0-5572 GCA_023265195.1 Blastocatellia bacterium | reverse complement strand
CTGATCATCTGCTGGAAAAACTAGATCCCTACCGCTGGGAGAAGAACAAGGAGCTGAAGGACTGGCTTCAGGGACTGCGGCCCGGGATGGAAAACCTCGTGGCCTACACGATAGCCACCCTTGTGCTGGTCGATCGTGAGCGCGATGCAAAGCGCTACGCGAAAGCCGCCGTTGATTTTGATCGGAACACCGACTATTTGGATACTCAGGGACTTGTGATGCTGAATTTCGGAATCGCTAATCGCGATCGGAAGAAAGTAAGAAGAGCCTGGAAATTATTCACCCGGGTAGCTCGCGAATTCGACGGTTCTACGAGCGCGTACAAACGGAAGCTCTACCACTTGCATCTCGAACAAGCAAAAGAAGCGCTCAGTTCGGCTGACGACTGGGATTAATTGCTCAAATCGAAGAGGACTGTCTCTTGATGCCTCCTCGAATTCAGGCTTGTATTGGTCTAGTGGCCATCTTAGTTGTCCTTATCCTTCGGGTCTTATTAAACGCAGACCCATTCTATGAGCAACGTCTATAAGTGTCAATGCAGTGCTTACCTAATCAAAATTAGACAAAATTAGTGCCAATTAATGCCTTATGCCGACCGGTCGGCAAGGCGCCTTTGAGAATGATTACTGATCGTGTATAGTTTCTGGTTTTGTAAAACGAGCACACTGCTTCAGGGCAACGTATCCTTATTACTTGGAGAGAAAAATGAGTCGGAACGGATTCACCCTCTGGTTTACTGGTCTGTCGGGAGCCGGCAAGACCACGCTCGCTCGTCTGGTCGAAAAGGAACTCAAGCAACGCGGGCACAAGGTTGAAGTGCTCGACGGCGATATCATTCGAACCAATCTTTCAAAAGGTCTTGGCTTTTCAAAAGAAGACCGCGACACCAACATCAGACGCATAGGTTTCGTTTGCGATCTTCTCGCGCGCAACGGAGTCGTCGCCATCGCCGCCGCCATATCGCCATATCGCGAGATTCGCGACGAGGTTCGCGGCGGCTCCTCCGCGCCTTTCGTCGAGGCTTACGTCGAGTGTCCGCTTGAAGTGCTTGTCGAACGTGACGTCAAGGGACTCTACAAGAAGGCGCTGGCCGGCGAGATAAAGAACTTCACGGGAGTCGACGACCCTTATGAAGCGCCGGGGTCGCCCGAGGTTCTTGTCCATAGCGCGGCGGAATCTCCGGACGCGAGCGCCATGCAAATCATTGCCAGGCTAGTCGAGATGGAGCTTGTCGAGTTGGAGCTTGCCGAATTGGCCCAACAGACCGGCGACGAGGAAGAAGACGAGGAGGAAGTGCGCGCGAGACTTAAAGCGCTGGGTTATGTTTAGCGAGAAGCAGTGGCCAGTGGTCAGTGGCCAGCAGGAAGCAGGACAGGTGTTAGTTAGGCGGAAGCAAGACGGCGCAGTGGCAAATGGGCGCCCCTGGTAGGGGAACTCTTAATTAAACATATGGGGTTGTTCGATAGGTTCAAGACCAAGCCCGGGGCGAAACGCGCAGTTGTTATCGGACTGGACGGAACGCCTTGTACGCTTGCTCGAAGGTTCATTCAAGATGGAACGATGCCGCGGTTCGCCGAACTGGTGAGCCGCGGCGTTCTTTTGCAAATGGACACGTCAATTCCGGACATTTCGTCGGTCGCGTGGACGTCCTTCATGACCGGGGCCAACCCTGGACGGCACGGAATCTATGGCTTCCTGGATCTGCAACCTAACAGCTACAAGATATATTTCCCAAACTCAAAGCACATTCGCAGCGAAACCCTCTGGGCCGCCGTTGGCAAAGCCGGCCGCCGGTCGGTCGTGATCAACGTCCCATCAACATACCCGGCGCAACCGCTGAACGGCGCGCTGATCGCCGGGTTCGTAGCCGTCGATCTGAACAAAGCAACCTACCCTCGAGATCTTGTTCCGGAGTTGACGCGAAGGGGCTACCGTATTGACGTCGATGCGCGAAAAGTACAAGAGTCGCACGATGCATTGATGGCCGACATCCTCGAAACGCTTGAACGGCGGATCGAAACTCTGCTGTGGCTCTACGATACTCAGGATTGGGACTTGTTCGCCGGAGTGATAACCGAAACCGACCGGCTGCAGCATTTTTTCATGGACGCAATGGGCGGCGAGCATCACAAGTATCACTCGGCATTCAAGGATTTCTACGGCAGGGTCGATCGTTTCATAGGCGAGATCGCATCGAGGCTCTCCGGCGAGACCATGATCTTGATGAGCGACCACGGCTTCACTACGATCGAACGGCAGGTTTATTTGAATACGTGGCTGGTCGACCACGGATTCTTGAGGCTAAAGGACAACGCGAAATCGGTCGAGGACATCGCGCCCGGCTCGCTGGCGTTCGCGCTCGATCCCGGCCGAATCTACTTGAACGTAAAAGGGAAATTTCCGGACGGAATAGTAGACAAGGCCGATGCGGCGAAGATACTAGCCGAGATCAAGCAAGGGCTGTCGGAAATTGCCGTCAACGGCGCCTCCGTGGCGCAGCGCATCTACGATCGCGACGAGTTGTTCTCCGGCGCGTGCGTGGAAAGCGCTCCGGATCTGTGCGTGCAGCCGATCTATGGCTACGATCTCAAAGGCGCGGTGAACAAGACTCAGTTGATGGATCGCGAAGTGTTCACGGGAATGCACACGCAAGACGACGCTACGTGTTTCATTACAACCACGGCGGGCGAAATCAGGGACGGCAAACCGCACATAACGGATATTGCTCCGACTGTCCTGGCGGCGATGGGCCTCGACCAACCCACCGGCATGGATGGAAGATCATTAATCCACAGATGACGCAGATGACACAGATGAAAAAAAGAAAGACTCATAGGGTAAGAAAGAGAAAAATTCATGGGGTAAAGAAAGAGAAAACTTCATGAGGAAGAAAGAGAAAAAGTCATAGGGTGAAGAAAGAGAGAAACTCATAGGGGAAGAAAGAGAAAAATTCATGGGGAAGGAAGAGAAGAATTCGTGGGGAAGGAAGGGAGCGGTTCATGGCGTAGCTTGGAAATCGTCTGCACTCCGTGGGTTGATCTCGTCTTAACCCTATCTCGGATAATTGAATTGGGTAATTTGAAATTGTTGGCTGAATGCTGAATGCTGAATGCTGAATGCTGAATGCTGAATGCTGAATGCTGAATGCTGAATGCTGAATGCTGAATGCTGAATGCTGATCGCTGAATGCTGATCGCTGATCGCTGATCGCTGATCGCTGAATGCTGAACGCTGAACGCTGAACGCTGAACGCTGAATGCTGACCGTTGGTTTGACTTCTTTTTCATGTTTGCTTTTTCTTTGATGTTTTTTCCTAATCTGCGTCATCTGTGTCATCTGTGGATGAATGAACTCTCATGAAAACCGTGATCATAGGATTGGACGGGGCCACTTTCGACATAATTACGCCGCTGGCGGAGGCTGGCCGGCTGCCGGTGTTATCCCGGCTCATGCGGGATGGAACCAGCGCGCCGTTGCGCTCTACTATCCTTCCGAACAGCTTTCCGGGATGGGCAAGTTGTACGACGGGCGTCAGCGAAGGCATGCACGGCGTCTTCTCGCCCTTTATAAAGAACCCTGACAGTTACTCCGTTCGAGCGATGAGCGGACGCGACATCATGACCCGGCCGATCTGGGACTATCTCTCCGAACAAGGCGGAAGGTCGTTGGTTATAAACGTGCCGACTACATACCCACCGGAACCGCTCAACGGCTTGATGATTACGGGGATGCTCACGCCGGGCCTGGATTCGGACTTCACCTATCCGGCTTCCTTTAAAGAAGAGATGCTGGCCGGTATCCCAGCCTATGTGATCGAACCGGGCCGCGATCCCGACCGGCACAAGCGCGCGCATGACTTCAGAAACGCGACCGATATGCACGAGCTTGCGGCGCATGCTCTAATGGATCGGGGCGACTGGGACTTCTTGATGGTAGTGTTCTCCGTGCTCGACCGCGCGCAGCATGATTATTGGGCGGATATGGATCCGAATCATCCTCGTCACAATCCAAAGACACCCGCCGAGTTTCGCGAATTCATACCCGAAATGTACCAGCGGCTTGACGCGGCTGTAGGCAGGTTGGTGGAAAAGCTTCCCGCCGCCGCCAGAGTGTTTATCGTTTCCGATCATGGGTTCTGCGCCGAACGAATGGAAGTGCGAGTCAACGAGGCGTTAGCGGCGGCCGGGTTGCTCGCGTTCAAATCAACGCCGTCCAGGCGAGGACGAGCATTGCTGAAATCCGTCAGGGAGAAGATCGGCCGGCGGTTAGGAGGAGCCGAGCCGTCAGGCAATCCGCTCGATCGAAAAGTTCATCACGGCTCCGCCTTCCTCGATGAGATTGACTGGAAACGAACGGAGGCGTACTTCGCGCAGGACAAGGGTATATGGGTCAATCGCGCGGGCAGAGAGCCGGAAGGGATTGTCGGCGAAAAGGATTTCGACGCGGTAGTCTCCCGCGCCCGCGCCGCGATGGAAGAGCTGCTTTGCGAGGAAGACGGCCTGATGGTTTTCGAGCAAGTAATGTCTCGAGCCGAAGCCTTCAGCGGACATTACTCCAGCCGGCTGCCTGACCTTGTGATGATTCCGCGGCGCGATGACTACGTGTACAACGAACGCGCCGGCTACGGCGAGACAATCGTTCCCGCGGACTCGACCACCGGCACTCATTCGAAAGACGGGATCTTTATAGCGTGGGGCCAAGGGATCGAAGCTGGGGCGCGATGCACGGTTCAGCCGAATCTGCGCGATGTCGGGCCTACGGCGCTCCACTCGCTTGGATGTCCGCTGCCGGCTGATATGGACGGGCGGCTGGTCTTCGAAGCATTCGCTGAAAAGACCGAGCCGCGAAGGCAAGGCAGTTGTTACAAGCGGTCCGGCGAGGCCGGTGAGCAGGTCTACACGGCTGGTCAAGAAGCCCAATTGAGAGATCGGCTCCGAGCCTTGGGCTATATCGAGTAGCGGTGCCTGGCGACTTGCGCCGAGCGCCACTAATACTCAGTGTTCAGGGCGCCAATACAATGAAGACTCCAAAGATACTCGTGATCGGCCTGGACGCGGCCACCCTGGACCTTGTCGAACCCTGGACGAAGGCGGGTCATCTTCCAACTCTCGCGCGGTTAATACAAGAGGGCGTTAGCGCCGCGCTCCTCTCCACTCCTAACATGCACAGCGCGGCTTCGTGGACGTCGATACTCACGGGGCTGAACCCGGGACGCCACGGTCTTTTCGTCTTCTCGGATCGAGACTACGCAACCGGCAAGCAGCAATTCTTCAACGGCGGTGACCGTTCGGGCGAGACTATTGGCGCGATGCTGTCGCGGCGCGGACTCACGTCGGGTTTCTTGAACGCGCCAATGACTTATCCCGCCGAATCATCCCGCGGCGGCTTCATGATCAGCGGTTTGGATGCGCCTTCGTTGAATCAGGACGCGTTTCGGCCCGCTGCGTTGCGCGAAGAGATTTTCGCGAACTTTCCCGATTACAATTTCACCCCCCCGGCGCTCGGCGATTTGATGAGAGCAGGAAAAATTGATTCGGCGATCGCGGCATGGATCAAGCTGATCGATACCCAA
>JAHFUG010000260.1 GCA_023265195.1 Blastocatellia bacterium | reverse complement strand
TTCCGTCAGCCGCTGCGTACAGACGAACAACGGAGAGGGAAAAATAAGGGTGGTGTCACCTCAAGGCTCGATGGAGTTCTCAGCGAGGGATAGCGATTGGGCCGCCTTGATCGGCAGGGTGGCGCAAGGTGATCAAACGGCGCTCGCGAAGCTCTACGACTCGACCGGGCGGCTGGTTTATGGACTCGTGCTTCGGATCCTCAATGAGGCCCCTTCCGCCGAAGAGGTCTTGTTGGACGTCTTCACTCAAGTGTGGCGTCAGGCTTCGCAGTACGACGGAAAACGAGGCGCGCCTTTAGCGTGGATAATGACAATCGCCCGGAGCCGCGCGATCGACCGCTTACGCTCCACTCGCCAGGAGCAACAGCGGAAAGACCCCTTGGACAGCGTTCAAGCCGTTCGATCGCAGAGCGCCGATCCGGAAGAAGATTCGCTCATATCCGAAAGGCGGGTTATGGTCAGGCGGGCTTTGGCCGGGCTTGCTCCCGAGCAGCGTGAGGTGATCGAGTTGGCCTACTACTCGGGGATGAGTCACAGTGAAATCGCCGCCAGACTCGGCCAGCCGCTTGGAACCGTCAAGACAAGGACGAGGCTCGGCATGATGCGGCTCAGGGATGCGCTGGGACCGGCGCTCGGAGGTGGTCGGTGAAACACTTCGACGCCAACGACGGCGTTAGAGAGCAAGCGGCCCTCTATGCGCTCGGAGCGCTCGCCGGGGATGACGGGAGACTACTTGAAGAACATATGGCTGGCGGCTGCGAAGTTTGCGCCGCCGAGGTGAAATCGTTCGAGAGTGTAGTAGCAGCGCTCGCGTTTGACGCAACCGCCGAACAGCCGCGCGCTGAATTGAAGCGGAGATTGCTCGATAGGATCTCGGATTTGGCGCCACGCTCTATCGGACCTCCGCGGCCCGAATTCGTTTCAATTCGCTCGTCCGAGGGCGACTGGAGACAAATCGCGGAAGGCATCTTTGAAAAGCACTTGTTCAGTGATAGAGCGCGCGGGTCCGTGACGACTCTGGTGAGACTGAGTCCAGGCGCGCGATCCCCGGTTCACTCTCATGCGGCCGTCGAGGAGTGTTATGTCATCGAGGGCGATTTTAGGTTCGGAGACGAGGTGTTCGGGCCTGGCGACTATCACTGCGCGTTGGCCGGCAGCGTGCACGGAAAGGTACATACGGTTGGCGGGGCGCTGGTGCTGATCGTCGCGGCCGAGAGTTACGAATCGGTGCGCAAAACCGAGATCGAACTCGAAGAGCAGAGGAGGAGTCTCCTCGCCTTGGAATCCCGGGGCCAGCTCTGGGAGAAAGTAAAAGTCGAGGATGAGCCTGACTCAACGGGACAGGAAATGGTAATCGAAGACCATCAAGAAAGATGTGCTCTGTACGCATTGGGCGCGCTCAGCGAACACGAAGCACGAGCCTTCAAGATTCACCTGCGAGAAGGATGCGCAGTCTGCTCGAAGGAGTTGAGCGGCTTCCAGGCCGTGGTCGGAGATCTGGCTCTCGGCGCGGGTTCGGCGCCCCCCCCTGCCGGCGTCGTAGATAAATTACTATCGAGGATCGAAAAGGAGAGCGGCCTCGCGAGTTCTCGTGATTCCTCGAACGATGCATCGAACGTCAAACACTCATCGCTGGCGATGGAAACGGCGCCGCCGTTGCGTTCGTCGCGCGGCTACCTGGCCTGGGCCGTCGCAGCTTCGTTCTTCATAATCTCGCTTGTGTCCATCGCAGCATGGTGGCGGGTAGGCTCAGGGCTAGCCGAGCAGAAAAGGCTGACGGCTGCATTCGACGAGGACCTTCGCCGGCTGAAAATGAACTTGAACGAGGAGTCGCGCAAGGCTCGGGATCTCGAATTGATAGCCGGCGCCCTCGAGAGCCCGGGCTCGAGTGTAATAAAGTTGGCGAGTCGGGCAGACCGGCCCGAGGCGGCGCCCCCCGCGAAGATTTACTGGAACCACCAGACTAACCAGTGGGTGGTGGCGTTAGAGATGGCGGCGCCGCCACAGGGCAAGGTCTACCAGTTATGGTGCGTCGCGACGACGCCTGTGAGCGCCGGCGTATTGAAAGCCGATGACGCGGGGCGTGGGATTACCGTAGTTAGTGTGCCCCAACATATAGGTAAGATCGAGCAGGCGGCTATCACAATCGAACCCGCCGGCGGCTCGACCACTCCGACAATGCCTATTGTCGCGGCTGGCGAGGTTGAACGGTAAGCTCTCTGACCATCGGAGATGCTAACCGATTCCTAACGAGAGAACCCGTCCTTCAAGCCATCAATCGAGTCTCCGTGTGTGCTGGACCGGCGTAAGGACGACAGCCAAGCGCCTCGGATTACTTGGCATTGATCTTGCGACCGGAAAATACGTGAAGTGTGGCGCAGCCCGAGAAGTGTGCCGTAGCCTGAGATGATGCGGGCGCCGTATTTGATAGACCAATCGAGGACGCTCCATGGCGGGTTTTTGCCGTCCTTGCATCGGGGCGCTCCAATTGAAAAGATCGGATACTTCGGATACTCCCGTCACTTGACAATGCCGATGGGCTTTCCGTATTCTTTCGGTTCGTTTCTTTACACGGGGATTTGGAGATTCATATCATGCGAACGTTTGTACCTAGCGGTAAGAATCTGGAGGCGAACCGTAAGTGGCGGCTGGTTGACGCCGAGGGTAAGACGGTTGGAAGACTCGCATCACAGATTGCGACGATTCTAATGGGAAAGAGCAAGCCCAGCTACACACCTTATATAGATGTCGGAGACCATGTTGTTGTAGTTAACGCCGAGAAGGTCGTTCTCACCGGCACGAAGTGGCAAGACAAAGTTTATCGTCGTCATACCGGTTATCCCGGAGGGCTTAAGGAGATCAGCGCGCAGAAGCAACTCCAACAACACCCGGAACGGATCATAGAATCGGCCGTTCGCGGTATGTTGCCTAAGACCAAGATGGGACGGCATATGGGCAAAAAGCTCAAGGTGTACAGCGGCTCGGATCATCCGCACAAAGCACAGCAGCCCGAGCCGCTTACTTTTTAGGATAGTGACTCGCGGGTTTGAAGTTCAGTTCGAGTTGATGAAGGAGAACAATTAAGTGCCAGAGACGATTACCAACTACGGGACCGGCCGCCGAAAGAGCGCGACTGCGCGTGTTTTCATGAGACCGGGGACCGGCGAAATCGTTGTCAACAAGAGGAAGTTCGAAGATTATTTTCCGAACGAAACGCACCGAATGGTGATTCGCCAGCCTCTTCAACTCACTGACGCAGCCGGCAAGTATGACATTACGATCAACGTCGATGGAGGCGGGATCGCCGGCCAGGCGGGCGCGGTCAGGCACGGCATCACGAAAGCCCTCATCGAGATAAATGGCGAGTATAGGCCAAGATTGAAAAAGGCGGGATTCGTGACGCGAGATCCCAGAGCGAAGGAACGAAAGAAGTACGGGCAGAAGGGCGCGCGAAAACGCTTCCAGTTCTCTAAGCGGTAGCACGGTTTTGGGCGGTGGATATTGGGTTTCAGCATTCAGGCGGCTTCCCTTAATCCAGAATCGAAAATCCAAAATCGCTTTGATTCCATTGCCGGTCCCCGCAATTGGTTGTTCCAATCGGGCGATCTTGCCGGAGAGATTCGACTTGAGTCTCTCTTGGGACGCGGACCGGTGAGTACATAAACCAGTTCAGTTTTCAAGGAGGAGCGATTGGTTACAGTAACGATGAAAGAGCTGCTTGAGGCTGGCGTCCATTTTGGACACCAAGTCAGGCGGTGGAATCCGAAAATGAAGGAGTACATTTTCGGCGAGCGAAACGGCATCTACATTATTGACCTTCAAAAAACCCAGCGCCTTTTCAAAGAGGCCGTCAAGTTCGTCCAACAGCAAGCGATGGATGGACGGAGCTTCTTGTTCGTGGGCACGAAGCGGCAAGCCCAGGACGCGGTCGAAGAGGAAGCGAAGCGCTGCACCCAGTATTACGTCAACAACCGATGGCTCGGGGGATTGCTTACCAACTTTCACACGGTTCAGAAGTCGATTCAGCGCATGAAAGACATTGAGACCATGCGCAACGACGGGCGCTTCGATCAGTTGACCAAGAAGGAAAGGCTGAAACTGGAGCGGGAGCATGACGCGCTCGAGAAGAACCTTGCTGGCATTCGCGATATGACTCGTCTTCCGGACGTCATTTTCGTCATCGACTCGAACAAAGAGGAAATAGCCGTTCACGAGGCGAACAAACTCGGTATTCCGGTCGTGGCCATCGTTGACACCAACTGCAATCCTGAGGGCATTGACTTCATCGTGCCCGGCAACGACGACGCCTTGAGGGCGGTCAGATTGTTCGCGCAGAAGATGGCCGACGCAATAATCGAAGGCAATCAAGTAGTCAAGGAAGGGAGCGACGAAATGGGCGAGGCCTCGGAGGGATCCGAAGCCGCCGCGGCAGTGGCGGGAGCGGAAGACTCCCGCGACCGGAGACCTCAAGGCGCGGGGCGCGGCTCTCGTCAACGAGGCAACCGGCCTCGCCGAACCACCTACGTTCCTCCGGGCGCTCCTCCCATTCCGGAGGTTGTTGCCGTCCCGGATCAACCAAAGGCCGTTGATTCAAGTCAGAGCGAGGCTGCGGCCGCGAGCGCTCAAGCCGCTTCGGTTGAAGCCAGCGGAACGGAAGCTCCTTCGCGAGGCTCCGAAGGCGGTGAGAAGAGCGAGACTGTTGAGTAGCCGGACGCGACTCGCGTTCCGATAGGCGCCGGAATACGAAGCGCGGCAAGCTGGAAAACGCCGCGCTTCTTCAATGTACGGCAGTGTTCAACAATATTACGTAGGGGGAAGCGGTTTAGTAATGGCTGATAAGGTGAACCCACAAGCGATAAAATCTCTTAGAGAGAAGACTGGCGTCGGCATGGTCGATTGCAAAAACGCGTTAATAGAAGCGGGCGGCGATGAAGAGAAGGCGATCGAGTTGCTGAGGAAGCGAGGATTGGCCGCGGCCACCAAGAAGGCGGGCCGGGTCGCCGCGGAAGGTATTGTGGACGCCTATATACACGCCGGCGGAAAGATAGGCGTGCTGATCGAAGTCAACTGCGAAACCGATTTCGTCGCGCGCGGAGCGGATTTTCGGAGCTTTGTCCACGACTTGGCGATGCATGTAACCGCCGCCGAGCCGCGCTTCATCGGCAAGGAAGACATTCCCCGGGAAGTTTCGGAAAAGGAGCGCGAGATCGCGCTCGAACAAGCTCGGTCGGACCCGAAGAACCAGGGCAAACCCGAATCCGTTTTGCAGAAGATAATAGAAGGCAGGCTCGCTAAGTTCTATCAAGAGGCATGTCTGCTCGAACAGCCGTTCGTAAAGGACCAGAATATCACCATAGCGAACTTGATCAGCCAGATGATTCAGAAGACAGGGGAGAACATTAGGGTTCGGCGATTCACGCGCTACAAGATGGGAGAAGGCATCGAGAAGAGAGCGTCCGATATCGGCGCCGATGTCAGAGATCTGCTCGGCGGCTCCGAGTGAAAATCAAAAAGCCTCTCGCTTCGAGAGGCTTTTTTGCGGTTGACTTCCAATCTCGCTAAACAGACCGTTTGGAGCGATCGATACATAATGTCAGCTACTCCGAAGGCTATCTACAAGCGAGTGCTTCTCAAGCTCTCTGGCGAAGCATTGATGGGCGACCAGGGATACGGCGTCGACCCGGAAACGATCACTCGAATCGCCGTTGAAGCAAAAGAGGTGCGCTCGCTGGGCGTCGAGTTGGCAATCGTTGTCGGAGGCGGAAACATCTTTCGGGGCGTAGCGCTCTCCGCGAAAGGCATGGATCGCGCGTCGGCGGATTACATGGGAATGCTGGCGACCGTGATGAACGCGGTCGCGCTGCAGGACGCCCTGGAAAAGCAAGGCGTATTCACGCGCGTGATGTCGGCCATTGACATGCAACAAGTGGCGGAGCCCTTCATACGCAGACGCGCGGTCAGGCACCTCGAGAAAGGCCGCCTAGTGATCTTCGCGGCGGGAACGGGAAACCCCTATTTCACTACCGATTCGGCATCCGCGCTCCGGGCGCTTGAAATCAGGGCGGACGCGATCCTGAAAGCAACGAAGGTCGAAGGCGTATATACAGCCGATCCGAATAAGGACGCAACCGCGACGATGTTCTCGCATATCACTTATCTGGACGTGATACAGCGAGACCTCAAAGTAATGGATACGTCGGCCATCAGCCTCTGCCGAGAGCGCGGGGTCCCGATTCACGTCTTCAGCATTAATACGCCGGGAAACATTGTGCGGGTGATAACCGGGGAGAGAATCGGCACAATCGTGAGCGCCGATCAACCGCCTGCCGCAACGGAAACGAAAAAAGGCGGAGCATAGCCGCCCCTCTCAGCAACCGGCGATGATGTTGAATCGCCGGCCAATCGTTCAATATAATCTCGGGACGCGAACTTCTAAATGAAAAAGGCCGGAGGTGCTCATGGAGATCAAAGACGCCGTCAACGATGCGCGCAGACGAATGGACGGCGCTGTTGAGGACGCCCGAAAAAAACTGACTACGGTCCGTACCGGACGGGCGTCGGTAAGCATCCTTGACAGCGTGACGGTCGAGTATTACGGAACCGAAATGCCGCTGAATCAAGTCGCCACTATACACGCGCCGGAACCAACCATGCTGACCGTCCAGCCGTTCGACCCAACCGCCCTGCAGGGCATAGAAAAGGCCATAAGGGCTTCGGATCTCGGTCTCAATCCCTCTAACGACGGGAAGCTCATACGCGTCCCGGTTCCTCCGCTGACCGAAGAACGCCGCAAGCAAATGGCGAAAATCGTACACGATATCGCCGAAGAGCATCGAACCGCCGTGCGCAACGTGCGGCGCGACTCCAATGACGACATAAAGAAGCTCCTGAAGGAGAAAAAGGTTTCCGAGGACGCGGAGAAAGAGGGACTCGATCAAATTCAGAAGCTCACCGATCAACATATCGCCAAGATCAACGAACTGTCCGAGCACAAAGAAAAGGAAGTAATGACGGTGTGAGAGGATTTAGGATTCAGGATTCGGGATCTAGGATTCAGGATTCAGGATTCAGGATTCAGGATTCAGGATTCGGGATTCGGGATCTAGGATTCAGGACCTAGGATTCGGGATTCAGGATTCGGGATTCGGGATTTGGGATCTAGGATTCAGGACCTAGGATTCAGGATTCAGGATTCGGGATTCAGGATTCAGGACCTAGGATTCAGGATTCGGGATTCGGGATCTAGGATTCAGGATTCAGGACCTAGGATTCAGGATTCGGGATTCGGGATCTAGGATTCAGGATTCGGGATTCGGGATCTAGGATTCAGGATTCAGGATTCAGGATTCAGGACCTACAGAACTCCTGATCTCATCCAGAGATTCCAAAGACTTAGAAGGGCTCCGAGGAAAATGACCTGAGCCCAGTTTCGGCCTGCCTGAGTGGTATCAGGAACGATTCTCAAGGTTACATCCACAACCCTATTATTTGCCGCCATTTAGACAGTAAGGAAGCAACACAATTCCTGATACCGTCGCCCATTCGTCGGCACTTTGATCAGGAAGGGCTCATCTCAAATTCCTCGACATCAGGAGGTCTGACCTAGGATTCAGGATTCAGGATTCGGGATTTGGGATCTAGGATTCAGGATTCAGGATTCGGGATCTAGGATTTAGGATTCAGGATTCAGGATCTAGGATTCAGGGGTTGAAATAGTGCGGATTCAGTGTTCAGTTGTCAGCAGCAGTGACCGATCAATCTAACGAGGATTTCAGGACTCAGGGTTTGGGCTGAAAGAAACTTCGCATTGTTAGGAAAGGATCGGGGCTTCACCAAATCAGGCGTCCTGTACCGGCGCGTCTCGGTTACTTCCTCCTGAATCCTCTCTCCTGAATCCTCACTCCTGAATCCTGAATCCTTTCTCCTGTATCCTCACTCCTGAATCCTGAATCCTTTCTCCTGAATCCTTTCTCCTGCATCCTCTCTCCTGAATCCTGAATCCTGAATCCTTTCTCCTGAATCCTTTCTCCTGCATCCTCTCTCCTGAATCCTGAATCCTTTCTCCTGAATCCTTTCTCCTGTATCCTTTCTCCTCCATCCTGCTCTCGGGAGGAACAACATGAATTTGAATCTGACGGAATCGGAACAACAATTCCGTGGCCAGTTGCGCGCGTGGCTCGAAGCCAACATTCCTGATGAGTGGCGCGGCGCGGACAATGAAGGATTCGGATCTTCTCAGGAGCGATTCGAGCTACTTCGCGGCTGGCAAAAGAAGATGTATGAAGCGGGCTGGATCGGAATCCACTGGCCCAAGGAGTATGGCGGCCGTGGAGCTACGCTGTTCGAGCAGACGATCTTTATCGAAGAAATGGCGCGGGCGCGGGCGCCACAGCTAATAAATGTGCTGGGGCTGTCCCTGCTTGGGCCCACGCTCATAGCTTTCGGAACCGAAGCGCAGAAGAAACGATTTCTTCAGAACATCCTCAGCGCCGATGAGATATGGTGCCAGGGCTACTCGGAACCGAACGCCGGATCCGATCTGGCGTCGCTGCGCACGGAGGCGGTGCTTGACGGCGATCATTTCATCGTGAACGGGCAGAAGACCTGGACCAGTTACGGTCATCACGCCGACTGGTGCTTCGGCGTAGTTCGCACCGACCCGGAGGCGGCCAAGCATAAGGGACTGACCTATATGCTCATCGACATGCGCAGCCCCGGCGTGAGCGTTCGTCCGCTAAAACAAATGACGGGCGACTCGGAATTCAACGAAGTGTTTTTTCAGAACGTACAGGTTCCGGTTGATAACGTCGTCGGCAAGGTGAACGGCGGATGGGAGATCGCGATAGCCACGTTGATGTTTGAGCGCGGAACCCTTGGCGCTAGTCTTCAAATAGCCTTTCGCCGGCAGATCGAGCGCTTGATCGATATATCCAAAACGACGAAACGCAATGGGAAGCCCGCCAGCGAGGATCCGATCGTTCGTCAAAAGCTTGCCCAGATCTATTCCGAGATCGAGATCTTCCGTTTGAACCAAATGCGCACCGTGACGCGGATGGCAAAGTCTGGAGTGCCTGGGCCGGAGGGCTCCATTCAGAAGATTTTCTGGAGCGAGATGAATCAACGGCTTCAGCAAGTAGCCATGGAACTGCTTGGCCCCTTCGGCCAGCTAACACGCGAGAGCGATTACGCAATAGACCACGGACAGTGGGGGCACGGTTATCTGCGGTCGCGCGGCAATACGATCGAGGCCGGCACATCCGAGATTCAGCGCAACATCATCGGTCACTTCGTGCTCGGACTTCCGAAGAGCTACTAAGAGCCGCGCTCGGCGGAAATGAATCATCAGCCACGACGATGCGCAAGATCGCAAGAGAGCCGCGGGAGGGCCACAAGCTACGAAAGTGCGAGCAACGGGAACGCAGCCGCTTCGACCTTCAAACAACCGCCGGCTGATCGCCCCGCGCAATGTTGAAGAAACCGGGATCGCTGCCGGTCTTCTTGTCTCCGCGACTTCTGAGCCTTTTTGTGGCTATGAAACTTCTCCATCACGACGATCAAGGGACGAACCAAATGGAATTCGATTTATCTGAAACGCAGCAACTGTTCAAGAGATCGGCGCGCGAGTTTTTCGCGCAAGAATGTCCGCCTACGCTTGTGCGAGAGATGATCGAGAACGCCAGGCCGTACTCGGATCACGTCTGGGGCAAACTCGTGGAGCAGGGTTGGACCGGATTGATCTTCTCTGAAGAGGACGGCGGGATGGATCTCGGCATGGTCGAGATGGCGGTTGCATTCGAGGAGATGGGCTATGCGTTGACGCCCGGCGCGTTTCTATCGACGGTTGCCCTTGCCGGTTCGCTCATCGCAAAGGCGGGAAACGCGACCCAACGAAAGAAGTATCTCGGAGCGATAGCCGAGGGACGGGCAAAGGCGACTGTCGCTTTGCTGGAAGAGGGCGGAGACTGGGATCCTGGCGCCGTGACGCTTTCCGCAACCGAGCATGGTGACGGGGTAAAGCTCGATGGCAAGAAGCTGTTCGTGAATGACGCCGCCGCGTCCGATTTCATCATAGTAGTCGCGCGCGCCGCGCCGGGCCTGCTCCTTGCGCTTGTGGAGTGCGGAGCGCCGGGTCTCGCCATCAAAGCAATGCCCTCTATAGACGCCACAAGAGAACTCTTCGAGGTGACATTCGACAATGTTGCGGTAGCGGGGCCGAACGTCCTGGCAAGAGGAAGCGAGGCTAGCGCCGCCCTTGCTCACTCGCTCGACGTCGCGACGCTTGCGTTGGCGGCCGAGATGGTTGGCGGGATGCAATGGATATTGGATGCTTCCGTCGAGTATGCGAAGACTCGAAAACAGTTCGGCAAACCAATCGGCCAGTTTCAAGCGGTTCAGCACCACTGCGCGGATATGCTTCTCGCGACTGAGAGCGCGCGTTCGGCGGTGTATTATGCGGCGTGGGTTATGGGAGCGGACCCGGCTGCCGCTCCGCTCGCTGTTTCCATAGCAAAAGCTTATGCGAGCGACTCTTTTCGCGAAGTGGGTAACCGGGGAATTCAGGTGCATGGCGGATTGGGCTTCACGTGGGACGAGAACATTCACTTTTACTACAAGCGGGCGAAGGCGTCCGAGCTGATGTTCGGCGATGCTGCTTTCCATCGCGAGCGAATCGCGTCAATGGTGATCGACCGCC
>JAHFUG010000259.1 GCA_023265195.1 Blastocatellia bacterium | reverse complement strand
TTGGCAACGGGAGGTCCTCTAACAACTCGAGGAATCTTGCGACGGTCATTTTCTTCTTCCCGCCTCGCCTCCCTAACCATTGCCGCCACGCTCGCTTCACGTACTCATAGTACGCCTTCACACTAGCGTAATTTCCCCGGATTCCGTAGTACTGGTAGTGACCCCTCAGCTTCAAGCCTATCTTCCAGTGCTGCTCGAATATCGAATCGTGCCGATTCCTCCGGCACCATTCCCATATCCGTTTCCCGGCTCGGCGCAATCGTTTCCCTGCCGTCTTTCGCTTCACCACCCAGGTTCCCTTCCGCGATCTCGCCCAGTAGTGGGTAAATCCTAGAAATTCGAATGTGTCGTTACTCTTGCGTTGGGGGTATTCCGGAGCGCCACGGCGGCCCAATGTAGGTTGGATTTGAACGATCCCCCCACTGCGTTGGGGGTATTCCGGAGAACCAAGCATCTCAGTGAACTCCACTCGCAAGGGGAACTTTACTATTTCTTGAGGCTCCCTAAGCGCTAAGCCGTGACGCGAGGTCCAAATCGATAACGCTCGAATTTCAGGAAGGCAAGCAGCAATAACCCGGCGATCTCGACAATCTGTGCTGTTATCGCCGGAGCCGATCTCTTCAATCTGCCGGCGAGTGTAGGGACGGGAAGGCTGAAGGGCTCCGGCTCGAACTTTTCCGTCAACTCGCTTGTTCTTATCCACGGTTTATTGTGGCGCCCGAATTCGAGCGCCGCCGGAATGAACACCTCAGCGCCGTATTTTTCCGCGGCGTCCACGAATTCGTGGTAATCGTTGAGTCCCGCGCCCGACACTTCGGACAGACCTGCCTTAAAGGCTCCATAAGGAGAAACCAATGAAATCATTGTTGCGCCGAATTGCCGGCGGCGGAGTTGTGTCTCATATTCCGCCGTTAGTTCTTTCATCTCAGCCCACTTTCGTGTTCGCCAGTAACCGTTCAAGTCCTGGTAACGCCGCCAGGAGGTCTCGACGTCCGCATGCCGCGCCTCAAGCTCGGCCGCCGCCCGCCGATGGTCGTCCAGCTCGGCTTCGACGAGTCTCTTCTCTTCAGCGACCATCCTCCGATCGAAACTCTGTTTTGACTGCAAGGGCCACAAGCCTCGGGCCAGGTAACCGGCGACGCTGGGCCATATGAAGAGAGCCACAACCCAAAACGCCACTCCGCCGGTCAACGCGACGGACGAATTCCTCAAGATCGTCGACATGGCGACGGATAAGGCTGCAAACAAGGCGACCGTCAGGAAGCAGATCGAAAAGACAACCGCGATCTCGCGGACCGCCGCCGCGGTGAGATGAAACGCCCCTCCGCTGCACGTAGTAACGATGATGGTGTACAACCCAATCGCATACGCAACGCCTGCAAGAATGACGATACAGATGGTCGTCAGCTTGGCGGCCAGCACGGTGCTCCGCTTAATCGGGTAAGAGAGAACAAACCGCAAGGCGGCCTGCTCGCGGTCTCCGGCGACAACGTTGTGGCCAAGCAACACGGCCATCAGCGTCATGAGCACGCCGACGACCAGGCTGAGGTCGGCCTTGGGAAAAAACTGATCCAGCGGATTCAAGTCCTCACTCGAAGGCGCGTTGCTGGACGCCTGGCTGTGAACGACGACTTCCTCGGGCAAGTAGTCATATATTCCGTTGAAGAACGGCAGCAGAGAAGGCGTTTCCCGGCTTATGACCAGCCTTACGGTGCTGTTTTCTTCCCGATGTATGACTCCACGAACGAACCTCTCTTCGGTCACGCGCTGGTAGTAACGCGCCTGGGTGTAGGCGCTCAGCGGCGTAACGACCGTGAGAACTAGAATCGAAAATCGCAACGTTTTATCGGAAAGAATGGATTGCAACTCGCGAGTAACAAGTGGCAGTAACATAGCGGCTTCACGAGTGTCGCGCAACGTCGAAGGGAGAATACCTCATGCCAACATCACTTCACAACCCAAGCTCGAGTTTCAAGTCGACTTCCATCGGATCAAGCTCCATCGGATCAGGTTTCATCGGACTAGGTTCCATCCGATCGACTTCCATCCGATCAACTTCCGTCGGATCAAACTCCAGATCAAACTCCGTAGGATCAGCGTCCGTCAAATCAAGGTCCATTGTACCAAGCATCGTCGGATCAACTCCCGCCAGATCAAGTTCGGTCGGAGCAACCTCCGTCAGCGCAAGTTCCATCGGATCAAGTTCCGTCAGATTAACCTGCGCCAGACCAAGTTTCGTCAGATCAACTCACGCCAGATCAAGGTACGTCAGGTCATGGCGCGTCCTGCAATGGCGCGTCAGGTCAAGTTACTCAAGTCGTAGCGCTCAAATCGCCTGTAAGCCAGAAAGATCCCCAGAGAAAACCAGGCCAGCAATGATGCAGATGGCCCGGCCACCGCCTTTAGAGAGGTCGTTAAGGGCTGGCGCGTGCGTTGGCGCTTCAGGTTCTGATCTTCCACCTCGCTTTGAATCCGCTGAGCCTCGGCAGGGGGCGCATCGAGCGCGCGTGCGATAGCCTGGTGCATGTCGTCTCTCCCCGAGAGCAGCATGCGCAAATAAGCCCTGTAGTCTGAGGTTCCGGTCCCGGCGAGATCGGCGGACCCGAATACAAGGCCCCCTGATGGTGAAAACAACGCTAGAGTCCTCGCTAAATCTATCTGATCGAGCTTCCTTGCGGCGAAATCGTCCGTCATTTCTCTTATGACCTTCAATCGCCGGAGAACCGCCGTGTTCGAATTAGGCGTATCGAAGACGGATCGAGCATAAGGATAGTCGTTGAGCTCCTCTCGATCGATGGCGCGGCCCGCCGCAAGGATGCGCGCGAAAAGCTGGTTGTTTGAAATCACCGGGACGGCGACTCTAGCCGCCAGCACCGCCAGATTGGGAACGATCAAGGTCAGGGTCGCCCAGACCAGGAACGCCGCGACGATCGGACTCTTAGTGCGCAAGTTCATGGCGGATAGGTAAAGCCCGGCGCATATGAAGATGAAACCGTAGAGGTTGCTCATTGCCAGAATGAGCAGCACGCGAACCCAATCTTCGTTGGGGCCGATCGAGCCATGACTGAAGTAGAGATACGCCAAAGCAACGCCGAACGCCGCTGAGAATGCAGCGAACAAGCTGATGAACGCCCCTAACGCCTTGCCGAGAAAAACATCCCTTCGGCGCACCGGCGTCGTCAGAATCATCCGCAGCAGCCCTCTGTCTCTATCGCGGCTCGTGGATCCGAACGCGAAGAAAAGACCGAGAAGCGAGGCGACTATCTTGACCATGAATATCAGATCCGGCGTATCAAAAGAGCTGAGAAACAGGTCCTGGTTCTGCCGCCGGCCAAAGTAGATGTGCTGAAATATGCCGACCGGCCGGTCGATCTCGCTATCTACTCCCTTAACCAGCACCGAAAGCGGCTCAGGAGGATGAATCGGTGATTCATAGCTCTTACCCGCTTTCGCGAGAAAACTCCCGTTGGGCGCCGTGTACCTTACGGCGCCTCCTGGAGGAACGAGAAAAGCCGTTTCTTGATTATCGATCCAATTACCCAACCGTTGCTGGTAATCGGAGCCGAGAAGGTGAGATGCAATCAGAAAAACCACCGCTGATCCGGCGAACCCCAAGACGATCTTGAAATTCTTCAAGTTCCTAACGACATCCGCGCCGGTAATCAGAAGCAGGGTATAGAGTACGTTCTTAACGCCAGGCAGCCTGTCGCGCGGTTTGCTTGTCTCCTTCGCCGCCTCGTGCTTCACCGTTGCATTGGTTTGAAGGTGGGCCATTAGGGAACACCGTGTTCAAGACCGATGCGCAAGATAATACTACAGTCCGCCGACCTTCGTTAGGCTTGAGCCGGTAGTCTCCCAATACAGCTTTACTCTGTACAGAAAGAGCCCGGGATACTGAGAACGCCTCCAACGGAGTTGTGGGATGCGTTAATTCACTTGCCACAGACGGTCGATCGGCTCTTTTCTTGAATAACCCTGACGCCGTTAGTGGGATTGGAGATGAGCGCACAGCCTCGGGTTCGTAAGCGGTATGAATTATCCATTGCGAAAACAGCAAAAACAGCGGTAGGTTGTTCGGCCCGCCGCCGTCCTGTATCATACTGAGCTTCGTAACGCGTCCCTTATGTGCATGATTGGAGTCAATCGATGAGTCAACCAGTCACTTTGATTCCCGGCGACGGTATCGGTCCGGAAGTCGCCGGCGCGACTGTATCCGTGATTCGAGCCGCTGGAGTCAAGTTACAGTGGGAGTCTTATGTAGCGGGAGGGGAAGCGCTCAACAGATTCGGTGATACTCTGCCCACGGAGCTTCTGGATTCGATCAGAAAGAACAAGCTGGCTCTGAAAGGTCCGGTGATGACCCCGGTCGGCGCCGGCTTCGCCAGTTCCAACGTCAGATTGCGAAAAGAACTGGATCTTTACGCGAACTTGCGGCCCATCAAGTCGCTGGCCGGGGTTCCAACCCGTTATGAGAACATCGATCTAATCGTGGTCCGAGAGAACACCGAAGACCTCTACTCGGGTCTCGAGCACGAAGTTATCCCGGGCGTTGTGGAAAGCCTCAAGATCATAACCGCGAGGGCGTCAACTCGCATTGCGCGATTTGCGTTCGAGTACGCGCGCCGGGAAGGCCGCAAGAAAGTCACCGCGATTCACAAAGCGAACATCATGAAACTCTCCGACGGTTTGTTTCTGAGTTGTTTTCGCGAGGTGGCCAGGGATTATCCCAACGTCGAAGCCGAGGACATGATCGTGGACAACGCTTGCATGCAGCTTGTGATGGATCCGTACCAGTTCGACGTTCTTTTGCTCGAAAATCTCTACGGGGACATAATCTCCGATCTCGGCGCCGGGCTGGTCGGAGGACTCGGCGTCGTGCCGGGGGCGAACATTGGCGATGACATAGCGGTGTTCGAAGCCGTGCACGGCTCGGCTCCAAACATAGCGGGGAGGGGAATAGCCAATCCGACGGCGTTGCTCCAGAGTGGAGTCCTGATGTTGAAGCACATCGGCGAACGCGAGGCGGCCGACCGCATTCAAGCGGCGCTCGAAAAGGTGCTGGCTGAAGGTAATATCCGAACGCGAGACCTTGGCGGCCAATCCACAACCAGCGAGTTTACGGAAGCCGTGATTCACGCGCTTTGACGGGCGCACGCCAGCCATTCATCCGGAGGTCACTCTCTTAATGGAAATAATCAGGAGCGGCGATAGCGTTCACGAGATTGATTCCGACCTGATCGTTGTACCCGTGTTCAAAGGCGAGACCGCCGATAGCGGAGTTCTTGCAACTCTGGATCGCTTGACTGAAGGGTGGGTGCGGTCCGCCCTGGCGTCAGGGGAGGCCTCGGGAGAACGTGATAAATCCGCATTGCTTCACTGGCGCGCCGGAGCGCTCGCTCGCCGAGTCGCGTTGTTTGGCGTGGGAGACCTCGACGGTTCCAATCTCCTGGCGCTCCAGCGCGCAGGCGGCTCGATTCTCCTCACCTTCACGTCAGCAGCCGTCAAGAGCATAGCCTTTGTGCTCCGGGGATCGATTGATTCCGCAAGCGCCGCTCGAGCCATCGTCGAAGGAGCCGTGCTCAGCCAGTTGGACTACTCGATCTACAGACCCAATGGCCCTCCGAGGCCCAAGTGCGATCGCTTTATCATAGCGTCTGAGCGATCGGTTGACGGTCTCGAAGGTGCAATCGAAACCGCCCGGATTCTTGCCGACGCCACCAATTTTGCTCGATCGATGGGGAATGAGCCCGCAAACGTCATGACCCCGGTCGAAATGGCGCGCCGCTCGAAAGAGATGGCGGAACGGGAAGCGCTGGAGTTCGAGGAACTGGATGAAGATGAGATGAAGCGTCTTGGAATGGGCGCTCTGCTGGCCGTGTCGAGAGGAAGCGCCGAGCCCGCCCGCCTGATAGTTCTCGGCTACAAGCCTCGAGAAGCAGCAAGCTCCGGCATGATCGCGTTAGTCGGAAAGGGACTCACTTTCGACTCCGGTGGGATTTCGATAAAACCCGCCGAAGAAATGGACGAGATGAAGTTCGACATGTGCGGCGGCGCCGCGGTCGCCGGCGCAATGATGGCGATAGCGCGATTGAAGCCGAAGGTTGGGGTTTTGGGATTGATCGCGTCGTCCGAGAATCTGCCGTCGGGCCGGGCCTATAAGCCGGGCGACGTCCTTCGAAGCTATAGCGGCAAGACGATAGAGGTCATAAACACCGACGCCGAAGGCAGGCTGATTCTGGCGGATGCAATCTCGTATGCGATCGGCAGGGGGGCGACGCATATAGTAGACACGGCGACGTTGACGGGCGCCTGCGTAGTCGCGCTTGGCGAAGTGCGCGCCGCGGTAATGGGGAACAATCCCGGGTTGGTCGCCGACCTGATCAAAGCCGGGGCCGAATGCGGCGAACGGCTGTGGGAGATGCCGCTCGACAGGGAATACGGCGAGTTGATACGCAGCGACATAGCTGATATGAAGAACAGCGGCGGGAGAATCGCCAGCGCCATTACCGCCGCGATGTTTTTGAAACAGTTCGCCGGGTCCGTGCCCTGGGCGCACATTGACATCGCCGGCACGGCCTGGCTCACGAAAGCGAAGCCCTACATGGCTAAGGGCGCGACCGGGTTCGGCGTGCGGACGTTGACGGGCTTCGTGCTGAATAGAGCAGCCGGGCGAAGCGCGTGAGGCGCCGGGATTGGAGGAATCAATGGACGATGTTTACGAGATTTTGATTGTAGGAGCCGGCCCAGCGGGTCTCACGGCCGGGCTGTATGGATCCCGGTCCAATCTAAAAACCGTCATAATCGAAAAAGGTCTGCCGGGTGGCCAGTTGCTGAATACCGAAGTGATTGAAGACTACACCGGGTTCGAACACATAACCGGCGTTGAACTCGCGCAAAAGATGGAAGCGCACGCCCGTAAGTTCGGCGTGGAGATAAAAACCGGCGAAGAGATCAAGTCCATTCGGCGCGTTGACGGATTGTTCGAAGTCAAGACCGATGAAAATACCTATCACTCGATAACCGTCATCGTAACGGCCGGCGGCACGGCGCAGAAACTAGGCGTGCCGGGCGAAGACGCGTACTCCGGCCGCGGCGTCAGCTATTGCGCCGTGTGCGACGGAGCGTTCTTCAACGGTCAGGTGATCACCGTTGTCGGGGGCGGGGACGCCGCGGTCGAGGAAGCGAACTATCTGACCAGGTTCGGCTCGCGAATATACGTCGCTCACCGGCGAAGCGAGTTCCGCGCACAGAAAATCTTGCAGGATCAATTGTTCCAAAACCCAAAAGTCGAAGTCATTTGGGACACCGTAGTGGAAGAAATCAAAGGCAACGCCGTAGTGAATCGAGTGGTGCTGAAGAATGTAAAGACCGGTGAGATAAGGGAACATCCTTCAGAGGGCGTATTTATCTTCATAGGCTTCAAACCCAACACATACTTTTTGGATGACCACCCCGCTCACGACGAGAGCGGACACCTGATCACGAACGACCGAATGGAGACGAACATACCGGGCCTCTTCGCCGCCGGTGACTTGAGATCACAATTAGTCCGCCAGATTACTAACGCCGTCGGCGACGCGACAATCGCGGCGCTCGCAGCCGAAAAGTACATAACACATTTGAAGCACAAGCAGTCGGAGGCGTCCGCGTGAGCCAATCGCCGGAAACGAGCGGCGCCGGCGCGATCCGGATCAAAACCGGCGCTGCGATTCTCGCATTCCTGGAAGCGCTGCTGCTCGGCGTGTGGCTCGGTTCGATGATCTTCTTCAGCTTCGTGGTCGCGCCGAGGGCGTTCGCCATATTGCCGAGCCGGCATCTTGCGGGTCAGCTTGTTTCAAGCACGCTCTCGAGTTTGGAGATAATGGGACTGATCGCCGGCCCGCTGCTGATCGCGCTGCGGCTTGTTTCCGGAGCAGCCGTCTCGCGCTTTGCAAAGCTGCTTCATCTATTGCTCCTTGCGCTGATGACCGCTTCCGCCGGGCTATCGCGAATGGTGATAGCCCCGAGGCTGGAGGCGCTCCGGGCCGGCATGGGTGGAGTCATCGACAACGTACCGCTGAATGATCCGCTTCGAATGCAGTTCGATGATCTGCACAAGTACTCCGTCGCTTTGATGACCGCGGCCATGCTTGCCGGCCTTATAGCAATGTGGCTGACGGTCCGGTCGTGGCTGAGAAGATAGTCTCTTTCTTCGAATCGCGTCCCGAGGGAGCGTCAAGAAGTAGTTCCTGTTTTGCGAGGGGAGTTCGCCGCAAAGGCGCAGAGACCGCGGAGAGCGACGCAGAGGGGGCTGTTGTTGGGCGCTCTCATCTCATTCATCGTTGAAAGATGACTGTTGTCCTGCTTTAATGAAATCCGAAATGGCCCTCACGAAGAGATTCGCTCACCTGATTGCGGCGGAAACCAGAAGCCGCGGATACAAGTACTATCTTGAAAAGAAAGTCAGCCACTGCACGGGCGACCGGCAGTTCGTAGCCGCCACGGTTCGCGGCAGCGGGGGCGACTACGGCGTACGCCTATCGGCCGAAGAAGATGGGATAGTCGCGACTTGCGGCTGTTCGTACATCCAACATGCTGTGTGCGCGCACGTCTGGGCTGTAATGCTGACCGCCGACGTCAGGGGATTAATGTCCGATGCCGAAAGAGCTCCCGTGCGTATAGAGTGCTTTATCGATTTTCCTGATGTCGAAGAAGACATAGACGAGTTCGACGATGAGATCGAATCCAATTATGGTCAAGGCGGCTATGACGAGCGGCCCGGCCGCAGCCGGCCTCGGCCCACGCCGCCGCGGAGAGCCGCGGTCAACGAGCGCCGCACCAATGAACCCGTTGGCGGTTGGAGGAGTCAGCTCGCGGAGCTTTCGTCGGCGCTCGGCTCTTCGCCTCCCGCGCCCGCCAAGACCAGCCAGCTTCTTTACATCGTTGACGTCGAGTCAAGCGCGTCGAGCCCGGGCCTGGCCGTCGAGTTGGCCTTGCGCCAAATCAAGAAGAACGGTGAGTGGGGTAAACCAAAAGCCCAGGGGTTTGACTGGAATCGAATAACCGGCTTGACGGAAGACGACCTTACCATAGCGGCTCTTCTTAAGGGCCCGAGCGTCCGATCAGACTACTCGTCGTATTCCTACCAGTACAACGTGGAGTCTTACGTGTCCCCCCGTTACTCCTTGCTGCACCCACTGCGGCTGACGTTGATACCAATGATGTGCAGAACGGGCCGCTGTCTGCTGCGGCTTTCGGCCTCGGACCAGGAACCGTCCCTGATCGAGTGGGACGATGGACCGCCGTTGGAAATAGTCCTTGACGCACAGATCAATAGCGCGGCGACCCAGTTTGCGGTAGTTCCCTTTCTCAGCCGCGGGGGCGAACGCATTAATCTGGCCGAAGCGGTGCTGATCGCGGAGGGCGGAATGGTGTTTTTTCGCGGCCGGGCCGCGCGGTTGAACGACGGGGGTCAATACGCCTGGCTTTCGAACTTGATCAGGAGAGGTCCGCTTCGAGTGGATATCAAACACGCACAAGAGGCGCTCGGACAATTGCTGGAGATGCCGAAATTGCCGCCGCTGACGCTGCCGGAGCAACTCAGCTACGACGAAGTTCGGATCACGCCCTCGCCTCGATTGAAGATCAAGAAAGACGCCGAGAAGTCGTACTGGAGGTCGAATCCTCCTCTAATTGGCGAGGTTTCGTTCGATTATCAAGGAGTGATCGTTCCTCTGTCGGATAAGAAGCGTGGCGTGTATCAGAGCGAACACCGCCGGTTTGTGCTTCGCGACGCCGAGACTGAGGAACGATTGATTGAACGCCTTATGGAGGCCGGCTTCAGGAGCGGCGGCCCAAACTCCAGTAACTTGCTGGAACTCGCGCCATCCCGTTTGCCGAAAGCGGTGCGCCAGCTCGTAGCCGAAGGCTGGAATGTCGAGGCGGAAGGCAAGCTTTATCGCACGCCCGGAACCGCTCAGCTTTCGCTCACCTCGGGCATAGACTGGTTCGATCTTACCGGCACGGTTGAGTACGACGGGCAGGCCGCATCGCTTCCGGAGCTGCTCGCCGCTTTAAAAAAAGGCGACGGAGTCGTGAAGCTTGGCGATGGAACGTTCGGCATACTGCCGGAAGACTGGCTCAAGAAGTACACTCCGCTGGCTGGTCTCGGAGAAGTCGACGGTGAAGCCGTGCGGTTCAAGCGGAGTCAGGCCGGACTGCTCGACGCGATGCTCGCAACGCAGCCCGATGTGAGTTTCGACGCGGCTTTCACTCGCGCGCGCGAAGCGCTGAAGGAATTCGAACGGGTAGACCCTCGTGAGCCGGCCGGTCATTTCACGGGAACGCTTCGGGCCTATCAGAAGGACGGACTGGGTTGGTTGTCTTTTCTGCAGCAGTTCGGTTTCGGCGGATGCCTGGCCGACGACATGGGCCTGGGGAAGACGGTTCAGGTGCTCGCCTTGCTGGAGTCTCGCCGGAATCGGAACTCATCGCCTGGCAAGAAGCGTAACGGAGGTAAACCGAGTCCCGCGCAGCCGTCGCTGGTCGTCGTTCCCCGTTCGCTTGTCTTCAACTGGAAACAAGAAGCAGCGCGGTTCACGCCCGATCTCAGGATACTCGATCACACGGGCGTGGACCGCATAAAAGGATGCGAGCACTTCGACGGCTTTGACGTCATAATCACGACCTACGGCACGCTTCGGCGCGACGCGGCGG
>JAHFUG010000623.1 GCA_023265195.1 Blastocatellia bacterium | reverse complement strand
GGCGCCGAGTTCATTATTCGCTCCGCGCGCCTCAGCGTCCTCAGAGGTAGAGGACCCTATCGAAGCGAAATGTATCCTGTTTCACAATCGCTTTACCGCTTCTTCGACGTCGCTCGCGATCTTCTCGTAATCATCGTTGCTTGGATTGAGAGGTGCGCCGAACGCCACCCTTACGCGCCCCGGCCGAGCCATCTTCCACCCTACCCTGAGCACCTTATCAATCCCCTCGACCCGCACCGGAACCACTGGAAGGTCCAGTCGTGAGGCGATCATTCCCACTCCCGGTTGAAACCGAGTGATCTCTCCGGTCTCGCTTCTTCGTCCTTCGGGAAAGATCAGAATAGAGTAGCGGCTGCTTGCGAGCCGTCCCATATACGCCAATGCGTCGCGGGAGCCCGCTTCTCGTTTCGGCAAAGGAAACGCGTTGAAGAACAGCGCCGCGAGATAGTAATTCAAGCTGTTCGTCAGCCAATCCAGCCGAGAGTGACGATCCGGATGAAAGTGCGCCGAGAAGAACTCCTTCGCCATTGCCACCGCAACTCGATGTCTCAGACGGCGGGGAAGCGCCGCCAGTATCACGGGCGTGTCCATATGGCTTTGGTGATTCGCGGCGAACACCACTGGACCGTCTAGCGCGGATAGATTCTCCAGTCCCTCTACTCTGATCCAGGCGAACAGTCTCACCAGAGGCAGTATCAACGCCGCGAGACTTAGCCGGCGAATTGCGCGGGCCATTCTTCCCAGGCTCCAGGCGGGGAAAGCAAACCCGTCTGGCGGGCCGTTGAGTTTCGACGGCGCGGCGGGATGCGCGACCAGCGCCCGCAAGTCTTCTATGCCGCGAGCCTCGGAAAAAGCTTTCTCGTCGATGCTGGAGCCGAACGCCGCTTCGAGTTCCAGCATTAGCTCGATCCGTTCGAGCGAAGTCAAACCCAATTCGCTTACTGTAGCGTTGGAGTCAATCGCACCGCCCGTCGCGTACTTGCCCAGGATCGACCGCAAAGCGTCTTTCGAGGCTGGCGCCGGCTCGGCCGAGGAACTGTTTTCTATTGACGACCTGATTTCACGCCGCTTCAGCTTTAGCGTTCCTTCGGTGCGGGGAAGCGAGGAGCCGGGCCATATGGTTATGCCGCGGAGCTTCTGATGATCGGCTAAACGGCTGTTGGCGGCTCGAAATATCTCTTTAACGAGTGGCGGGTTCTTCGAATCCAACACGACGACGGCCTGCACTCGTTCGGCTACGCCCTCGCGCAGGCCAACTACCGCCGAGTCTGCTACTCCTGGAAGAGAATTCAAGACGCGCTCGACGTCTTCGGGAAATACTTTGAGTCCCTCGGGCGTGACGATCATCTCCTTTTTTCTTCCCCGAATGTAAAGCCGTCCTTCATCGTCGAGCCCGCCTATGTCGCCCGTGTGAAGCCAGCCGTCTTCAAAGACCTCGGCTGAGGCCGTCTCGGCGTTGTAATAACCGGACGTCACACTGTCGCCGCGTACGAGTATCTCACCGTCGCCGGCGATCTTGACCTCGAGTCCCGGCATCGCTTTGCCGACCGAGCCGCTCTTCGCGTCGAGAGGATGATTGAGGCTCACGATGGGAGCAGTCTCGGTCAGGCCATAACCCTGCACCACGAGGAAACCGAGTCTGGACCAGAACTCTTCGAGATCGGGATCGAGCGGAGCCGCGCCAACTACAAAGCTCCAGAACTTGAATCCGAACATTCGATGGATTCGCCAATGCCGCAACCATCTGAAGAATACGTGACGTTTTTTCCCTGGCGTCTCTCGCGTCTCCGGGCGCCGGCCGGTTATGTATTCGCGCAACAACTCGAGCACCTTCGGAACGGAGACCACCACCGATATTCTCAATCGCTTGATCAGCCGCACGACTAGCTTCGGATCGTATCTGTTCAGGAATACGACGGTGCTCTCGACGATGGGAGGAATGAACAGAGCCATCGCCTGGCCGAAGAGATGGCTCATTGGAAGTAGATTCAAGAACCGCAATGGAAGGAAAGGCCGGGCGTATTTACGATACTTGATCCACTCGCGTCCGATTGGGCCAATATTGGCGAGTATATTCTTATGAGTGATGACGACACCCTTGGGCTCGGCGGTGGCTCCGGAAGTAAAGATGATCTCCGCGAGATCATTCGGGGACAGCTTGACGGCGTCGACGGTCTCGATCGACTCGGAACTTATTCCGCCCAGCAAGTCAGTAAGTGGCCAGATCGTTGCGCCGATTGAGATCGATTCTAGATCCACCGCGGCTACCTCTTCGCCGATGAATATGATCTTCGCGTGAACGATCGCTTGAACTCGCTGAAGGAATTCAGCGGACGAGCGGTAATCAATAGGGACCAGAACGGCTCCGATGAGCATGCCGCCCCAGAATGCAACGACCCACTCCGGCCGGTTCTCTCCCCAGATTACGATCTTATCGCCCTTAGCGATCCCTGCCTGGATAAGCCGCGCCGCCAGCGCGTGAGCATCGCGGCCGAGTTGGGCGTAGGAGTAACTCCAACTCCTGAGCCCGTTATCATAGATAATGCAATCGCCTTCAGCTTTGACGATCTCGGCAAAGAAGTCGAGGAGAGTTTGGTGGGGCATCGCTCAAGAGTAGAAGAACAGCATGCTCACTTCAAGCTTAGCGAGTGTGATGTGATTGCATTTTTCCTGCACTCTGCCTAGAGAAGGGAAGGGGCGCGATCAATGCGTGAAATCCATGCCACCTCAGTTCAAGCGGCGGCCCCAAAGCGTGCGGTGGCGGGTGTAGAGACGAACCGATTTATCATGTTCGCCGGAGAAAAGTTGTTTCCCGTCGGGTGAGAATGCCACTGATAAGACCGGCGCCGAGTGTGTACCGATTCGCGAGATTAGCCGCCTGCCTCCGACATCCCATAATGCGATTGTCTTGTCATCCCCAGCGGACGCCACCTGCTTGCCATTAGGCGAGAATGCAACTGACTTGACTCGCCCATTGTGTCGGCCGAGGGTAGCCACCTCGCGAATCGGATTGATCTCCCACAGCCGCACCGCGCCTCCATCGTCAGCAGTAACCAATGACTTGCTGTCGGGCGAAAAGCTCAGGCTCACCATGCCAGCGGTTTGAATCGGCGCGTGCTCAACCACTCGCCACGTCTCGGTGCTCCACAGGACAATGTATCCATTCATCTCGTAAGCCATCCAGCGGCCATCCGGCGAAAAAGCTATGTCCCAGTTGCCAAATGCCAACCACGGTTCCCTACGGTCAGGGTGAACTACGCGTTTGCCATCCGTGCTGTCGAGCACGCCATTCGAGTTAGCAAGCCAGCGGCCATCGGGCGACACAGCCAAGCAGTAGTTCTGTTCATCTTCTCCCTGAGCATCCTTGGCCCGATGAGTCCACTTCGGCGCACGTTGCTCGACGTCCC
>JAHFUG010000622.1 GCA_023265195.1 Blastocatellia bacterium | reverse complement strand
ACGGCGTCCGCGTCCGTGTTTCTTGGGATCAAAAAGGCCTTGTGGATCCGATCGAAGAGGAAGGCTCCAATGGCTCATGGGTATCAAGCCAAGGTGACGTGCGCCGCCGGTTTCCGGTTCGAATGTACAGCCAGAAGCAGATATTCCAATTGGCTGAGCGCTCGGACGCGCTCCTGCGAATCATAGATGAATCTCCCGCTGTAGACCGCGCGGGTTGGAACGAGGAGTGGCAAAGGGTGCACAGCCGCTTCTTGGCTCTTCGCGCACAGTCCCGAGAAATTGGCCTCTCTTTGGCGGAGGAGGGACGGGTTCGCGGAGAACTTGATGATGTGAAGCGGAGGCTTGAGGTGTTCGAACGCACTGGCCACAACCAGATTCTTCAAGACTTTCAAAGGAGGAAGCGGCAGGAACGCGCCGTAGACTCCTGGACCGAGTTGTGCGCCAATGCGAGTGGACAACTTTTCAAAGTCGGCGATCAGATCGTTCCCGAAACCATTAATGCAGATCTCTTCCAGCAGGACTTGGCCGCTGACGAAGAAATCCTCAGGATTATCAGCGCCGCCCGCGACAAGTTGCTCAGTCTGAGGGATGATTTATTGAAGCTTGCTTCGGATGCCGACTCAATTCGCGGAGAACTCGTCGAGAGTATCGATCAATCCCCCTGGAAGCGGGCTGCGATGAAAGCCGAAATTGCGTATTCAGAACTAGTGGTTGCACTCAAACAGGAAGGGCTGACCGACCCTGAAGAGTTTGGCCGGCTTGTTCAGAGGCGTCAGAGTCTGGAGATCAAAGTCGCCGATATGGAAGGTGAGAAATCCACTGTTCGCCAAATCGAGCTCCAGGCGAACCAGAGCCTTCTTCAGCTTGTGGCCCTCCGGCGTCGTCTCACGGAGCGGCGGAGGGATTTCCTGAACATCGTAGTTGGCTCGAATCGCCACGTTCGAATCAACGTTATACCCTACGGCAATCAGGCCAGTGTCGAGGCCGAGTTTCGAGCCTTGATTGGCAGAGAACGGCCCACATTTCAGAGTGATATCTGGGCTGAGGACGGAGACAGTGGGATGCTTGCTGAGCTCTATGAGAACTATGGGTCGATGAATGATCCCGCGGGACAGGATGCAGTGTTGAGCTTTGAGGAGAGGCTAGCGTCCATGAAACGTGACATCGGTTTGGCGTCGCGCGGTCAGGCCGGCCGCGAATTCAGGGATCAGCGTTTCGTTAAACATCTGGCCAGTCTCAGACCGGAAGCTCTAGACCGCCTCGAATGCTGGTTTCCGGAAGATTCTCTCAAAGTCGATTACAGCCCCAGTGCTGATGGCAGGGACTTGCGCTCGATAGAACAGGGCTCACCTGGACAGAAGACGGCGGCCATTCTCGCGTTTCTATTGTCTTACGGTGAAGAACCGATGGTGCTGGATCAACCTGAAGATGACTTGGACAATCATTTGATCTACGATCTGATCGTTCGTCAACTGCGGGAGAACAAACAACGCCGCCAGATCATTGTAGTGACACACAACGCAAATATCGTTGTGAACGGGGACGCCGAGATGGTTCTTGTCCTCGACTTCAAGGACGGCCAGACTCGAATTGTTGAACAGGGCGGTCTACAAGAACAGCCCGTGAGAGAACAGATTTGCGGAGTAATGGAAGGCGGCCGAGAGGCCTTCGAGCTTCGCTATAGGAGGATTGGCCAAGGAGCGGCTCATGCTTGATTCCGCCGACGAACTGGTGCGAAAGATACAACTGGGCGAAGACTCTATTCTTGAGCTCAAGTCGATTCGCTTCAGGGGCAGCAAGGTGGAGGGACCGGCCCGCAACGACTTCGCCGATGAACTTGCCGCCATGGCGAACACCCTGGATGGAGTGTGTGTACTCGGTATAGAAGATAAGACCCGAGAAATCGAAGGCATCCCCATTGAGAAATTGGACTCAGTCGAAGACTTTGTCCGCGAGGTATGCAACGATGTCATCAAGCCGCCTCTATCGGTAAAGATAATACGGATGGAGATCCCGGATTCTCTCGGCGTAATGCGCGCCATCATTAAGGTCGATGTACCCCGAAGCCTCTTCGTTCACGAAAGTCCCGGTGGGTACTTCAGGCGGCAGGGAAGCTCTAAGCGAAAACTGCCTCCCGATCTTCTCGCTCGTCTCTTCCAACAAAGAAGCCAGGCGCGCATCATCAGCTTCGACGAGCAGCCCGTGCCGGAAACCACGCTTGACGATTTGGAAGAGGCTAGGTGGACTCGATTCATGCCGTCCGGCTCTACTGACCGAGTCTCCACACTGAGGAAGCTCAAACTGTTGACTAATGATGATACCGGCGTCGAGAGGCCGACAGTCGCGGCCGTTGTTCTTTGCTCCTCACATCCGGAGACTTGGCTGCCCGGCGCCTATGTCGAAGCCGTTAAGTACCAGGGTAGCCGTCAGGACTCGAACTATCAGGTTGACGCCTCGCGTATAACAGGCTCGCTTGACGAGCAAGTCGCCGGGGCGCTCTCGTTTGTTCGTCGGAATATGAAAATCGCCGCCGTCAAGACACCTGCCCGAATAGAAATCCCACAGTTTAGTGAACGGGCGGTGTTTGAGGCGGTCGTTAACGCCGTGGCTCACCGCGACTACTCGATACACGGCTCAAAGATCAGGTTGTTCGTCTTTGATAATCGGCTCGAGCTCTATTCTCCAGGTCCGCTGCCCAACACAGTGACGGTCGAAAGCATCCACCTTCGGCAAGCGACGCGAAATGAACTGATCACCACGCTGCTCGCCCGGTGCCCGGTAGGATCGGAGAGCCTTGGCGTTGGTCGCCGTTATCTGATGGAGAAGAGGGGTGACGGCGTGCCTATAATAATGGATGAAAGCTACAGGCTGTCGGGCAAACATCCCGAGTACCGGTTGATTGATGACGCGGAGTTGTTACTTACAATCTACTCCGCCGGACATCCTGACGAAGGCAAGAACGGAAGATGACCGAGCACCCTAAGCCTCACCCTGGAATCGCCGGCGTAGTTTTGGCGACGTAATGGCCGTGGCGCGAAACTCGATTCCCCGAAACAAGCCGGCCGTCGTGATTCGAATGCCCAAGCCAAAGCCCCCCCTGTTCAGCCCGCGAAAAACTCCTTTGACATACTTCGTCCCCAGACCGCATAGACCTCACCGGGGCGGAGCCGCAACAAGAAGCCCGCCGGCAAAGCAAACCCGAAGAACCTGATTTTTCTCGGACGGCTTCTTTGCGGCCTTTTCGCCGATCTTCGCGTCTTTGCGAGAAACTCTTTTTCTCCGATTTGCACACGGAAGGAGCTTGTCCGAAGAACAACACTCTATGACCTCACTGGTGGCGGTAGCGCCGTTCCGATTTAGCATCGCGGTGTCGGTATATGGCGAGGTTTCACATTTTCTCGCATGTCA
>JAHFUG010000258.1 GCA_023265195.1 Blastocatellia bacterium | reverse complement strand
GCAAACCATCCTCGGTCAAGTCTCAGAGAATCCGTTGCTGCATCAAACTGTTCATCGGAGCGTCAGGCGGGCGAGTCCAATAGGTTCCGTTACGGTATTTTCCACGAATCGACCGGAAGAACATCGTGGTGTTTGCGATTGTACGCCTTCATCTGCAACGTGACGTCGTGGCAAGATCGGCTGTGACGCCGGAGACTATCCGTCCAGGCGCGCGACAATCCTCTACTGGGCGCGATGAATGGTGAGACTCATGCCTGGAGCGTTGCCCTGTTCCATATAGACCCACTCCATCGCCGGGGTCAAATAGAACATCACGCCGGGAAAAAGTAGAACATCTCGTTGGCGGCAGGATCGGCGCCCGTAGAAATTTGTTTTGAACCCAAGCATTTGACCAATCTTTCATACAATCATTGCAAACCCTCTTCATCGGTACGTTATTTGCCGCGTATCAGCGGATGTCTTTGCTCAAGCCCGGACCAAAGCGCAGACTGCTTCTGTTTGGAGCAGCAGTCTTAGGTCTGTCCATCCTGGGTAACGGAGCAAGAGTGTTCTCTCAGTACTCCGAGAGAGCGCTTACGCAGTACAGCCGTTCCGAATGGCAGAGCCAGCATGGTCTCCCGCAAAACTCCGTTCAGACGATATTACAAACTCGGGATGGGTATCTCTGGCTCGGGACCGAAGAGGGACTCGTGCGGTTCGACGGCGTTCGCTTCACCGTGTTCGACCTGACAAACACGGTGGGAATGCGCAGCCACGATATCAGATCACTACTGGAGGCCGGAGACGGCAGTCTGTGGATGGGAACGGGCGCCGGCCTCACTCAAATGAAGAATGGCAGGTTTCTCACTTACTCCGCGAAAGATGGGCTCGCCGACGATTCAGTGGGCGAGCTCTTCGAAGCCACGGACGGCGCTATTTGGATTTGCACGTATGGCGGTCTAAGCTGCCTTCACGATGGAGCGATCACGACCTACACCCGCAAGGAGGGACTGCCCGGCAAGTCCGCCTCGTCGATTTGTCAGGCGGACGATGGCGGCCTTTGGGTCGGCGCCGATGATGGGCTCGCCAGATTCGTAGACGGGAAGTTCACCGTCTTCACCACCAAGGACGGTCTCTGCGCCAACTCGATCGCGGCGCTGATCATGGACGCTGACGGAGTCCTCTGGGCCGGCACGAACAGCGGGCTGAGCCGCTTCAAAAATGGCGGCTTCACAGCCCTCACGACAACGGACGGCTTGACGGACAATGACGTTCGAACCCTGTGCAAGGACAGGCAGGGAGCGATGTGGATTGGAACAAGCCGCGGCCTGAATCGCTTGAAGGATGGACGGTTGAGTTCGTACACAAGAAAAGATGGGCTCTCGAATGACTACATCTGGTCGGTGCATGAGGACATAGAGGGAAGCCTTTGGGTCGGCACGGCCGGAGGAGGTCTCAATCAACTGCGGCAAGGGAAGTTCACGGCTTACACCACGGCTGAAGGAATGTCCGACGATATGGTGTGGGCCATTTCGGGGGATCGCGACGGCGGCATTTGGTTTGGCACGAACAACGGCTTAAGCCGTCTCAAGGACGGTCGGTTCAGCAACTTTGGCCTTAAGGATGGTTTGCCGGGCTCCAGCGTCCGCGCCATTTGCCAATCGAGAGATGGAAGCATCTGGGCTGGAGTCGGAGGCGCCTTGCATCGCCTCAAAGATGGGCGAGTCACCAGCTTCACCTCAAAGGAAGGCCTGCCGAACGAAAGCATTAGGAACCTGTTGGAGGACACCGAAGATAACCTCTGGATCGGAACAGCCGGAGGAGGTCTTGCGCGGCTCAAGGATGGGAAATTCAGCCGCATTACAACGAAGGACGGCCTTTCCAACGACAGGGTTTGGTCTACTTGTGAAGCTAATGGGGGCGGGCTTTGGATCGGCACCAACACCGGGCTCGACCGTTTCAAAGATGGAAAGCTCACCAACATCCTAAAAAAAGACGGGCCGCTTCTCGGCGCGATAAGGGCGATCTACGAAGACAAGGAAGGGATTCTCTGGATCGGCACATTCGGAGGCGGACTATTGCGGTTAAGGGATGGGAAACTCACGGTCTACACGACCAAACAGGGTCTTTTTGACGACTCCGTGTTCAGAATCCTGGAAGATGACAATGAGCAGCTTTGGATGAGTTGCAACAAGGGAATCTTCCGTACGAGCAAGAGGGAACTAAACGGCGTCGCCGACGGAACTGCATTGTCGGTGAGTTGCGTGTCATACGGAACGGCTGACGGGATGAAGAGCGCCGAGTGCAATGGCAGCGCTCAGCCGGCTGGATGGAGGGCCGCGGATGGCAGGCTCTGGTTCCCAACCATTCGGGGAGCGGTGGTCATCGACCCGAACCACATACCAATCAACCTCCTGCCGCCGCGCGTCGTAATCGAGAAGGCGATCATCGACCACCACCTGGCCGATCCGGCGCATAGGGCGAACTTGCCCGCCGGCGCGGGCGAGATGGAATTTCAATACACCGGCCTCAGCTTTCTCGCGCCGGAGAAGGTGAAGTTCAAATACAAGCTCGAAGGTTTTGATAAGACATGGGTTGACGCTGGGACGCGGCGGGTGGCTTTCTACACCAACATTCCGCCGGGTCAATATAACTTCCGAGTAATGGCCTGCAATAACGACGGCGTCTGGAACGAAGCCGGGGCCGCCTTCGACTTCCATCTGAACCCGCACTACTACCAAACGTACTGGTTTTGGGCGCTCTGCGCCTCAGGACTCGCTCTCTTGATTCTTCAGAGTTACCGCTTGCACGTGCGGCGTTTGCGCGCGAGAGAGATGGACCTCGCTCTTCGCGTGGAGGAACGGACGAAGGAGCTGCAATTCGAGATTGTCGAACGAAAGCGCGCGATCGACTTGCTGGCGGAGAGCGAAGAGAAGCATCGCCTGATACTCGAGAACGTGCATGACGGTGTTTATGAGACGGACCTGGCCGGCAACCTCACTCTTGTGAACGCCGCCTTCAGCAGGATGTTTGGTTTTACCGAAGCCGAATTGATCGGGATGAACAACCGCCAGTATACGGACGACGAAAACGCGCGAAGGGTATATCAGGCTTTTAACGAGGTCTACCGTACGGGGGAGCCGACCGCTCTGGTCGATTACGAAATCAGCAGGAAAGACGGCGAGAAGCGGAACGTGGAAGTTTCGGTTTCTCTGATACGAGACTCCATCGGAAAAGCGGCGGGCTTTCGGGGAACCGTGCGCGATGCGACCGAGCGAAAGCACGCGGAGGCGGAGATGCGAAAGGCGAAAGAGGCCGCCGAAGCAGCTACTCGCGCCAAGAGCGAATTCCTCGCGAACATGAGTCACGAGATCAGAACTCCAATGAACGGCGTCATAGGAATGACCGAGCTTGCGCTCCAGACTGATCTGAACGACGAGCAAAGGGAATACATCGAAGTGGTCAAAGCGTCGGCGGATTCGCTGCTGACCATAATCGACGGCATACTGGACTTCTCGAAGATCGAGGCCGGGAAGCTCGACATCAGCCCGATCGAATTCAACCTCGACGACAACCTGGATGAGACTATTCACACTCTGGCTTTGAAGGCTCACGAAAAAGGACTCGAGTTGATTTGTTACGCGCACCCCGAGGCGCCCCGGGCGCTTGTGGGCGACGCTGGCCGCCTCCGGCAGATCATCGTCAATCTGGTTGGCAACGCCGTCAAGTTCACCGAAAAGGGCGAGATTCTGGTTCTCGTCCGTGTGGAATCGAAGACAGAGAATGAAGCGCGCTTGCACTTCCTTATTAGCGACACCGGCATCGGCATTCCGGAAGAGAAACAGCAACTCGTCTTCGCTGCCTTCACGCAGGCTGACGGATCGACGACTCGAAGGTACGGCGGCACGGGGCTAGGCCTCGCGATTTCCGCCCAACTAGTCGAGATGATGGGTGGGCGAATCTGGGTGGAAAGCGCGCCTGGCCAGGGCAGTACTTTTCATTTCACGGCGCGTTTCGGTTTGCAGCGCGCCCACGCTTCACCGCCACCGCCCGCGGGCCTTGCGAATCTGGAAGGCTTGCGAGTTTTGGTCGTCGACGACAACGCCACGAACAGGAACATCTTGAACGAGCAACTCACCGGATGGCGCGTGAAACCCACATTGACGGAGAGCGGCGCCGGAGCGATCGCCGCGCTCGCGCAGTCGGCGCTCGCGAGCGATCCGTTCTCATTAGCGCTGGTGGATTACTTGATGCCCGAGATGGATGGCTTGGAGCTGGCCGCTGTTATCAGGCGCGACACGAGGTTCGACGGCGTGAAACTGGTTATGCTGACCTCGGGTCTGCGGGTCGACGCCGCGCGATGCGAAAGGGCCGGCATTTTCGACTGCTTGAACAAGCCGCTCAAGCGGGCGGAATTGCTCGATCGCATCCTCAAGGCCGTCGGGTCTTCGACGGCCCCGCGAAGCCGGCTCAACACCGGCCCCTCGACGGTCGAGGACGTGCGTCCGCTTCGCATACTCCTCGGCGAAGACAACCAAATCAATCAAGTGCTGGCGGTTCGGCTTCTGGAGAAGCACGGCCACAAGGTTGTGGTGGCGGACACGGGCCGGCAAGTGCTAGCGGCTCTCGACGAAGGCTGCTTCGACATAGTGTTGATGGACGTACAAATGCCCGAGTTGGATGGACTGAAAGCGGCTGAGGCAATCAGGGAAAAAGAGAAGAAGGCTGGCGGCCATATACCGATCATTGCAATGACGGCCGCCGCCATGACAGGCGACAGAGAGAGGTGCTTCGAAGCAGGAATGGACAGTTATTTGTCGAAACCGATTCAGATGAAGGAACTCCTCGCCGCCGTTCGCAGCCTCGTTCAACCGGCCGGAAACGGGAACTCTGAGGCGCTAAGCAAGCGAGCGAATCCCCGCTCTTGATCGGTTTCGGTGGATTCACCGCCCTCCCACAACGGACGGCTTGACGGACAATTACGTTCGAACCCGTGCAAGGACCGGCACGGAGCGCTGTGGATTGAATCATGCCGCTGCCTGAAGCGGTTACGGACGGACGGCTGGGTTCGTACACAGGAAGGATGGCCTCTGGCGTAACTACATCTGGTCTTGACTTATTGTGTGTCAAGCTGTGCTGCGGCGCATTCGGCTCCTAACCGTGATTCTTGATCGACACATTCCGAAATAACGCCGCGATCATGGCGATCATCATATCTAAGCTCGACTCCACTCGACTAATGCAATAACAGACGGAAGCGCGCGCGAAATGCTCAGGCATGGGCCTGCGGTCGCTGAGCAACCTGGCGCTCCGAGCATGTTAGCCGTTGCTTGAGGGCTACAAACCAGAAAAGGATATTAGGCACACTCACAAATGTCGGCCAAACCCATCCTACCGCGTCGTGAGCAAATAAACATCATATGCCCAGCGCCCCACGTGCGAGTGCTGAGCGTCGTCCACCTTTGCGCGATAACGGAACCAATTCCCATAGCGATCGCGCTGCCTCATCTCTTCAAGCTCTGCCGCGGCAGCCCGCTCTTTGAGGCTCCGTTCCAGAGTCATGACGTGAGCGCGCAGAGCGCTATGGCCGAAGAGGGGCGCTACGTTCGGCCCAAGCGGCAGCTCTCGACGATGATCCAGATAGTCGCGCGGCGACCTCCACGAGACCGAAGACGCTAACCATTTTCGAATCAACTCCGCGGGGAGTGTTTCGACCCGCTGAAACATGTCCGCGAGCATTGCGGGCGAGCCTATGGCGATCGACAGGCTGCAATTGCCGATGATCACCGTGGTGACGCCGTGGCGAACCGATTCGCTCAGACCCGGCGCGATTTCAAGCTCGATGTCGTAGTGCGTGTGTACGTCCACGAAGCCGGGCATGATCCACAAACCCGTTGCGTCAACGGTCTCGGTTGCGGCGCTCGAGATCGTCGGCGTCATAAGAGATGTCCTGCCCGCTTGAACGCCAACGTCACAACGGACCGGCGGAGATCCAAGGCCGTCGAAAACCAGACCGTTCTTTGTCACCAGGTCGAGCATTGCTTAATCGGGAAGAAGGCTCGGGCCTTATACAGCGCGCCTTTTGCTTTTTAGGAACCACGCAACGGCGAAGCCCACTATCAATCCGCCGGCTCCGCCGCCTAGCCCTGCTTTGTAAACATATCCCTTGAGCGCAGCGACGACCGGGTTATCGAGGAAGTTGGTTCCGATGTGCAGGTTCAGAATCTTCCACTTTCCGTTGTCCTTAATGACGGTCGCCGTCCAGCGGCTGGTCATCGTGCGCACGTCGCCGTCCGGAAAGGTATAGGCATCGGTCGAAACTCCGTGACTGAGGCCGATGTTATCGCCGACAAATTCGGTCAAAGCGTCCGCTTCCGGCTTGAACACGATGCTTTTTACAACGGCCTTATCCCCTTTGCTGAGTCCTTCGCAATAGGTTTTGAAATCGGCTACGTTCGTGAACAGCTTTTGATCAACGGTAGTGATCGAGCACTTGCCGTGGAACAGCGGCGTGAGAGCGTCGAAGTTCTTTGAGTTCATGGCCTCGGTGGCCGTGCGAAGCAAAGCTCGCAATTCGTCGTGATCCTGCTGTCTCTCTTCGGCGGCGGCGCCTCCGGCAATCAGGAAGATGGCGGAGCAAACCAACAAGCAGCGGGCATGGAGCTTCTTCATTTGGATTACCTCCGGTTCGGTGTGACTGTGGTGACAAGACCGAAATGACTCGACCAGACTATCATTTTCCAGGCGCTACTCAAAATTGCGGCAGCCAAACCAACCGACATCGAAGGCGAGAAACAATCGAAAACCACGAAGTTCACGAAGACCACGAAGCGATGGAGCCCGGGTCGTGGACTCTCGGTCTCTTGAGAAACTCCCGCGCAAGCTAATCGCCGAGGCTAATCGGGGGATGCGAAAATTCCCCGCCGTTTGGCGATTGATCACGAGGGTGAAAGCAACGGGGCGTCTTGCCTGTCGCCTTTGTGGGCTTCGTGAGACTACTTGCTATAACTTCATTCAACCTGGCCGGCATTTGGTTTCAAAGAACCGACAAGTAGACTGGTTGGGTCTGGAATTGAATCTAAAGCGAGCCGCAGCCAAGTCGAGCATGCTATGAACATCATCTAACTACATCCAGGTTTATTCAGTAGCGAAAAAGTCTAGTCCCAGATTGGGAACATGCTCAACTTCAACCACGAGTTGATGGTGCTGGGCGGGAAATCACCGCTCTCAAAGGGAGCGCCCGCGGCTTGGGCGCGCCGTGAGAATGAAACAAAGACTTCTTCGGAACCAAAGAATCGAAAGTAGCGGGAGCGATCCGCCTCTTTTGAAAGCGTCAAATGAGCACGCGAAAAACGAAGGGTTATCTCTCAGTGAATGGATGCGTGACCGGCCTTCCCAAGTCAACAGGCCAAGCGCCGGCCTCGTTCAGTAGACCTTCGCTACGGAAGTGTCTGCTGAAACCTCCTCCTCAGCTATGCGAGGAAGATCGTCACCTTCATTTCGGCGATTCGTCCTGAGCGCGGCTGAAGACGGCTTGTGATCGTGGCGGCTCCACCGGAGCAATATCCCGCGCCTGATAAACTCGGCCTTGGCGCGCGTCGTTATGTCGCTTTGCATTCGCGTCTCTTCACGATGATCATAGACATAAGCCTTGATGCGAACGGTCGTAAACGGCCCATCCTGGAAACGATCTTGCAACAGTACTGAGATCGGCCTGGACAACCTTATATAGGGAGAGCTGTACGCCACTTCATATCCGAGATCGATGACCTCCGATGGATCCACGTCGTGCGGAACAAATAGCTCGGTGACGACCAGCGAGTCGGGAACGCCGGAGTTGGCGTTCCATGCTTTACCGGTGAGAATCGCGCTGTTCGGAATAGTCACGACCGTATCGTCGGGCGTCGTGATCTTGGTGCTGCGCAATCCGATGTGAGTGACCTCGCCATAGGCTTCGCCGATCTTCACTCGGTCGCCAAGTTGATAAGGTCGATCCGTGAGTATCACCACGCCGCCGATGATATTCTTGATCAGATCCTGCGCGCCAAGGCCCAAAGCTATGCCGGTCGACGCGAGAACCGCCAGCAGGGTTTGGTGTGACGGCGCAAAGATGGACACTACTATCACCCCGCTCAGAGGCCACAGCCCAAAACGAAGCAGAGGAGAAAGCGATTTGAAGAAGAAGCGGGCGCGGGGAACCCGCCGGCTAAGCGATTTCAGCGCCGCGTCGCTGCCCCTCAGGACGAGCCACGTCGCGAGCAATACGAGGGCGGCGTAGAGGAGCCTCTCAGCCGTGAGCTTGCTGATCAGCTCCATCGGCGCGTCGATGTCCTGCAAGCCTATCATCGAAGGCGTGGAAGGGATTTGCATGACAGTGGCCTCTCCTTCAAAGCATGTTGCGGTGATACAGCGATTCCTGGACTATCCTCAATGCTTCGGGGCGAACGCGAAATCCCGGCCGCGCCGGATCTGGCTGCACAATCTCCCGCGCCAGCAATTCGTCGAGCTGCGCCTGGCTGGAAGTGAGCCGCTGCTGAAAAATCGTTGCGTGTTCTTCAGCCGTGAGGCTGCCGTGCTGCATAAGCGCCATCAACGCGAACAGATTGTCAGAATCAAGGTGGCCGGCCACTTCCGATACCTTTTGCGAGACCAACGGTCTTATGACAACCGAGTCCGGGTTTACGGCGTCAACATGTCCCAGCCAGATCGCGAACGCGGCGCGGAAGACGCCCGCCGATTCAATAGCCAGTTCTTCGAAGAATTTGTTTTCCGGCCTGGCGTTAACGCTGTCCATCGCCCCGAACCAGGCAGGCCCCTTGTACTTCGATACAGGCGAGCTGAATTCCAAAGGCCGTCCCGAGAGATCGTGACGGTGGAGGATGGCTTCGCGCAAGACCGTGCTGTCAACGCGGCCGGCGTTTATGCGGTGCGAAAAACTGTGGCCGAGTCCGACGGCCGAATCGAGAAATCTGAAGGCTACCTTGTTGATGACCAGAATCCACAATGTCGCGGAGCCGGCCGCGATCAGCCGCTGCAAGGCGCGAACCGCCGCGTAGTGGCCAACCTGCCGCAAGAAAGCCCGCTCGAGATCTTCAAGGACAATCACGCGGCGCTGCGCGGCCAGACTTGTTTCCAATTGCGAGGAATCGTCTATCCCGATCAGCCGGGATAGAAAGGCGCGCAACTGAACCTCGCTTGTGATGCGCTCATCAAAGGCCCCACGAACGACTTCGAGATCGGAAAAGGAGCGGCCGATCGCGCGGTTGATCAGGCTCGTCTTGCCGCTTCCCCGTTGACCCGTAATCCCAATCGAGACGGGCCGGCCTCCCCGCCAGAGATCGTGCGCCTCTATTATCGCATTCAACTCCCGCTCGCGGCCCACGAGAACGGCCTCCCCATCGATCGGATCAAGGGAGAACAACTGCCGGTAATCTGTATTTGCTTCGCTATGAGCGGCGTCGCCAGTGAATGCCGCGGGCAGAAAGGGTCTTGCTACTAATTCCGCCTGCCCGTTCGTAATTTCTTTCCTCCATCCGATGTAGACCTGAAGTCTTCGGAGGGCTCGGTTCAGAGCGTCGAGGATGCGGTGCGTCAAATACCTCGCCAGCGCCGCCGATTGTAGGCCGGCTACGGCGGCTGTTTTTTCCACGGCTGTCGGTTGATCCTCAGCGGATTGAGTCGCCATCAAGTTCTCTCCGACTGCTCTCTTTCTAAATGAGGCATTGCGGTGCGCGCATCGGCTTGAGACATCGAGTCTCGATCTGATTGGTCATTGCCCTGCGAACGCTGCGCTTATTAGGACAAGCCCCGTGCCACACGGAAATCGAGCAGATTGCCCGTGCAAGACTTCCCGGACAAAAGGTTTGGGGAAACGCTTTTGCCGACGCTCCTGGTCAAACTGGGTCGGATGGGGTGAAAGGGCGCCCGACGCCCTGTAGCAAGCCGCCACTATTTCCGCACGCTGACCAACGGTGTCGTGACCGCCAGCGCCCAGGCGCGGAAATTGATTGCGTCAAGGTCATCGATGACCGCTGCTCGGGCAGCACCCTTATGATGGTGGCGTTCTTGATGATGGTGGCGTTCTTGCTGCTGGCTTGGCTGGACGCTTGCGTGCCGGCAAGCCCGTACGCTTGTTACGACTTCGCGGAGAACAGCGAAGAGTCATGCGCTGCGGGAGCATCACGAACCGCTCTATCAAGAGGAGGCGGCACGGCTCGCGCTTCTGACGTACAGGGCGGCGCGCAATCTTAGGAATGACCTCCAAAACAAGTACGCGATAGCAGTCTCTGCATCAGCGATAATGGGTCACAGGACAATCCAGACAACCATGCAGTACGTGCAATGCGATCGATGAGGGGAAACGCATGCCAGTACAAGCAGTTGAGGCCGCCGGCAAGCCAGTCCCAATTTGGTCTCAAAAATCGGCACGGAAAACAGGGTGAAGTCTGGAATTGATGTAATGGATTGGTGGCCCCTGGAGGATTCGAACCTCCAACCAAAGGATTATGAGTCCACCGGAAGCCGTTTTGGAGTTGGGTGAACTGAGTGTCACCTGTTGACAATCAAGATCATTTGCTACGGGTTGCAGCCACCGGCGAATGATCGACTAGTTAACTGAGGTGCATCCGTTTCGATCTGTTTCTAAGAACTCCGGACACAATTCGGTCACAATTTCTGAAACACCACCATAGGATCAAAATCCTACGCTGGTCGAAACTCTGCTTGAGC
>JAHFUG010000034.1 GCA_023265195.1 Blastocatellia bacterium | reverse complement strand
AGGATCGGCAGACGATTCTCGGACGCGGGGAACCTCAAGAGTTGAATTGATGAAGTGACGACAACATAGCCAGGAGGAATGATGAACCCAAAGACGGTAGTGAAGTTCGCCGCCGACGAGAAGGCGGAGTTTGTAGACATTAGATTCGCGGACCTATTAGGCGCATGGCATCACGTCACGATCCCGGCGGACGAGCTTAGCGAGGACACGTTCGAAGCCGGGGTTGGATTCGACGCGAGCAGCCTGCGCGGCTGGGCGGCCATAAACGAAAGCGATATGTTGCTGATGCCGGACCCCGTTCGATATTGGATTGATCCCTTCATGCAGCAGAAGACGCTGTGCCTCATAGCCGACGCCGTCGAGCCGGGCGCGAAAGAGCCGTATTGGCTCGATCCCAGAGCGCTCGCCAAGCGCGCGGAAAGCTATCTCAAGTTCACCGGCGTCGCCGATACGGTCTTCTTCGGGCCCGAAGCCGAGTTCTTCATATTCGACAACGTCAAATTTCACAACGAGAATAACTCGTGCGGCTTTACGGTCGACAGCCGCGAGGCGGCGTGGAACACGGGATTGGCCCGAGAGAATTCCGGCTTCCACATACGGCACAAGGAAGGCTATGTGCCGCTTCCACCGCTCGATTCGATTCACGATCTGCGCTCCGAAATAGCAACCCTGCTCAAGCAGGCCGGCTTATCCGTGGAGTTTCACCATCACGAAGTCGCGACCGGCGGCCAGTGCGAGATCGACTTCAGATTCTCGACGCTGCTGGGCACGGCCGACAATCTGATGATCTTCAAATACACCGTCAAGAACACGGCGGTTCGTCACGGCAAGAGCGCTACTTTCATGCCGAAGCCGCTCTACGGCGACAACGGAAATGGAATGCACTGTCACCAGTCGTTGTGGAAAGGCGAGAAGGCTCTTTTCTACGGCGACGGTTACGCGAATCTGTCGGAGATGGCGTTGCATTACATCGGCGGCATCCTGAAACACGCGCCCGCCATCGCGGCGTTCGCCGCGCCGACGACCAACAGCTACAAGCGGCTGGTGCCTGGGTTCGAGGCGCCGGTCAACCTTGCGTACTCACAGCGCAATCGCTCGGCCGCGGTTCGAATCCCGACATATTCGCCCAGCCCGAAGGCGAAGCGGCTTGAGGTTCGATTCCCGGATCCGGCGTGCAATCCCTACATCACTTTTTCAGCGATGCTGATGGCGGGACTAGACGGCGTTCAAAACCGGCTCGACCCGGGCAATCCCCTGGACAAAGATATCTACGATCTTCCTCCCGAAGAACTCGCCGAGGTGCCGAGTCTTCCGGGATCGCTGGACGAATCGCTCGCGGCTTTGGAAGCCGATCATGCGTTTTTGTTAAAAGGCGACGTCTTCACCGAAGGCTTTATCCGCCGCTGGATTGATTACAAGCGGGACCACGAAATCAACCCCGTGCGGATGCGGCCTCATCCGCTGGAATTCTCGCTGTATTACGACGTATAGGGGCCGCTCGAGAAGCAAGGGCCGCGGAATCGGTGGCGTCTGTGTCGGAGGCCGCGGCCCACGTCGCGGCGGACTACGGCCGGAAGCGCCGGTATCGAAGCCCGGGCCTATTGGGGATCGCGATATAGCCATTTCCGCGATGGGCCGGGCAACTGGGAGGGATCATGGAGCAGTCAATGCAAACGGACAAAGCGTACGGCGGTTTGATGAGCTACTTGCTAACCTTCCGCAAGGACTTTGCGACCGATGATGAATTCAACCGCTTCGTGATGGAGTCGGTCAGGTCTTTTGTGTACGACCTTCGCGACGTTCAGGTCTATATCACGATATACCCCTCGTTCATGAAGCAAAGGGGAAAAGAAGTCCCCGTTTGAAAATAGCCCCCGCGTTCCAAGCTTGAAATCGCCGGAACGGCAAGAGCTTCGGGTGAATCGATCGAGGCCGCTTTGCCGCTCCGGCGCTTTTTTCTTGTGGGAAGGAATTGAAAGCTCACGAAGGCCACGACTCGGTCGGCGCGAAATAATCGTGGCGTCGATCACCGGCGAAGTGTGGTGATTACGGCGGCGCCGGTATGTCAATCGACAGCGCGGATGTGACATCATCGTGAGCTTTGTTATCGGTCGAGATTCAGGTTATCATAGTGCCCCGGGCCTGAGATTATCCTGAGTCGCGATTGAATTGATATCTTCTGCGGAGTGGGCCCGCTTTTACTATCCGCTTAGCCCTCATTAGCAGTGAATCAGTCATGGGTTCCCAACGCCCGCAGCCGGTCCGCGAAAAACGGCTGGGCTAGCGTCTATTTCTTGTATGGCGAGCGACGCGAACAATCGAGGTTACGCATTTCCTTTCAGGTCCGTGACCGCCGCGGTGCTATTCACCGCGCTGTTGTGCGCAGGCGTGTGGCGCGTGTGGGAGGCGTACCTCGGTCACAAGGAACAGGTGCGGCGCGAGTTCCGGCTTCACGAACTCTGCGGCATCCTGCTTCAAGCCGACGAGCAATTGACGATGGTGACGCGAATGTGCGTGACCACTGGGGACTTGAAATGGGAGGAACGGCATCAGCAATTCAATCCTGGTCTCGACAGCTCTTTTGAAGAATTCTTGAAACTGTCGTCTTATGTCTCGGCCAGCAAAGCGGCGGCTCAAACTTCGGCCGCGGGCGATGAGATCGCCCTGATGGAGAGAAAGGCCTTTGACATGGTCGGGCATGGCGATGGAAAAGCCGGCGAGGCCATTCTCGCCTCCGAGGAATACGAACGCTACAAGCGCATCTACGCGGACGGAATCGACAGGGTGAAGGAGGCCATTCACGCGGGCGCGGAATCCGGTTTCGAGCACGAACGGAGTCGGCTGGTCTTTTCAGCCGCCGCGGTGGCGGTGGCGCTGCTGATACTGTGCTTTACCTGGTTCGCCGCCTTTAAAGTCGTTCGCGGATACATAGCGGCGCGCAAGCAGGCTGAGGTTGCGCTCAAGTCCTCGGAGCTCGAGTATCGGAAGCTGTTTGAGACGGCTAACGACGCGATACTAATCTTCGAGCCGGAAAACGAATTCATTTTGGAGGCCAATAAGAAGGCCTGCGATGTTTACGGCTTCAGCAGGGATGAATTAGTCGGCATGAGCCTGGAAAGGCTCACTCGAGACGTGCCACGGGGCAAGCAAAGAATAGCCCAGCTCCTGCGGGAGCGGAGCCTGATGAACGTCGAAACAGTGCACATAAAAAAGGACGGAACGGCTGTCGATATGTTGATGAGTTCATCGGTCATCGAGTACGGCGGCAAGACGGCGGTCCTCAGCATCAATCGAGACGTCACCGAGATAAGACTGTTGCAGCAACAGCTCATTCAAACCGAAAAGCTGGCGGCGCTGGGACAATTGGTCTCCGGCGTCGCTCACGAGATCAACAACCCTCTTACGCCGATAATCGGGCACACCCAACTCTTGCTTAGGTCTCCCTTGGACGGCCGGATTCGACAGCGGCTCGAGATAATCAACCGGGAGGCGATGCGCACAAGAAGAATCGTTCAGAATCTGCTTTCGTTTTCACGGCAACACACGCCTGCGCGGACAGGGGTCGATATCAACGAAGTGCTCGACCGGACGCTCGAGCTGCGCGCATATGACATGAAGATGAACAATGTGGATCTTCGCCGTGAACGGAAATCGGTGCCAAATGTTTTGGGCGACGAGTACCAGCTTCAACAGGTGTTCCTGAACATAATCATCAACTCGGAGCAAGCGATGCATGGCGCCGGCCAAGGAGGAACGCTTTCCATAAGAACCGACGTGGCGGACCGAGGCTCGGGAAGAGACGTGGTGGTTACGATATCAGACGACGGACCCGGCGTAGCGCAACAGAATCAAAGTAAAATCTTCGACCCGTTCTTTACCACCAAGCCTGTCGGCGAGGGGACTGGTCTGGGACTGTCGATAAGCTATGGGATCATTAAAGAGCACGATGGCTCCATCAGAGTCGAGAGCATTCCGGGCACAGGCGCTTCCTTTATTATCGAACTCCCCGCTTATAACGGCGCTGACTCCGTTTCAACGGAATGGCCGCTTGGCGACTCCTAAACAGGAGCAGCCCCGTCCCCTTCCCAAATCCCACCCACGGCAGAGGCTGTGTGAAAAGTCGAACAATTTTTTAAGTCAGAAAAATCGGTAGTGCTCTATTCTCATTATGAACTTCTTGCCGGCCTAGGCTGCCGGCAGCCGCGCTATCAACCACTCATTAATCATTCCGACTGACTCCCTTGGAAACACGTGCCCGCCCGGGTAGAGTCCATAGTCAACGGACTTCGCCCGGCGAGCTATCGCTTCGCCAAAAGTGGCCGTCCGCTCCTTGGGATAAAACTGATCCTTCTCTCCGGCGATGATCAGCACGTCCGTGTCGCTGTTCTGATATTTGTCTTCATTCCAATCGCCGGGAATGCCCCCGCAGATCGCTACGATTCCTTTTATAAATCCGGGATAGCTAAAGGCGAACCGGTAATTCATCGCAACCGATTGAGAGAAGCCCATTAAGAAAACGGCTCCCTCATCGATCGGAAACTCGGCGGCCGTTTCGGCAATCGTCGAGAGAATAGTCTCGTGATGAGTCCGCAATGAGTCTTCGGCTTTGTACTGGAGCATCCAGCCAAATCCGATGCGGCGTGACTCTCTGTCGTCTAGGCTTGGAACGAAGAACGCGTTCGGCGCCTGTATCGAGGCGATAATGAAATCTCGTGAATTGACCTTCCGCGCCATCGCCATCATCGATTCCTTGTTTCCTTCGTAGCCGTGAAGCGCTATCAGCAAAGGCGCCGGCCGCGACGGATCGCCTCCATCGGGAACATAAAGGTCATAGTAGAGCTTGATGGTTTTCTCGGTGGCTTTCTCGACGATCATCGGTTCTCCCGCTCTGATTCTTGGAATTGCGAGCCGCTTTGATTGGACTCCAACGAAGCGTGATACTATCCGAAAAGATGAAAAGAGAGAAGGTTCCGAGTTTGACGCGGTGGGTGGAAGTAACGCTCCTGATCATAGCCGCGGCTATCACGCCGGTCTCAAAAGGAGCGGCGGCAGGCCGGCAACAGCGCGCCGAGTCAACCGCTATTCCCGAGTCGAAGAGGAGACCGCCCATTCTTGGAGCGGATATCGCGTACGCGGGGCGGCCACCGGTGATGATCGACGCCTTTAACAACAAAGCGGACGGGGATGACGCCGCGCGAGCAATGAAGGAAGCAGGCGTGAGCACGCTCAGGTTCAGCTTTCACGGATTCTATAGTCCGCTCGGACCAGCGCCCACGGAGCGCGTCAAATCCGAGAACAAGCTCACAAATGAATACCCGTGGTTTCCATTCGACCGATACCTCGAGTTCATCGCCGCGCATGACTTCACCACGGTCGTCGCGATCAATGTCGAAGAAGGGCCGGCGGTGGCTCGAAGCGTCGTACAGAAGTTCGTCGACCTGGGGATACTTTCGAAACTCGTCGCGGTTGAGTTGTCCAACGAGCCCTGGCTGAACCCACGGCCCTGGCTGCCGGAAGATTACGCCGCGCACGCAGCCGATATCATCAGCAATCTATCGTCTCTGGGAGTGAAGTTCGCATTGCCCTTGACCGTGGGCAATGAGAGAAAAACCCCGACAAGACTCTCCGACAGCGAGTGGGTAACAAGAATGCTCGGCGCGCTCGAAGCGAAAGTGAATCTCTCCCGCCGCTCTGACATTTATGGAGTCCCTCACCTCTACGCACGTGGAGTGAGCGCCGGCGCCATTAGAAAATTCAACGAAGTGGTCAGGCCCTTCGCGCCGCGGATGCGCTATCTCATAACCGAGTTCAACATCCGGTCGAACCTCGAGGGCAACCCTCACCTATCGAACAAGTACGGAATGGAATTCGCCCGCAAGCTGGCTGAGCTGATGCTTGCGCCCGAGATAGAGGCGATGTACGTTCACAGCGTGCCGTCGCATTCAATCGTCTATTATTCCACTCGCCGCTTCGCGACCGTGGTCGGCCAGCGCGATCCCAGGATTCCGAGAACCCGCGAGGACGCCGGCTGGCACGTGACTCCGGCCGGGCGAGTCTATGCCCTGTACTCGAAGCTGGCATGGAAAGGCGAGCCGGTTGCGCGTGGCGGACACGGCGAGCAACAATACTGGGCCGTTCGTCAGCCGGGCGGCCGAATCGTGTTCACGGTGCTGAACGACAGCGGAAAAGGCCGAGAGTTCAAGATCAAGTCCAACGGGTTGAAGTTGACCGTCAACATCTCCGCCAGGACCATCGCGTGCTTCGATCAAAACGGCAAACAACTGGAAGCTCTTTCCCTTCCCTATTGACCGCGAATGGCGGCTTTGATTGAGGTCAGGAAGAATGCGGCTTACGATACTCGGCTCCGGAACGAGCGCGCCGGACGGAGCGCGCAACTCGGCAAGCTATTTTCTGGAGCACGGCGGCGTTCGGATGCTGATGGACTGTGGGGCGGGAGCCGTGCACGCGCTCGCCCGGTTCGCCGCGCCGTGGGAGAGCATGACCCACATAGCGCTGAGCCACTACCACGTGGACCACGCAGGTGAACTCGCGCCGCTCTTCCAGGGTTTGAAGTATGGAATGAGTAGGCCGCGCTCGGAGCCGCTCTTACTAATGGGGCCTGTCGGTTTGAACCGGGTGATGCAAGGACTCGAACACGCGTTTGGAAGCGAACTGTTCCGAGTGAAGTTCCCGTTTGAAACTCGAATCATCGCGCCGGGGGACGTAGTGGCGCTCGACGACGACACTCTGTTCAAGGTAGCAAAGACGCCTCATACCGAAGAAAGCGTCGCGTTCAGGATCGAAGCCGGTGGCCGCGCGCTTTGCTACACCGGCGATACGGCCTACAGCGAATCGCTCTCCGGTTTTTTCGCGGATGCCGATGTTTTGATTTCCGAATGCTCATTCGAGGAGAGCCGGGAGGGCGGCCTTCACCTTTCAATAGCGGAGGCCGGGCGGTTGGCGGCTCGTGCAAGAGCGAAGAAATTGGTGGTCACACATTTCTACTTTCACGTCGATGAAGCAAAGCTCATAACGGAACTGCGGAGTCAGTTTTCGGGTGAGATAGTTGTGGGGAAGGACGGAGACGTTATCGAAATTGATGATTGATGAATGAGGGAATTGATGATTGATGATTGATGAATGATGAATGAGGAAGGGAAATTATCAATGAATATCAAGCGCATTTGTCTCTCGGCGATGACGGCGCTGCTGCTGGTGGCGCCCGCCGCTCCCGTGGTTTTCATGGCGCGATTGCCACGGCAGGCGCAGGACGAGGCGGCCCAGCAGGCGAGGCGCGACAGTCACGTCATAATGATCTCGATTGACGGGCTCGTGCCCGACTACTACACGGCGCCGAGACAGTTGGGTCTCAGGATCCCGGCCCTGACAAGGATGAAGCTCAACGGTGCTTACGCTGAAGGAGTTGAAGGCGTCTACCCAACGGTCACTTATCCTTCCCACACGACGATGGTGACCGGAGTGCGCCCGGCTACTCACGGAATAGTGCAGAATCGAGTATTCGAACCGCCAACCGAGCGTCAGACCAAAGCCTGGTATTGGTTCTCAAAGGAGATCAAAACCGAGACGCTGTGGTCGCTCGCGAAAAAGAACGGATTGACCACCGCGGCGGTGGGATGGCCGGTCACCGTTGGGGCCGAAATAGACTACAACATACCTGAGATATGGGACCCCTCGGAGCAACCAATCACCGGGAAGCGAATGGCTGAAAACGCAACGCCGGGTTTGATCGAGAACGCCTTATCCGGCAGGAATCTCAAAGGCGATGACTTCCGCACGTCCGTCAGCGAGTTCATCGTAACAAAGTACAAGCCCAATCTAATGTTGATTCATCTTGTGGAGTTGGACGACGTTCATCATACATTCGGGCCTCGCACGCCCCAGGCGCTATCGACGGCGGAACGCGAGGACGGCTACATTGGGCGCATAGTTGCCGCAACGGAGAGAGCCGGGATTCTCGACAAGACAACGTTCGTCATCGTGTCGGATCACGGCTTCGCGGCCATTGATAAGAAGTTCGAACCGAACGTGCGGCTGGCGGAGGAGAAGCTGATCGAGTTGGACAAATCGGGCAAGGCTGTTTCGTGGAAGGCGGCGGCGTGGCCGGCGGGCGGGTCGTGCGCCATCGTCCTGCACGATCCTACTGACAAAGGCGCCGCCGAAAAGGTGATCCAGGTCTTTACAAGTCTGAACAAGAAGGAGAAAGGTCCGATCAATAGAGTGTTGGTTCGCAAAGAACTGGATAGCCTCGGAGCGATTCCACAGGCGGTCGTGGTGCTCGAGGCCGCGCCGGGGTATTCATTCGACGATTCGTTGACTGGCCCAGAAACGCACGAATCCGGCGCGCGCTATAAAGGAACGCATGGCTATTTGCCTTCGCGCGCGGAGATGAGATCCTCGTTGATCCTATTCGGGCAAGCCGCGCGAACCGGCGCAAGGGTCGTGATCGCGCGAATGTTGGATATCGCTCCCACCGCGGCCGGAGTCTTAGGGCTCTCGCTAACTGAAGCGGAGGGTAGTCCTATCCTCGAACTTCTCAAAGACGGAGTAGCGTCGAACCGTCCGCCTGGAAAAAAGGCCGGAAAGAAAGCGAAGCCATAGACCCTCTTGTGAAACTCTGGAGCGGTAAGGGAAAATCACCTTCGCGCCTTGGAAAATCATCTTCACACTTGGCAGCGTCCCGACATCCTTGGCAAGGATATTTCAATTTTGTTTTGGTAAGTAGAATTAATGAGGCGATACGAAAGTGACCACTAACGAACTGATTTCTTGCACTCGATTCATCGAGGTCTGGAGTCTGGCCATTCCATTCCCGCGCCCTCCGTTAGGAGGGCAATGTTTATAGAAGGATCGGCCGCAACATCCGCCCTCCGTTAGGAGGGCAATGTCCATCTGTGTTTCAAGCGAGCAATAAGGTTGCCTCCATGTCAGCGAACACATGGCCCTACTACGGAGGGTGGAGCGTCCAACCACACGTACTATAAACATGACCCTCCTACGGAGGGGCGGAAGCAATGGCCGAACTCCAGACCCTGCTAAAGCCGGCTGAGAATGAGGGTGATCAAATGCAAGGCGTCGGCCTGATCAAAGCATTCAGACAAGCACTCCAGGTGTGGACGCACAGCTTCTCTTGGTCCCGAAAGGCGTCGGCCTGATCAAAGCATTCAGACAAGCACCGCTTGTTCATCTCGTCTTAAAATGGCATTCAACAGAGAGGAGCCCATGATCCGTCCCGATATCAATGTCTCGTCATGCCTGCCTTGCTTTTTACTTGTCCAAGCATCTTTCCGCTCCGCCTCCCAAAAACCGTTAAGCACTTGAAGAGGAGCTTCTTGTTGACTCAAACGACGTGGCGTGGATAATGGCCATGTCTCTAGTAATTTATGAGCGACGGTAGTGGCAATTGTAGCAGCAGCGCGGTCCTTCGATACGCCGGGGACGCGCGGCGGTTTGTTATGAGCGGCGGTTAGGCGGGGAGCTCACGTCTCTGATCCTCGAAAGCCGGCTTGCTCATTCCAAGCCGGCTTTTCAATCGCATGAAAGGAGGGTTAAGAGATGAAACTCTTCGCATTCATCAAGCGCGAAAAAGGTGAAACGGCGCGGCTCTATCGCGTCGAAACTACGCAGCGGCTGACTCGAGGACAACTCCTGGCCAAAATGAACCTGCTCTCGGAGAAGCGCAGGCGGCTGGAGTCCACCGAAATCGAGACTATGAAAACGGGGCGGCGTGGGCCTCGAGACCGCACTAAACAATCTGAAGACCCTCCAAGTAGGTTGATAATCGCGATGCACTTCAACCACCAGTGGGCTAGCCTATGAAGGCGGACCCGGTCAAATTGGAAATATTCAAATCCCTGTACTCCTCGGTAGCCGAGGAGATGGGCATAAGCCTGCGCCGCTCCGCGTTCTCACCGAACATCAAGGAGCGGCGCGATTATTCCTGCGCAGTCTTTAATCGAGAGGGTGTGCTGATCGCCCAGGGCGATCACATGCCCGTTCACCTCGGCTCCATGCCCATGTCGGTTCGAGCCGCGTTGGACACCGTGACGCTGGGGCCCGGCGACATCGTCGTGTTGAACGATCCTTACGCGGGAGGCACGCACCTTCCCGACGTCACGATGGTCGCCGCCGTGTTCGAAGGAGAATTGAAGAAGGGCCCTGCCGCGAAGACCTCCGGAAAACATCTGTTTTATGTAGCCAACCGAGCTCATCACGCCGACATCGGAGGGTCCACGCCCGGGTCGATGGGAAAAGCCGACGACATTTTTCAGGAGGGAGTTCGAATACCGCCGGTGCGGCTCATGATCGGCGGCCGCGTGAACGACGACGTGATGAGGCTCATAACGGCTAATGTTCGTCTGCCGGAAGAGCGCATGGGCGACCTCACCGCGCAACTCGGCGCGATCGCTACGGGGCGGGGACGGCTGCTCGAGATCGTGGAACGCTATGGATTTCGAGAAGCGGACGAGTACGCGTCTCACTTGATCGATTACACCGCTCGAATGATGCGCAGTGTGTTGCGGGAGATACCCGACGGCGTGTACAAGGCCGAAGACTATCTCGACAATGATGGATACTCGGATGAGCGGGTCCGTATTTCGGCGAAAGTTACAATCAGCGGCGACTCGGCGACGGTCGATTTCAGCGGCAGCTCGCCGCAAGTAAGGGGACCTATCAACGCCGTGGAGGCAATAACCGTGTCGGCGGTCTACTACGTGTTTCGATGTTTGATTCGGGCCGACGTTCCAGCGAGTTGGGGCATACTCGATCCAATCAAAGTCATTGCGCCAGCCGGCACGGTTGTCAATGCACGGCCGCCTGCAGCCGTCGCCGGAGGTAATGTCGAGACGAGCCAGCGCATCGTCGACACGTTGATGCTGGCGCTCTCGAAGGCGATACCGGATCGCATACCGGCGGCCAGTCAAGGAACAATGAACAACCTCACGATGGGCGGAGCCGACAGCCGTTCGGGAAATCAATTCGCTTATTACGAAACGGTGGCCGGAGGCATGGGAGCGCGGCCGGGACTTGATGGAATATCCGCGATCCACACCCATATGACCAACTCGTTAAACACTCCGGCCGAGGCAATGGAGTACGCCTATCCGATGCGTGTGACGAGGTACTCAATTCGAAAGGGGTCGGGAGGCGAAGGCGCATACCGCGGCGGAGACGGCGTGATCCGGGAAATCGAACTCTTAACGGACGCGCGAGTGACGGTGCTGAGCGACAGACGGATAACTCGCCCTTATGGTTTGAGCGGCGGATCGAGCGGAGCAGCCGGCCGCACCGAATTGATTCAAGACGGGGTCGCCACTGAGTTAGGTGGCAAAGAGTCCGTTACCGCTAAGGCGGGTTCGCGAATCAGAGTCGAGTCGCCCGGCGGCGGAGGGTGGGGTAAGAAATACCACTGACCAACGACGCGGCACTGGACATCCGAATAAACCGTTAGATGGCAAGGTCTCCCGCAATGTAAATATTTCTTGAGAAATATGTCTTGACAGAGCAATCTAAGCCCCTGAAGTCAGGAGCATTCTAATGCGCTTTTGGAATCTGCGAAGGATTTTCAGGTTTGGGAAAAAAGGCCAAGCAAACGCACAGGAACCTCATCCCAAAGCGACTTCAGAAATCATCAGGATTTCAGACGAGATGGAACTGACAGTACAAGGGATTCCCTCCGACTTATCACAAGAGCAGCGCACAAAGGTACTCGCGAGTTTAGTCCGTAACGCCTTAGCAACTATTCCTGAACGCACTTATAGAATATTTACAAAGGAAAAGCTCGCCTGCGCATCACTGATAAGCCCCATAACATCGAATCCTCAATCGACACCACTCGCGTGCTCACAGCATTAGCTAAAGACAGAGATACGAGCCAGGGCGCCGCCCGCGATCAGAGTCTACGAACCTGCCGATGTACGGCCCTAAATCATCGCTGTCCTGCCGCGCGAGTCTTATTCTCCTGCTTGCCGACAACCTTCAGCAACTCCGCCACAGCGGCGTCCAGTTGAGCATCGTGGCCCGTGTAGCTCTCGCCGATCGGTTGCTGCACTTCTATGTCGACGGGCCGCGGGCGCATTTCCATCTGTTCGCCGTCAGCCGTAGTGATTCGCATGAACGGAAGCCGTAGACTCGAACCGTCGATCAATTGGACGTTCGTCGCATAGATTATCCAGCCGGACGTCGGTACTCCCACGACCTTGCCGAGCTTCAAACGGCGGTAGCCTTCCGTGAAGTCCTCCGCGTCCGACAGCGAGTGTTCATTGACCACCAGAATCGTCGGAGCCTCGAGCGCTCGCTGGCCGAGCATCGAGCGGGCCGGGGCAGGCGGCAGACCGCGCACGGTCATCGTCAAATAATGCCGGCGCGTTAGAACGTCAAGAGCATAGACGTTAACGAAACCGCCGAGGTTGTTGCGAAGATCAACCACTACGCCGTCGCGCGCGTGATTCTCCGCGTCGAGGTCGACATAAAGCTGTGAGAGCGCGTTGGAGGACATGTCCAGCATGTGCACGTAACCGAGCCGGCCTCCGCTGGCTTTCAACACGTACGCGCGGCGGTCTTCGACCCACTTTCTGTATATCAAGCCTTTCTCGGTCTGTAGATTGACCGGACGCACTACGGCTTCGCGTTTGCCGCCGCCGTCAGCCGTTGAAGCGACCGTCAGCACCGTGCGGCGTCCAATCTTGTGATCCAGCAATTCATCCAGGTTGGTTCGGGCCGTGATGGCCACGCCGTCCACGGTCAGCAGGTAATCACCGGCGTTGACATTGACCAATGCCGCCGGACTCAGCGGAATGACGTCGGTTACTCGCAGGCGGCCGGAGCTCTCGTACTCGGCGCGGTCAAAGCGCAAGCCCAGGCGCCCGGTTGAAGGTTGATTGCCGCCAAACGGCGGCCCTATCCCAAGGTGCGATGCATTCAACTCCCCGGCCATGAGCGAAATCAATCTCCGCAATTCTTCCGGCGTCCGGACGCCGGCGATTCGCGGCGCGTACTCGGCGTGAATCGCTTGCCAGTCAACGCCGTTGAAATTCTCATCGAAGAAACTGTCGCGCAGGTACGACCACGCTTGCTCGAAGACCTGCATCTTCTCGAGATTGAAGTCGACGTCCATCTCGGCTGTCACCGCCAGCGGTCGAGGATTGCGCGTTTCCAATGAGACGATGCTGATGCGCCCTTGATCCAGATAGAAGACCTCCTTGCTATCCGGCGAAAACCGCGCGTCCGTCTTCATGCCCGGCGTCGAAGTTAACTGTCTGGCCACGGCCGGCTCACGCGAGAGTTCATCCAGCGAATAGACATAGAGGTTCGACTGTCCGGCCGCCCTGGCGATCATCAACAGCCACTTGCCGTCCGGGCTGATCGCTTGATAGTACGCATCGACGCCGACCGGCAATAAGGTCAACCTCTGCCGAATTCCTTCAAACACCACCTCGACAGGTTTGGCGGCCGGTTTCTTCGCGTCGGCGTTGCGCGGCGCGTCCGGGGTCGCGCCTGGTTCACGTGGCGGTTCCACCGGCGTGGGGCGAGGAGCAGGGCGCGTTGATTCGTCCACGAACAGGTCACGGAATTGATCCTCCCGAAGCTTTGGCGTGCGCGGAATCAAATCCACGCGGGCGATCTGAGAATCCTCGGTCCGCTGATTCGTGTCGAAGAGCAAATAAGTTCCATCCGGACTCCATGACACCGTGTTATTGAAACTGTTCGCGAGGAAACTCACCGGCTGGCTTGGGCCGCCCGCCGCCGCCACTACATTGATATTGCGGAACGACTTGTTGCTCAGCGCTACGTACGCCAGCAACCTGCTATCCGGCGACCACGCGAACGGCCGCGCTGCGTTGAGCGGCGGCCGGCCCAGATAACCAGTGGCCACCACGCGCTCCTGTTTTGTCTCCACGGCGAGCACGCGTAACTCCTGGCCGCCTCGCTCGAAGGCAATTAGTTTTCCATCGGGTGAGAACGATGGCCGAGCGTCGTTCGCAGCGTCGTTGGTGAGTTGGGTTTCGGCGTTCGCCGCGAAGTCGTATAAGAATAAATGGGTGGCTCCCGCGCGCGCGGATGCGTAAACCAATCTCCGGCTGTCAGGCGACCATGCTGCGTCTGACTCAGCCGCGGCCGTCCTGGTTATGCGAGTTGCGTCGCCGCCGTCTTTCGCCGGCGCCGCGAAGACCTCGCCGTGAACTACGAAAGCGATTTTTTTACCGTCGGGCGAAAGCGCCTGCTCTTGAATTTGATTTGTGAGCGTTAGGTGCTCGACCGCGGGCCCTGCCGGCGCGCCGCGCCGCGCGATCGACACCGGCTTCGCCTGGCCTGATCCAGTGTCAAGCAGCCAGACTCCGAAGTTATGCTCGAACACGATCGCGCGGCCGTCATAAGAAATGTTCGGCCACAGCACACGGCCGTCTTTGAACTTCGTGACCGGACGCGCCGCGCCGCCGAGCGGTCTCAACCAGATATTTTGCGCGCCGCCGCGGTCGGATACGTAGAAGAGGCCACGCCCATCAGCGGTCCACATGGGCCACATCTCTTTAGCGCCGCCATCGGTTATTCGTTCATAGCTGGGTGTCAGTCCTTCGCGGCGCACCCACACTTCGCATTCGTCGATGTGGCTGCGCCCTTTGCGCCACCACTGCGCGGACGCCAGACCTCGCGCCGTGACGGCGACCGCGCTCCCGTCCGGCGATGGCGCGGAGAAGAACTCGTTAGCGTAGTGGTCGGCGCTGACCGGCATGGGCGCGCCACCTTCAGCAGCCACTCTGAAAATGTCGTTCATTATGGAAACGTCGTTGCTGCTCGATGAGAAGTAGAGCCACTTGCCGTCGCGAGACCACGCCTCTAGTTGATCGTACGAGTCATCGAAGGTGATGCGTTTCAGGTCACCGGACGCGAAAGTCAAAACATAAATATCGCCGTTCCCAGTGCGCGTTGAAACAAAGGCGAGCCGTTTGCCGTCGGGTGAGTAGATCGGATGCGCTTCGGTTGCTGGATGCGACACCAGCAGCCGGGCCTCGCCGCCGGTCGCCGGCGCGGTCCAAATGTCGCCGCCGGAAACAAAGGCGACTTCCCCGCGGTCAGGGGAGAGCGCCGGCTCGGTGAAGTACGGCTGCGCCTCGATCATTTCAGCGGCGTTCTGGATTACGGCGGCGGGCGCAGCCGCGGTGACGGCGGCGAAGAGCGATATGATAAGGAAAAAAGTTAAAATGCTTTTGCTGTTTGACATGGCGATTCTCCCGAATACTACAAAAATAGCGTTAAGAACACTCGACCCGCTCTCATGGATTTATGCGTTGAGGTGGTCAATTTATTGAGCGCTCAATCTCCGAGCTTAACAAGCTTAACAAGCTTAAAGAGGCGAACCCAAGCAACCTTAGTTCTTCGCGAGCGCCGCGTGCTTGGAATCGGCTATTCGTGTTGTTGGAGGGGCTGGTGCGGCTCGGATTGGTCGTCAATGTACTTAACAAAAATCAACTCGTTGTGCCGTTCGTTGTAAATCAACTCGTCGATCACCTGGGAGGCTAGCAGTATACCATATCCGCCGGGTCTGATGCCTTTCTCGGATCGAACGTGCATGTGGCGGAGCGGTTCGTCGCTGGGGTTGGTTATGGCGGCGTGCTTCATCTCTTCGATATCGAAGCCTTCGCCCGGGTCCTTTATCGAATACATGATCGCGCGCTTGAGCCTGACGTATTTCACGCCGACTCGCTGCGTTGGATCGCATTTACCGCCGTGCTCGATGGCGTTGCTCAACATTTCTCGGAAGGCCGACCCGATCGCCTCCCGGGTTTCGACGGGCAGCTTCGTGTCCAATTCGCACATAAGCTTCTGCAGCGGTCCGACGGCTTTCAGGTCGCACGGCACAAGTATCTCGATCCAATTCGGTTTGGCTGAAACCACCTCGATTCCGCAAGCGGGTTTTTGTTCCAACGCCGTCGTAACGGCTCCGCGCAGCTCGTCCAGCGAGAACGGCTTTGAGAGAAACGCGCAAGCGTGGAAGCGAAATGCGTCGACAACGGCGTCGGGCGAGCCCTGGCCGGTCATCAGTATGGTTCGAAGCTCTGGGTGAAGCTTGCGTCCACGTTCGACCAGTTCGAACCCGGTGTGTCCCGGCATGTACAAATCGGTCACCAGCACGTCGACGGGTTCGCGCTCGAGCGCATCGAGCGCCTGATCGCCGTCCTCGGCCTCGATGACGTTGTAACCCTCGGCGGCCAGCGTTTCGCCGTAGATTTTGCGAACCGTTGCATTGTCATCCGCCAAGAGCAGGGTTATTCCCATTCTCGCCTCGATCAGCGGCCGGCTAATGCGGCCTCCGCCATTTATCGTACCGCATCCGCAGAGTCTTCACCGGATTGTCATTCTCATCCGCCTTGATGTCCTTGTCAGTGACTGAAATCTCACAGGAGTAAGTTCCGTCATTGAGACCGGAACCCATTCGATCATTCTTATTCGCGACGACCAGGTAAGCTACGTGAGCGGTTTTGGTTTCGCACGGGGCAGGAGGATTGGGAGGCGTATTGCAATTACAACGGCGGTCTCCGCCGCGCGCGTCGGCAGCCTCCATCGCGGCCATCACTCGGTCGGCCAGGGAGCCTTTCGCGTTCCGAAACGCCTTCACTGCTTCTTCAACCACGTCGTCACCCGCGAGTATGTTCCCTTGAATGGAGAAGTATACCTCTGTTCCGTCTACCCTGCCCTGCCGGTCGAGCGATTGCTTTCCGTTCTGCGCGCCTGAGTAGCCGGAGGCCCGGCCTTGAAGATCGAGAATGCCATATTGACGAGATGCATGATTATTGTCTTGCGATTTTAGCAACTCGATTATACGCGCCGGATCGGTCTTTCGTTTCAACTCCGTGGCGATGAGGTTCTGCAAGTTCCTCGTTCGGTCGACGTTAGCCTGAGCCGCCGCCACACCGGCGCCAGGGATAATGATTGCCTGAACGTCCTTCAACCCCTTGGCCGGAAATCCGGCGAACGCCTCCTGCGGCACACAGGTAGCGGATGCGATGACCACCTGCTTCTTCTTTCGGTCTATCGCGATTACGGACCAGGTCGCAAAGGCGTTAAGACAGGTCGATAGGAGTATCACAACGGCGATGATGATTCTCGAAGTAAGGCGTGCACGCCGCAAAAGGAAGCACTTCCGCTTAGATATTGTCATTAATGGCGAAAATAGCACGCCACGAGCGGGTGTTTCAACCAAAGCTCTTCCGTCCGTCTCGTCGTACGTCAGGAGAAACGGCGCACATCAGATGACCGGATTGGGGATATTATCTCAACTCCGCTAGGAGTTGCATGTTTATAGAATCCCAGCGCTCGGCCGCCGCACCCCAGCGGGGTGCTATGTCAGTCGCCACGAAGCATGGTCGAAGGGCGACTCGGCACATGGCGCCCCTCTGGGGCGCGGCTCTCCGCACGACCACGTATCTATAAACATTGCACTCCGCTGGAGTGCGGACACAAACGCACCGTGTATATAAACATTGCACCCCGCTGGAGTGCGGACACAAACGCACCGTGTATATAAACATTGCACTCCGCTGGAGTGCAGACACAAATGCACCGTGTATATAAACATTGCACTCCGCTGGAGTGCGGACACAAACGCACCGTGTATATAAACATTGCACCCCGCTGGGGTGCGGGCTCTACCCAAGACCAGCCTCAAGAACATTGCACACCGGCAAATCGATAGACATTCGCACTCCCCAATTCTGACCGCGTTCCCGTCACAAGTCATCCTTGAATATCCAGTCACCGCCGCTTAATATCGCTGCTTGATTTTCAGGCGTTGATCTCTTGAGACGTCTCGGAATACTCGTGAACGAATCATTGACTTCCAACGACACGACGCCGATCAGGCCTGGGGAAGAACTCGACCGAAGCGCTTTGCTTCGCGAGTTGCAGCGGCGCATCTCCGAATTAGATGAAGACGGATCTCAACGTGAAGGCGGCCTTCAAGAAGCCGCCGCATTGGAGATCGAGCAGTTTCCCGGAGGGCATTCGAATCTTACTTACTTGATTAGACTCGGACAGCGCGAGTTCGTGCTTCGAAGGCCGCCGGTCGGCCCCGTCGCTCCGACTGCTCACGACATGCCGCGAGAGTTTCGATTGCTTCGTGCGGTCAACCCGGTCTTTCCGCTTGCGCCCAAGCCGTTCCTGCTCTGTGAAGACGCTTCAATCATAGGCGTGCCGTTCTACTTGATGGAGCGGAGGCGCGGCATCGTCATCAGACGCGAGGTCCCTCGAGAGATCGGCGGCGACGCGGTTTTGCGCAGGCGCATCAGCGAGGCGATGATCGACACGCTTGCCGCGCTTCATCGAGTGAACATCTACGAAACAGGACTTGAAGCGATAGGTAAGCCGGTCGGATTCGTCTCGAGACAAGTCAAAGGCTGGCACGAACGGTGGCGGCGGTCGAAGACCGCCGACGTGCCGGAGATTGACGATGTTGTTCAATGGCTCGGCGAGCGAATACCGGAAGAGCCAGACGCAAAGACTGGACACGGCGCGGCGCTCGTCCATAACGACTTCAAGCTGGACAATGTGATGCTCGACGTCAACGATCCTTCTCGAGTAGTAGCCGTGCTCGACTGGGAGATGTGCACGGTCGGAGATCCGCTGGTCGATCTGGGAATCCTGCTTTGCTATTGGGCCGAGAAGGACGATCCTGAAGCGCGACGCGAGTCGATAAGCCCGGTCACCACCGGCGCCGGATGGATGTCTCGAAAAGAAATGACCGAGCGCTACGCCGAAAAGACCGGCCGCGACGTGTCGCGAATCGCCTTCTACGAAGCGTTCGCCCTTTTCAAGATCGCCGTAGTCGTGCAGCAGATTTATTTCAGGTACGTGAAGGGACAGACTCACGACGAACGCTTCGCCGCGTTCGGCCCACGCGTCGCGGGTTTGGCCAGAGCTGCTCTCGATCTGGCGCGCGTGTCGGGTATCTGAGCACGCGGAGCCTGGCGCCAATCCCACATCAGAAGGAGATCGATTGGGTTTCATTTATCTTGTCAGGCATGCGCAAGCAGGAACGCGTGACAACTACGACGTGCTCTCTGAGTTGGGTCAACGGCAGGCGCAGCTCCTGGGAGAGCATCTGGCCGCGCAGGGCGCAAGGATATCCGAGATCTACTGCGGGGCCATGAAGAGGCAGCAACTGACGGCTGAGATCGTAAGCGGCGCGTTCGCCGGAAGCGGGCTCGAGGCTCCCGACGTTAAGAGCGACGGGCGGTGGAACGAGTTCAGCCTGGCGAGTCTGTACCGGGCGTTCGCCGAGCGCATGAGCGTCGAAGACCCAGCCTTCGCCGCCGACTTCAAAGAGATGCAGGACACGTTGAAGCTGGAGCCTCACACGACGCGCGGAGCCGTTGGCCGCTGCGACGTGGCCATGATCCGAGCTTGGATCGATAACCGATACCGGTACGATGGCGAGTCGTGGAGCGAGTTTCAGTCGCGCGTGAAGTCGGTGGCGGGCGAGCTTGACGATTCGCGGGCGGACTCGGTGGCCGTCTTCACGTCGGCTACGCCCATTGCGATACTCACCGGCGAAGCGCTGGGCATTCAAGACGCGCGGTTGTTGAGGCTGCTTGGAGTCATCTACAACAGCAGCGTGACGATGCTCAAGCGGTTTGGCGACGGCCTGCGGCTGTTCTCATACAACGGAACCCCTCACCTCACCGACGAGCTGAGAACGTTCAGATAGCTCGGATCGAAGGATACTTCATGCCTGTATTGCTTCCGGAAGAGATTGAGATCTATCGCGACCGCATGTGGCGGAGAACGCCCGATCTTCGAGTTGAGCACTCGGCTGACGCGGAGCGAATGATCGAAGGCTTGGGCTTTTGCGGCGGACTCGTCGACTGCCGCCGCCCCGGTCCGTCGCTTTACGTTGCGGTGTGCGGGAGGCGCGACGCGCACATGCCTCGCAACGTTCAGAAGGATCCGGAAAGCAGTCTTACGTGGATTATGAAGGACGAGATATTGCGCCGCGGGCGCTTCTATTATGCGAAGCTCTTGAAAGGCCGGTCTACTTTTGTCGCGCCGCGGTTGATACCTCATTTCAACGCGCTGTTCGGAGTTGAAAAGAAGCAGGAGCGGATAAAACTGTCTCCGGCTGCGCGAGCGGTCTTGAAGGCTCTCAGAAAAGAGCGCGAGTTGGCGACCGTCGACGTGCGGAAGGCGGCCGGAATCAAGGAGCGTCCTCTTCTGACGCGGGCGCTCGACGAGCTGCAACGAGTCATGAAAGTGATCCCGAGCGAGGTGGTTTATGCTCCTTGGTTCACTTATATCTGGACGCTGGCTGAAGAGCGATTCGCTCAACAAATGTCGGTGAAGGTCGGCAGGGAGGTTGCGCTTCGCGAGATCGCTCGCGCTTATCTAAGAGGCGGCGGAATGACGGCGTTGGGGGAACTGGCTCGAGTAACGGGACTATCGAGGAGTGACGCAGGCCGCGGAAATCACGCGCTGGTGGCGGAGAAATACGCCGAGCGGAAAGCAGTTGGTGTATATAGGCTGACCGGGCTCGATGAGAGCTTGAGGCAGTTGGAGATTGGTTAGCGCTTTAGCTTGACGATCGGTCACGAACGGACGGCTTACCTTGTCGAGCCGTGTACGCGCCGGCTGGGGTGTGTAGCGAGAGCGCGCAGCATTGCTCCAGGGAAAATTATTCGGAACCCGTGTTTCTTGCAAAAGACAGCTAAACTTGACATCATCCGCGCGGTGGATTTTATTGAATGAGGTCGTTCGTTGGCGAACATCCCTCACCCTGAAGATCGCTCACGCAAGGGGCGCGAGGAAGAGCGTGAACGCGGAACTAAGCGCTGGTTGAAAGCATTTCATATTAGTACGAAACAAAAACCGCGAACTCTCAGTATCGTAGAAACTCAGAATCGATCAGTCCTATACTACAATTCCGCTATTGCTTCGCAAGCAGGAGAAATCTGGATTGAAGAACGTCAAGTACGATGCAATTGGGTATTGGTCCGAAGTCAAGCTTGATATTGTCAAGGAGTACGCCCGCCGCGTACTCGATAATCATGAATAGGCAGAAGGCGATCAAGGAGCATTTGTACATCGACGCTTTCGCGGGCGCCGGACAACACATATCGAGAAAGAGCGGCGACTTCGTTGCGGGCAGCCCTCTAAACGCTCTCCTGATTAAGCCATTGTTCAGCGAGTTTCACCTCATCGATCTTGACGGTAATCGGGCCGCTGAACTTCAGCGGTTGATTGGGCCGCGAAAGGATGTCTTTATCCACGAAGGCGACGCCAATGACATCCTTCTGAACAGAATCTTCTCCCGTTGCCGATGGGAGGACTTCCGCCGGGCTCTATGCCTCCTCGATCCGTACGCCCTAACCGTTGATTGGAAGGTGCTTGAAACCGCGGCCAAGATGAGGTCGGTTGAAGTGTTCTACAATTTCATGATTATGGATGCGAACATGAACGTGTTGTGGCGTGACCCAGAAAGGGTCACGGCTGTTCAGGCTGCGCGAATGGACAAAGTGTGGGGAGACGGATCTTGGCGCCAAGCCGCATATCGGAAAGAGCGCGGCTTGTTTGAGGAAATTGAAGAGAAGGCTGACAATGAAACGATAGCTGATGCTTTTCGCGGACGGCTAAAGGAAGTTGCGGGATTCAGCTATGTTCCAAAGCCTTTGCCTATGCGAAACGAGCGGGGTGCGGTTATCTACTATCTTTTCTTTGCATCCCATAACAAAACCGGAGGGCACATTGTCGAAGACATCTTCAACAAGTACCGCTCAAGGGGAATGAGATAATGGCAATAAACTCGTCAATCGAATGGACCGAGGCTACCTGGAATCCGCTCACGGGTTGCACGAAGATCAGTTCAAGGGGAATGAGATAATGGCAATAAACTCCTCAATCGAATGGACCGAGGCTACCTGGAATCCGCTCACGGGTTGCACGAAGATCAGTCCCGGCTGCAAGCATTGCTATGCCGAACGCATGGCGTTGCGCCTCAAGGCAATGGGTCAGCGCAACTACGTCAATGGGTTTGAGCTTACTCTTCACGAAGGGGCGTTGGAATTGCCGCTCCGCTGGAGGAAACCACAGACCATATTCGTCAACTCCATGAGCGACATGTTTCATGCGGATGTTCCCGTCGAGTTCATCCTGAGAGCATTCGCGGTAATGCGGCGGGCAAGCTGGCATCGCTTTCAGGTATTGACCAAGCGGTCCGAGAGACTGTTGAGCGTGGGCACTAAACTGGACTGGGCGGAGAATATCTGGATGGGTGTGAGCGTTGAAAATGAGTCATACACTTTTAGGATCGACCACCTGCGGCAAACAGGCGCCGCCATAAAGTTTCTCTCTCTTGAACCCCTGATCGCTCCCCTGGAGGGGTTGGAACTTGGGGGGATCGACTGGGTTATCGTTGGCGGCGAATCCGGGCCACAAGCCCGCGTCATGAAACCTGAGTGGGCAGCCTCGATCCGCGATCAATGCGTGAAGGCAAACGTTCCCTTCTTTTTCAAACAGTGGGGCGGGGTCTACAAGAAGAAATTCGGCAGAGAGTTGGAAGGACATGTTTGGGACGAGATGCCGAGAATTGATCGTGGAACGGCGGCAATGGCTTGACCCGAATCCGTGGCGAGGTGAGACGGACCCGAGCGACGCAGAAAGAGTCGTCGAGCGCGCGGCAAATAGACTACTTGCAAAAGCAATGCTGGCGGAACCTTTGTCTGAACCCGCTCTCCCGTCGGAGTTGATCAGTGATCTGGAACGCCAGAATCCCTGGTGGCGGGGGCAGGCTTTGCCTGTCATTCCCACGTTTCGCCGATGGCCTTACGCGAAGCTCCGTGAACGGCTCGAACAGCCTATCGCCCCGGTCATCGTAATCCGAGGGCCGCGCCAGATCGGCAAGACGACTCTTCAACTACAGTTAATTCAGTCCCTGCTCGATGAAGGCGTTGCTCCCGGCAGAATACTGCGCGTCCAGTTTGATGACCTGCCTGCGTTAGCGCGCGCCCGCTTCGATGAGCCAATTCTTCGCATTGTCGATTGGTTCGAGAAGATTGTGCTGCGGTCTACCCTAAATGAAAGCGCCCGAAGGAATGAACCGGTCTTTCTCTTCTTTGATGAAGTGCAAAACCTCGCGGCGTGGGATGTCCAGTTGAAGACCCTGGTCGATCACTCTACCGTCAGGGTCATGGTAACCGGCAGTTCGGCTCTGCGAATCGAGAGGGGCCGAGACAGCCTTGCGGGCCGTATTCACTCGTTGGAGGTCGGTCCGCTTCGCCTGGCGGAGATAGCCGCCTTGCGAGGCTTTGGCGGACTGGCGCCGATACAAACCGATAATGGCTGGCAAGACTGGCTGCGTCAGGATTTTTGGCGGGAGCTTGTTGCTCATGGCGAATCTCAATCGGCCGTGCTCGCGCTGGCGTTTTCCGCCTTCTCCGAGCGCGGCGCCTATCCACTGGGGCAGAGGCTGGCGAACGTGTCCTGGGAAGACGTCGCCGCGCATCTCAACGAAACCGTTGTGAAGCGGGTAATCGAACATGACCTTCGGCTCGGCGCCCGGGGCCGGGCGCGCGATCCTCAGCTTCTTGAAGAGGTATTCCGAATGGGTTGCCGCTACATCGGCCAAAGCCCCAATCCAGCGACGCTCGCGGCGGAAGCTCAGCGATCGTTGAACGCAAACATCGGCCCGCAACGGATTCGCCACTATCTTGATTTTCTCGACAGCAGTCTGTTGCTGCGAACGATCGAACCACTCGAGATCCGGCTCAAGGAGCGTCGTGGGTACGCTAAGCTCTGTTTGTGCGATCATGCAATTAGGGCCGCATGGCTTCAGGAGATTGTCCCGCTGGATCCATCTCGTCTCGACGCGGTCCCGCATCTTCAGGACCTCGCCGGCCGAATTGCTGAAAGCACGGTTGGATACTTCTTTGCTTCGCTGACGGGTCTGTCGGTTGCCCATCTGCCCGAACGCGGCGGCGAGCCTGAGGTTGACTTCGTTTTAACGATTGGCGAGCAGCGGATTCCAGTCGAGGTTAAGTACCGGCGCGTCATCGATCCTCTGCGAGACACACTAGGTCTCCGCGGCTTTCTCGAGAAGGCTGTGAACAACGCGCCTTTTGCGCTGCTGATTACGCGATCTGATGCGAAGCCGGTGAACGACCCTCGAATAGTGTCGATTCCGTTGCCTTCACTTTTGATCGTTCGGTAGAACATTCCCTACCGCCCTTCACTCAAAGCCGAAAGGATCTTTACGCGCGTGGCCGCCATTAACTCCGCCACTGTTTCTCTTGAATGTCCTTTGGTGCTGATCGGATCGTGAACCGTGATGCGGACGGTAGCGGGATATACCTTGATTTGGCCCTTGGGCATTATCGTGGTGCAGCCCGAGACTGTAACGGGCACGATCGGCACGCCCGCTTCGGCCGCCATTACGAAAGCGCCTTTCTTGAACGGGAGCAACCGTCCGTCCTTCGAGCGAGTGCCCTCCGGATAAACAATATAGTCTTTTCCGCGGCGTAGATTCGCGATCGCAACTTGAGCGCTTGCCACGGCCGTTTTCGTGTTTCGTCGATCCACTGAAATAACGCCGATAAGACCGATCCCGTATCCGAAGATCGGCCACTTGAACAGTTCTTTCTTCGCCAGGAAACCCGGATTACGTTTTAAGTAGGTGACCAGCAGAGGCACTTCGATGAAGCTCTGATGGTTCGGCGTGAACATGTATGTCTGATTCGGATCGAGCCGCTCCAATCCCACGACCTCGACCTTGACTCCAACCATCGCCAGCCCCAGCCGGATGAACAAGCGGACGGGCCGATAGATCGTGTTTTCTTTCTTTGTAAGCAGAAAGAGCGCGATGACGAACGGAGCGATGAACGCGACGCCTCCGAACCAGAGCGTCAGAAGCAATAAAGCCCGTACCCTTGCAATCATGCTCGATTAAAAACTGATCCGGCGTCCGCGAGCGTCACCCGCGCGGCCTTATCAAGGAAGATCCGATATGAAGCTCGAGATCAACTCGAGTCCTTCTCGCAGGCATTCGGGCGTGTTTCCGAAGCCGATCCGCAGATAGTTCTTCATCAGGAAATGTTCGCCCGGCACAATGAGCACGCTCTTTTGCTCGCGAAGCCTTTCGACGAACTCGAGCGAGTCGACGTCGAGATCGTAGCGTAGGTAAGCAATGGCTCCCGCTTGCGGCTCGATCAGAGCGAACATGCCTCCGTAGCTGTCCACCCACTTGCGCATTACGGGGAAGTTGGAATTCAGGATGTTTCGCGTGCGAGCCAGGAGCCTTCGCCGATTCTCCGGTTTTAGCGCGGCGCGAGCCAGCACATCGCTGATCATACTCGGACCGATAGTCGTGTAATCGTGATATGACCACGCGCGCGCTGCAAGATCTTTCGATGTGACGATCCACCCGATCCTGAGGCCGGGCAGACCGTACGCTTTCGAGAGCCCGCCGGTGACGATGACCTTTTCATACTTGCCCCAAAAACTGGGCGTAAGCGGCCGTTCTCGTTCGGCTCCTCGATAAACCTCATCCGCAAGAAGCCATGCGCCGACCCGCCGCGCGGCCTCGACAATTCGGTCCATTTCGGAGCCGGTCATGATAGCGCCCGTCGGATTGTTGGGATTGCATACAATAATGAGTTTTGTTTTGGCGGAGACGATGCTTTCGAGTTCATCCAGATCGGGAGCCCAGTTCATCTCTTCGATCAGTTGAACCGGCTTGATCTCCGCGCCGAACGCCCGAGCTATTCCCCATGTCTGCATGTAATTCGGCAGAATCATCACGGCCTCATCGCCGGGCTCGACGAGAGACCAGACGGCGAGAAAGTTCGCTTCCGATGTGCCGGTAGTAACCAGTACGTTCTCTTCCGTTGCGCCCTCGTATATCGCGGCGACGGCGTTTCGCAATTCAGGCGTCCCGTTTGACTGGCCGTAGCCCAACTCGAGCGATAGCAGGTCGTCTTGCTGGGTTGCGGCCGGAATCAACTCTCTGACCGCGACGGGGTGCACTCCGCTTTCCGAGAGATTGTAGCGGACAAGGTTCTCCCAGCTTGACTGCATCCGCTCCATTATGAATTGCTCGAGTTTCATCGCGATGTTCCGCCTTGCTTGAAATGCCCTCGTTGGGGGTGATCAGAATAGATGAACCGCTGCGATAGAGCAACCCTTCGACACCAGACGTGAAGGCAAAGCGGCAAAGCGCGTTTGCGAGACTCATAGCGTTCGATTTTTCTTTGCGGTCTCCGCGCCGTTGCGAGAAACTCTCTTCTCTCAATGGCGAGCAAAAGGCGCGCAGGTATCGATCGCTTCGGTCCTCGGCGCGCTTTTTCAACCGGTTAATTCAAAGGAGAATGAGATGAAGCTGCTGTCAATTCGCGCTCAGGACGCCCATCGCGCCGGCGTCGTCGCGGGGGATGAAGTACTCGACGTGCGCGCCGCGCTCGGCGTACTCGGCGACAAGCTTGGCGCGAGCTTCGCGGCGTTGATGGACAACAAGCTCGAAGACGCGCTCGACCTTTATCTGGCCGGCGAGGACCTGATAGGCAGCCTCATCGGTCTCGTTCAATCGGACAAGAGTCTGGCGGGCGAGTGCCGCGAACGGCGCGCGCTGGTTTCGCTTGCCGGGATCAAACTCGGGCCGCCGGTCATCGCTCCAGGAAAGATTCTCGCGGTGGGTCTCAACTATGCCGCGCATGCCGCGGAGCAAAACATAAAGCCCCCCGAGTCGCCGCTGATTTTTTCAAAGAATGTAACCTGTCTATCCGGGCCGGGCGGCGCGATTCGGCTGCCGCGGATAAGTAAGCAATGCGATTATGAAGCCGAGTTGGCGTTTGTCATCGGCAAGCAGGCCACGTCGGTAAGCCGCGAGACGGCCCTTGATTACGTTGCGGGTTACACGATAATGAACGACGTAACCGCGCGAGACCTCCAGCACAACGAAAGGCAGTGGGCGCGCGCCAAAGGACTCGACACTTTTGGGCCGTGCGGACCGTGGCTGGTCACCAGTGAAGAACTTCCCGACCCGCACAACCTGAACATCGGGCTCAAGCTGAACGGCGACGCGCGGCAAAGATCGAACACCAGCGATCTGATCTTCAAGATACCGGAGATCATCGAATTCGTTTCGCAGGATCTTACATTGAAACCGGGTGACATTATTTCGACCGGCACTCCATCCGGCGTAGGGGTTTTCATGAATCCACCGGTCTTCTTGAGGCATGGCGACCGAATCGAGATTACGATCGAGAAGATCGGCGCACTGCAAAACTACGTCGAGTGATAAGCCGCCACGATACCGCGGGCTTCAGGATTAGCC
>JAHFUG010000257.1 GCA_023265195.1 Blastocatellia bacterium | reverse complement strand
GAACCACGATTGAGGCGCGCGCGCTTCCAGGAGTGAGTTCGTATACAAGTGTCTCCATGCCGCCGATTCTCGAGGAGGACGATCCCCTTGTCGGCGCATCCGAGGAACGCGGTGCTCATCGTTCGAGCTTATGTCTTTCGTCGGCCACCGAGCACATACGAATCATGCAAAGGATTTAGCGTAGCGGCGGTTCGACCTCTCACGCTGCTTGCTCCTTCCGTTCCGATTTGACGGCAAGAACCGGATAGATTGATAAAGCCGCACTTGCTTATACTCGGCTTGTTCAAAACAAAGGAGAGCCATTATGGAAACAAGCAAGAGCATTAAGGCGGCGAAAAGGACGCGTGCAGGGGACGCAGTTTCGTTGCGTGGTGAAACGAATGAATCGCCGGGAGGTACGCTGGTGAGCGAAGCAACTACCAGCAAGAACGCGCAAGGCGCCGGATCGAATTCGACGGCGGACGATGGTGAATTATGGCGCGCCGTCGAATCGAAGAACTCTCAGTTCGACGGAGTCTTCGTTTTCGCGGTTCAGTCCACGGGGATATACTGCCGGCCTTCGTGCCCTTCGCGCCGGGCGCGCCGCGATCGAGTCATCTTCTTTCGACTTCCGGAGGCGGCCGAACAAGCGGGCTTCCGGCCGTGCCGCAGATGTAAGCCGGATACAGCGGCCGCGGCCGATCCTCACGTCGCAATCGTCCGCAGAGCGTGCCGAATAATCGAAACGCATCAGCCGGCGCCGACCCTCGATGCGTTGAGCGCCGAGATAGGCGTCAGTTCGTTCCATCTACAAAGGATGTTCAAACGAATCTCCGGTGTGACGCCTCGCCAGTACGCCCAGGCATGCCGCGTTGGCGAATTCAAGGCGCGGATTCGGCAAGGCGATTCGATAGCAGGCGCCATGTACGACGCCGGATACGGCTCGAGCAGCCGTCTTTACGAACGGGCCAAGGACGAGCTTGGAATGACCCCGGCGGCGTTTCGACGAGGAGGGCGCGGGATGCGAATTAAGTACACGACCGCTTCTTGTCCGTTGGGCCGCCTACTGGTGGCCGCGACGGAAACCGGCTTGTGTGCGGTGAGCCTTGGCGACTCCGACCAGAAGCTGGAGAGCATGCTGGCGGCGGAGTACCCGGAGGCGGAGATTACGCGCGGTGAAAAGGCGCTCGACGATCTAGTTGTTCCTTTGCTCAGTTACCTTCGAGGGGAGCATCCGCATCTGGATTTGCCGCTCGACGTGCAGGCCACGGCGTTCCAACGGCGGGTGTGGGAAGAGTTGCGCAAGATTCCGTACGGGTCCACGCGGTCGTACAGTGATATCGCCAAATCGATCGGCAGCCCGAAATCAGTCAGAGCCGTTGCTCGCGCGTGCGCCACGAATCGAGTCGCTCTTGTAATTCCGTGTCATCGCATCATTCGTGAGGATAAAAGCCTCAGCGGATATAAATGGGGCATCGAGCGTAAGCGGAAGCTGCTAAAGCAAGAGAGTTCGAGCCGGTGAGGCGGGCCCGATTCAGTCAGAAGGTGTGGGAGAATTGAAACCACGAAGGTCACGAAGCCCACGAATGCGACAAAGCAATAAGCACCAGTTGCTGAGAGCGCCGTCAAGCGGCCGCTGCAGTATGGCTGCTGTGGTTCTTCTTTTTGCGGGCAAGAGTTTGAGTGGCTCTTATTCCTCTGGCCGTGTCCTCCGTTACCGATTAGAATCGCCTCGTTCCGAAAGAAAGGAGAAATGCGATGAACAGGGCTTTACTGCTGGCAGGTGGCGGGGCGCGAGGAGCGTTCCAGGTCGGAATGCTTGAAGAACTCGTGATCAACCAGGGACTCGACTTTCAAATCATCAGGGGTGTTAGCGTGGGCGCATTAAACGCCGCTTTTCTTGCCCAGGCTCCTACTGACGGGGATTCGCAGCAGGAGTTGGCGAAGAAGGTTCTGGAAATCGTCAACGTATGGGTGACTGAAATAAAAGGCAACCATAGCATCTACACCGAACGCGCGGGCTTGGCCGGGCTCGCTCTTGGAATGGATAGCCTCTATGCGCTGGGACCGGCCAGAGCGTTGATCGACAGACACATCTCGCTGAACGCCTTGATTGCGTCGAAGCGCGATTTTGCGGTCGGGACCGTGTCGCTGGTGACCGGCAAGTACGCCGAATGGACTCCGTCTCAAACGCCGTCGGACTTCATGGATAGATTCCTGGCGTCCGCTTCGATTCCAGTCGTGTTTCCGTTCGTAGACCTCAAGCAAGCCAGGGATGTTCTGGTGGATGGAGGCGTTCGAAACATGACGCCGCTCTCGAGCGCTTTCCGTTCGAACCCGGACGAGATATATATCTTGCTGACGAGCCGCATCGATCCGAATGTGAAGGGAATACCTGATTCAGCCGTCGAAGAGAACGATTACGAACAGTGGGATGACAACTGGCTGGGAACCAAGGTCAGCGGCTTCGACGTTCTAAGAAGAACCCTCGAGATACTCTCGGACGAAGTTTACCTGGACGACATCCGCGGAGCGATCCACTGGAACGCGGTTGCAGGCGCCATCGGCCGCCTTAACGTCAGCCCCGGCGCGGACGCCGGCTTGGCGGCGAGCGTCGAAGCGGCGAAAGAAGCTCTGGGCCACGCTGGCAAAAGACATGCTCCCATCTTCGTTCTCGCGCCTCGAGTATGGTTTGACGAAAACAATCAGAAGGGGAACAGGAATTCTTCCACGAACTTCTCGCCTGCATTGATCCAGAACGCGATTGCGCACGGAAGAAAGGTGGCCGCGGACAAGAGTCTTTGGGTGTGGCCCCCGGCGGCTTAACGTCGCAAGGGGTCCGGTTGGGGAATTATCTTCCGGTTGGTTACGCGCTCGGCTCCAACGTAGCGCGCGACGCGCCCCTCAATCGCAATGGGCCTGATGTGTTTCTGTCAGGAAATAATCCCGTTGTTCCTTGGGGAACTCTTTCGACTCCGCCGGGAGCATCGCCACAGGGAGTAACCGCTTCTTCGTGCTCGGACCGCCGAGCGGTGACTGCATCGCACCGACGGGGTGGCAGTTGGGGGATCGTTCAATACCAGCCTACTAGCGGCGCTGGGCCATCAACGAATCTCCAAGGCGATCCGAGCCCTTGTTAGCGTGCCCACGAATGCTCGCGCGTTGGATAGGCTGCATATGAACCATCCCCCAACTCCGTTGGGGGTATTCAAGAAAAAAACCGCGGTGCGCCGTCTGTAGCGAGCGAATGTATCCCCCAACTGCGTTGGGGGTATTCTCGGGTCTCGAGATCTTTCTCTAGAGCGAGCAACACGGAATTAGGACACTACTGCCGGCGGTGTTAGCTTGACCGAAGCTCACGCCGCGTATTACTCTGATTGAGGCTGTTTTGAGCCAAGGAAAAGTCATTCGGTCTGAGTGGCAGCCGGATTGCCTTCACCAGACGCCACTTTCTTGGAGGATGCTTCTTGAAGGCTAGCCCTCACGCGAGCGGCGCACCACAAGTCCTCGGTCCGCAACTGTCTAACGAGCGCCCTGGACATTCACGTGGTTTTTACCCGAGCCCCAGTCTCTGGCGCGCCGAACTAAATTCGATACAAGACCAGTATCAAGTGACTATTGTCGACGCTGACGTTGCGCGCCGCCTGGGCCGCGATTGAATTGCTGCTCCGCGTTCGGAGCTTGGGAGGAAAGATGAAGATCGAGGTTGGAAAAACTATTACTCACAATGACTCCGACGCCGCCGGCAGATACGGCCCCGGCATCGTAACCTCGGTGACTGACGTCGAGTATACGATTCTGTGGGCAAGGCGAGGACCTACGAAGTACCGCCGCTCGATATTGGACCAAAAGCTCACCGAGGTATTCAAGCAAGAGAATCAGGCGGAAAGCGCGCCAAAAGAACGCCACATTCACCTCGGCGCTTCAAAGCAGTTCGTCGTACTGAACGAAAATTATGATCGGGAAAGACTGGCCGCGCTCTGCGCCAGACTGGAAGAATCGGATATCACTGGAGCCAAGGATGTGGCCCAGGGAGTGACCTCTGAGTTCACCGATAGAAAGTTCACGCTACGGCCCGCGAGCAAGAAAGCCCTAAAGGGACTCGCCGATTTGTGCGCTTCTCCTGGAGCCGATGAAGCCCGTCAGATCAGCAAGGAGTTGTTCTTTGGGCACGTGATTCAGAAGGCGGACTTTGCCTGATAGGCGTCGAGGCCTATGCTCTTTGTCGCTCTGGCGTCCTTTTCCTGGTTGGCCATCGTAGTGATCTTCTTCAACTCGGCCCCCTTGATGCCAAAAAAAATCGCCATCTGACAAATCTGGGCGGGGCTCACAAAATCTGAAGGGTTCGAGCAAAAATGCTCTATGCCTGGCTCGAACTCGCGGCAAGCCGGCCGCTTTGGGATTCTCAATCCTAACCCGCACTCAACGTTGTTTCTTGAGTGCACGCAGAACTCACAAATTACCATTGGTAACCTCGGCCTGATTTTCTAGTAAACGGAAATGGAATGAACCGCGGAACGCCGAAGCTGTCCCCATAATTCAGATTCAATCTACAACTCCTACCTGAGAGTTGAAACCTTCAAACTTGCTCATCGAAATCAGCGACATTGGCCCCTGACTCTCTCTGGAACGCAGCAACGTTATCACGCGATGAAGCTCACGTCCAGCTTGGTTGTTGGGGTTGTTGGGGTTGTCGCGGTTGAAAGTACTGACTGCTCATCGACGCTGCTTCGATACCTTGGACTGACCGGGAATGCCGTCCAATATTTCTTCTCGACGCCGCTTGCGTCTCAATCGAATCAGCGGTAATATACCGCCGTTTAAACCTAAACCTAACACTGGCTTTTTAATTGCACGGGCAGTTTTACGGCATTCATCCGAAGACTTGGCGCAGGATAAGCCTGTCGCAGCAAAGTTGCTTGAGGCGATTCAAAGAGAATTAATCACTTCTCGAATGCTTGAGCGGATCACACGCATCAGCGGGCTCGGCCTCTCGGTAGAAGGTTCCACGCGGTGCGCGGTTTGTCTGGTTACGTTGGCTCCAGGAGACTCACGCCTCCGTTGTTTGGTGCGGCGGTGGATTTCGCTCGCCAAGATTTGTGCGGGGTTGAATAGAGTTTAGAACCCCTATAATTGAATAAAGACCCACAGCTTCATCGCTTTGGCCGGCTTGAGCTGTGGGTCTTAGGAAACCATCTCACGGGTTAGGTGCGACGGATTTCGGTTTGTAAGACGCCTGCGGCCTGCAAAAGGTCTCAAAAAGAGTTTTTCGCTTACAGGCATTGAAACGAGGTCCGTGACTCTCTTGCAGTTCCGGCGCTTAAATGGTCCTCCACCGGGATTACCAACCAAGCCGGCTCATACGAAAAGGAGTCGTGCAACGTGGAGACCATCGCCAGTCCGAATGTCTCGCCCTTTGAAGTTGGGCGACTGCCGGATGCCCGCTCAGTTTCTCGCTGCTACCTAATACGCATCACTCTTGCCGCCTGCTTTGGTCTGATATATCTGGCGACACCGACCGCTGATTACTTCTGGGATGGGATTACCTTCGCGTTACAAATCGAGAAGGTCGCGAACGGCGCCGCTTCGAATTCGCTGCTCTTTCATCAGAATCATCTTTTGTATAACGCGATCGGCTACTTGATCTATTGCGGCTCTCACTCAATTGGAATACACGCCCGGGCGCTAGCGCTGTTGCAAGTCACGAACTCTTTACTGGGCGCGGCGGCCATTGCTCTCTTCTTTCAGATAGCCGAGCGCACGCTTCGAGACCGGCGCATTGCGGCGGTCGCGTCCATCATGCTCGCTTTCTCGGCGTCGTGGTGGAAGCTTGCGACCGACGCCAACGCTTATGTTCCAGCGCTCGTGTTAATGCTTCTTTGCATGAGAAACCTTGTGGGGCCGAAGCCGCGCTGGCTCGTGGCCGGGCTTATGCTCGCGGCCGCGATGCTGATACACGAACTGGCTTCGCTGTTCACACTGGCGGCAATCGTCGCGGCCGTCTCAACCGGGAAGATACCGCGCAAGACCAGGTTCGCGGTTCTCATGAGCGGCACGGCCTGGTCGGTGACCGTAGCGGCATATTATGCATGCGCCGCGATGTTCGACGGAATCGTGCAGCCGCTGGCAGTGGTGCGCTGGGCCGTTTCGAATCCAAGCCGCTTCTCGTTATCTCTGAATCCGATTCCCGGAATCTTAACGACGCCGGCCGCGATCATCGAGTCGATAGTAGGCCATCGCTTCGCCCTGTTTCGCTCTCAGGCGGGGTTCTTCGAAGCTGGAATTGCGCTGGCCGCGATAGCTTGTCTGGTTGCGGCGGCCGCAACGGCGGCGCGGCGCGTTAGATTCGCCCGCCTGGTCGAAGCCATTCGCAAATTGAATTGGCCCAGGCTTTCAGACACGCCGGCTTCCCGCATAGCTATGGCGTGGCTCGCGCCGTTTTTGGTCTTTCGCTGCTTCTTCGAGCCGCAGGACCCTTATCACCGCCTCTTTTTTCTGCCGGCTATTGCACTCGCGTTAGGATTGTTCGCGGCCCGTTATGGGCTCATTCGCTCCAACCGGGGTCCGTCGAGAGGCATCCACCCGCCGAGCCCCGTCTCGCTCGCGGTGGCCTCGCTGGCGCTCTTCAACATGGTCTTCTTCATTCTTCCGAACATGAAATCAAGCTCGAACAAGCTAGTCGAATCGGCCCGGCTGGCGCCTGCGGTTTGGAACGAGAGAACCCTGATCTACTTCGCTGGTCGCAACGAAGCAGATACGACCTTCGAATACTTCAACGATCGGACCAGTTGGCGCAGGCTCTCTCCAACGCGATTGACGACGCTCAACGAGGACGTTGCGTCCATCTGTGGTCAAGGCGGGGCCATTTGGCTTAACAGTGGAGCAGCTTCGATGGTCGATCCAGTCTGGCTGAATGAACATGCTAGTGGCGAAGAGATCAGAGTCGAAGCCGCCTACGCGGCGGCGCGCTATGTTCGGTTGAAGCCGTAGAGGGAACCGACGCCCGAATGCGGCCGGCGCCAGCCCGTAGCGGATTGCTGTCAACCTGGCGGAGCGCAGCCGAACATTGGATCAGGCTCCTGGTCTTGTCCCCTCATTGAGCCTGCTGTACTGGCGCGCATCTCTACGAATCGCCGCATTCTCAAAGCCGTTCGATTGCTTTTCAATAATAGCGATCCTTTTACGTCACCTCTTACGTCACCTCGAGTCCTGAGGCCGTTCGCTGAGCCGCACTGGTATCGTTAGGCGTTTTCCTTGCCGCAGCACTTCAACCTGTACGGTTTCCCCCGGCTTTTTCTCCCTGAGCGCGTGCTGAAACTCTTCGCCGTTTCTGACCGGTTGCCGATCTATCGCCAGGATAACGTCTCCCAACTGCTCGAGCGAGGCGTTGCCGAAAAATGACTCGCGTATGACCGCTCCTCGCAATCCCGCCGCCGCCGCGCCGCCGCCGCGATAGACGCTGCCGATTACCATCCCCTCATCGACCGGCAGTCTGAACGCTTTGGCGATGTTCTGACTGAGAGGCATGGTGCTCACACCGAGCCACGGGCGCGCAATGTAGCCTTTGGCTATCAACTCCGGCACTATCTTCTTTGCTATGTCGACGGGGACGGCGAAACCGATTCCAACCGAGCCTTGACCGTTCGGGCTGATGATCGCGGTGTTGATGCCTATCATCTGGCCATGCGAGTTCAGGAGCGGGCCGCCGGAATTACCCGGGTTAATCGACGCGTCCGTTTGAATCGCGCCTTCAATCGTTCTGCCGGCCGGCTCCCTGAGCGGCCGCTCGAGGCCGCTTATGATTCCGGTTGTAAGCGTTCGTTGCAGCCCGAACGGATTGCCGATCGCGAGCACCTTCTGACCGACCAGCAGCCCCTTCGACGTGGCGAGCTGTACTACTCGCAGGTGGTCTCGCGGCGCATTGACCTTGATGACGGCGAGATCGTTATCAGGATCCACACCGACCATGCGGGCCGGATACTTGTCATTCTCGATCTGCACCTCGAGTTGGGAGGACTGCTGCACTACATGGTAATTGGTGAGGATATGACCTTCCATATCTATGATAGATCCGGAGCCCGTTCCCTCCTGCGGGTATGCGCCGAACCAACCCTGAACGTAGCTCGTGCTGGTTATGTTGACGACGCCGGGGCTGACCTCACGATAAACCTCGATGTTGTTCTGCTCGTCGGTCGCAACCGAAGGATCGGCGATGGCGAGAGGTTCGATCGCGATCTTCTTGTTGTCGAGGATCCGCTGCGCGCACGCCACTATCGCCGCCGCCAGCAACGCGGATCCCAGCCCCAAGAGAATTAGCTGCTTTCCCGAGACTCGGTACATAGTTTCTTCCCCCTTAGACTTGATAGATCGATGGGCGTTGCAGCCTGCCACCTGAGTTAACGGCGCACCGCCGCCTGAGTTGCATCATTCATAAGCGGCAGGCGAACGCCGCGAGCGAGAAAGCATCTGCTTTACGATCAGCCAGCCGAACAACGCGTTCCCGATCAGATATCGCCGCCATAATCTCCGCGGCTCTCGCGCCAGCCTATATAGCCACTCCAAGCCTCCCCGCTGCATCCACGCGGGCGCGCGGCGCGCGAGTCCGCTCACGTGATCGAAACTTCCTCCGACGCCCAGCGCAAAGCGAACCCCCGTCGGGGCCAGATTATCCATCATCCACTTCTCTTGGCGCGGAGAACCCATACCGACAAACAGAAGGTACGCTCCGCTCTTTTTGATAGCCGCCGCGATCTCGCTTGACTGGCAGGCTTCAAAATATCCGTTGCGGTGACCGGCTATTCGCAAGCGGGGATGCCGAACGGCTAGTTTCGACGCCGCGCCCTCGACCGAAGCAACCGTCCCGCCAAGGAGGTACACCGGCCATTCATTGGCGGCGGCGAGACCTACCAGTCTCTCAAAGAGGTCAATTCCAGTAACGCGCCCTTTCAAGGGCCGGCCTAGCAGACGCGCCGCCCAGACAACGGACATTCCGTCCGCGGTCAACAGATCGGCTTGAAGGAGTATTTCTTTCAAACGACGATCCCTGCTAGCGGCTACTACTTTGGCTGCGTTCGCGACCACCATATAATGAGGCCCGCCCTCGGTCACCATTCTTTCAATACTCGCGAGCGCTTCATCGTCGTCAACATTGTCAATTGGAACGCCTGCTATCGTCACTCGCTCTCGCCCAAGCCGGTTATCGCTCACGCGCGATGGCCGTTGCGCGGAGCCGGTCCGAGCGGAAGCCGCAGGCTGATCTTGGGCCGCGTCGTACTTCATTTTTGAAACGGCGCCCCTTCGCGATCATCCATATTCAGGGTTTCTCTTATCAAATACGTAGCCTTGTTCTGCGATTCGTGATAGGTGCGAACCACCAGCTCCGCCAGCAAGCCCATAAAGATAAATTGCACGCCCATCGCGAACATAATCATGGCGAGCGTCGCCAGGGGCATCCGATTGAGGTGTACGCTAAGAAATATCCGATAGTAAAGAGCCCAGGCAAACGACACCAGCGAGACAGCGAGACAGAACAGACCCGCTGCTCCGAAGAGATACAGCGGCTTCATCAGGTAACTCGACAGAAACTTTACGGTCATAAGATCAAATAGAACTTTCGGCGCGCGCGACAACCCGTACTTTGACCGTCCGCTTCCCCTTGCATGGTGTTTCACCGGCAATTCGGCCACCTTGGCTCCCGCCCAGATTGCATACACGGGAATGAACCGGTGCATTTCGCCGTACAACTTGACCTCGGAAAGCACCTCTCGCCTGTAGGCTTTCAAGCTGCAACCATAGTCGTGAAGCCGCACTCCGGTTATGCGCGAGATCAGTTTGTTCGCAAGCACGGAAGGCAACCGCCGGCTGAGCCATTGATCTTTCCTCTCGCGCCGCCAGCCTGAAACGAGGTCATAGCCTTCATCCAGCTTGTCGAGCAATCTGGCTATGTCCGCCGGATCGTTCTGGAGATCGGCGTCCATCGGCACCAGGATCAGGCCCTGCGCATGATCTATTCCGGCGCTCATTGCGGCCGTCTGGCCGTAATTGCGGCGAAGCGATATCACTCTCACGCGGTGGTCGCGAGCGGCGATCTCACGGAGCCGATCCAGGCTGCGATCGGTGGAGCCGTCGTCTATATAAATGACCTCGTAAGTTCGGCGCGTGGTCTCCAGCGCCTGGATGAGCCTGCTGTTTAAGAGCGGGATGTTCTCTTCTTCATTGAAGACGGGAAGGAAAACGGATACCTCGGGCCCCACGCGCCCGGCTCCGGCTTCTCTTATTGCTTTTCGCCGCCCCTCGCTCATGCTTGAACGATTCAACAATCCGTTTCACGACAGTTGAATACTAGACTCAGTGCGCGAAGCTGTTCAAGCTTAGGGTAGTGTCCTAATCTGTATTGCTGGCCTCCATTCCAAACTGGACAAAACGCTTTATGACGATAGACAATGTGGGCGGCCTATCCCGGCCAATCAATGAATAAGTCAATGAGTCAAGCGGTCATACAACTTGCTTACGACGGAGAGGCGTTGCGTACAGGGTCAATGGATGTGCGCGACCTTGCGCCCGCGTTGCTTGCTATTGGACAGCTCTGTGAAAGAGCCAACCATGTACTCAATGAGGGGCGCGCGGAAGTATCGGTCAAGGTTAAGTCTGACTTCAAAACTGGTTCGTTTGAGGTGGGCATCGACGTTACTCAGCATATTGTCGAAGTAGCTAAGTTTCTCTTTAGTCATAAGGAACAGCTTACGACCGCCAAGGATCTGCTTGAAATCGTTGGACTGACTAG
>JAHFUG010000256.1:4182-10768 GCA_023265195.1 Blastocatellia bacterium | reverse complement strand
AGCCCGCCGCCGCTAGCGCGGGTCGATGTATTCGGCTCTGTTTCGGCGTCGTTCACTCCGCTTTCCCGACACTCAGCACCCTTTCCAGTGCTAGTTGCAGAAGACGATCACTAAACAGCCCCTCCTTCCGCTGCGCGTGTATCGCTCCAGCAGGCCAATTTCGAATCCCGTGGCGAATGCCCGAGAGCGTTGGTTCTATGCCCTCGCGAACAATCAGCCAATCAACCGTGGCCAGCGCTTCCAGCCCGAGTGGAGATTGAAACCGATCGATTAATTCGTCCGCCGCCTCCAGCGCGGGCAGATACATTCTTGCCTCGCTGCTTTTCAGGTAGAGTTCCACCCTCTCCCGCTTGGCTTCCTCGAACCAGATTGTGTCGAATACCCCGGCATCCGCAAGGCGCTTTTCGCAGTGGAGGTAGCTGCCATCCAGTCCATTGAGCAGGTGCGTCAAGCGGTTAGCGTAGGGGCCATATCGGTCCGCCACAAATCGGAGATCAAGTGGATCCTTCAACCCCATTCTCTTGATCATCCGTTCCAGAAACCATGCCAGCTTCTGAGTCTCCAACAGTGTGCATTCGATCCCTAACACCCAATAGCGCCTCACCATCTCGGCGATCAAAGCGCGCGCCGGCGTCAGCTTCTCGACGCCCTTCTTCTTCGCCACGTTTTGATACTGCTCTGTAGGCTCGTAAACGACAATTTCAACGTCTTCCAAATCACTGAGCGCCTCCTCGATCAGAGGCCGCACCACTTCCCAATCCAAACCACCGTTTCCGCAACCGAGGGGCGGAATGGCGATAGAACGGATATGCTTCTCGCTAATTACGTCCTTCAGCGCCGCCAATCCAGCACACACCCATTCCAGCTTCGTGGGTGAACGCCAGTGCTCCTTTGTCGGGAAATTGATGATCCAGCGTGGGCCATCCAATTCGTCAATGGGGGAGACGAACATCCTGCCGATTCGCACCTGTCCGGCTTTGCAAGCCGCGGCGTACGCTTCGTAATTTCTTGGGAAGCGCTCCTTGAACATCAGGGCGATACCTTTGCCCATCACCCCGACCGTGTTGACCGTGTTCACAACTGCCTCCACCTCCGCATCAAGCAAGTTGCCCTTAATGAATCTCATCATATCTTCCTAAAAATACCATCTCGGGATGGTCCTAACCGGGATTATTGCGCCGTGTTCCTCGAGTAGCGATTCGAGGCTGCGCTTGACAGTGTCGTTGTAACAGCCAATCCCGATCACTGCATCCAGAGGAACGTGTTGATAGACCAGCGCCTCCGCCTGATAGCGCAACTGTTTTCCGGGATCCGCGTCATCAGTCTTGAAATCGCGCCGTTGCAGCAATACCCAATCGATCTGCCTAAAATCGTTGGAGCCATCGTAAAACTCCGTGGCCATCGCATAGGCGTGCTGGTTAGTATAGATGAATGGCTGCCCGAGTTCGCGCAGCCGATCGGCGGAAGAAACAAGAATCGCGATGTCCTGGTTGTCGCGCCTCGTAATGCCGCCATATCCCGTCTTGATGTTATACAGCATGATCGAAAACGGCGTGAAGTAAAAAGGCACGTAGTCACCAAGAGTGCCGCCCGGCGGGATGGGGACCATTCGCCGCGCCCGCTTTTCAATCAGCGACCCGTTACCAATCCTAACGTAATTGGGGTCTTGCGCCGCGGAATTCTGACTGCGCATACCGTTGTCCAGAATCCACGGGACGTTTGCCACATGCACGATGCGGAAGATTCGCGCCTTTTCTGGATTAAGGTCCACCATAGTTCAAAGTTGCCCGGCGAAGGCTTGATGCAGCAGCGATTTTTCCAGCTCGTCCAATGCGGCGAGTTTGCACTGGTAGATGGACTCGAGGCGTTGGGTTTCTTGTGACAGCGACTTGAGCTTCTCAACAACGACCTTCTGCTCCGTGATTGATTCAGGAAATGCGATCAAGAGAGGCTCAATACCATAGTTATTGATTTGCGGAATTGATGATCCGTTATTGATCTCACGAAGGTCTAGTCCGAGAAAGAAATTGAACAAGAACTCCGGGAGCAGGTCTCGCCTCGGCGTCACGCCCATGATGTTCAAGTCTGCACAAATGACACGGGTGGTAAGACGTTTCTTGTTGGTTAGGATGGCGCCGCCTCTCTTTGGAAAAATCGTTGTTCCAACAGGGAGCAGATTACTTGGATTTACATCTCCTCGGTTGACGTAGCGACTAGAACAGGTAACGCCACTCAGATTTTCGCTGATGTTCATGTCAGCAGCGCAGAGGCGATTCATGTCGTCCATAATCCCCGGTAACTTTCAACCTACTGATCCTCAAGGACGCATCCGGATACTGCGCCGGAACAGGCACTGTTGTCGAATGATCATTCTTTGTAGCCTGCTTCCTTCCCCCTAAGAATACCCAGACCCAGAACTCGTTCGAGCGAGAGCATCATCTCCAGGATCAACACCGAAAGGAGAACAAGCTCGGCACGCGGTTTTTTGATTACGCCAAGACCGAGTCCCGCCACCGCGACCGCCGGACGGATTAACGTCAGCGGGCCGAATACAATGGTGCTCGTTAAGCTTCGAATGTCCACCGATCGGAAGAGCCGAAGGCCTAATGCACCTAAAATCACCGCCGCATAAGGCAAGTATATCTCGAGCATTTGCCGGCCCGCTTCGATGAGTTCCCGAGTAAGCGCGTCAGCATCCGGCATCACGATCGTCAACGCCGCGATGGCCGCGCCCGCGATCGCCACAGCCACCTGTCCCGCCAGCATTCCCTTAATGACGGCGCGCCGATAGTACGCCCGCTTTCGAATCAATCCACTTCGGCCCGCCGCCGCCCGATAACCCGAGCAGGCCGCATCCATCGTCGCTAGAGCCCATAGCAACAGCGGAATCATTCAAATCTCATGCGCGAAGCTCTGGAGCCCAGCGCCGCGACGAAGTTGTCACGGTGCTCTTCTCTGACGCCTACGACGGCATGAAAAACCCTTGGAATCGGCAGCCGCCACAGTTTTGAGCTGAACATTCCGACAGCAAAGCCGGGCGCGCCCCGGCGAGCGGCGCTCAAGAGATGTGAAGCGCCGTGCACCCGCATCGCGGACAGCACGCCGTCGTGCCTGGCGAGCGGCTCGCGCATTCGCACCGCGTGAAACAACCACGAGCCAAAAGCCGCGAAAGGCGTAGCCTGAAAGTCAAAATGAGCGAAGGCGCAGGTCTCCGCTTTGTCGTGTTCGCTAAAGAAGCGGGCGAGCGTTTCCGCGGGCAAATGATGAATGAAGCCCGTCGATAGATAGATGGACGCCGGCGGCTCCAGATTAAAGGCGTTCGCCACCGAGAAAGAACAACGCAAGCCTTCCGCTCCGGCGAGGCGGCGCGCTTCTTCGACGAGCGCCGCGTTATAGTCGACGCCGGTCAACTCGACGTCGTCCGGGAATCCGCCATACGCCGCCAGCCATCTGACGACGAAGCCCATGCCGCAGCCAATGTCGGTCACGCGAATTGGAGATCGAGTAGCGCGCCGGCGAATGGCCTCGACGAGGGGCTGAAGGAACTCGGCCACTCGCTCTCCGTGCCGGAATTCCTCGGAGATTCGTTGCATCTCGCAATGAGCCTTGATCAGCAGCCGATCGACCGCCTCGGGGTCGAGCACGCCGTCCCGTTCAGCTATTCGTCGAACTATGCGAACCGCGGCGCGATTGCCGATTGACAGGAACCGTCCGACGACTGCTTCCTTCAACACCGGCAAGCGCCGCAGCGTTTCAGGATCATAGGAGACCAGCAGATCGGAGATCTCAGGCCCGAGCTTTGGAATAAGTAAAAACCTCATCTGCTTATTCTGGAAGAACGGTTTTGTTGTTATCGACTACTCATAAGGATCAGCGGCCGCAAGATCAGTGGCCGCCCTAGAGGCTGCGGCTTTTGGGAAGCCTAACGAGAGATCCCCGAGAGGGATCCAAGAAGATCGCGGAACTCAGCATGTTCTCTGGTTCTGCGATTCATGATTCGACTCAGGTGGAAGAATCGGCTAGTGGTTGGAGATTCCCGCCGCGCAACCCCAGGGTCAACGTTGACTCGCGTGATTGTCCAGAACTCAAAAAAACCGAGATTCCTCGCTTTCTGATGGCTCTTTTCGGCCTCCCCAAGTCGATTGTGGATGTTGGACGCATCCGCCCCGCCTTTTATCTCCATTGAAACCAAAGGTCTGACACCGGTGGGCAGCTTTTCCGTGATACGTATGTCGGGATCACTCAAGAACTCAATCAGCACATGTCGATTCGAGTCGTTTTCAATGAGTATGGTTCGTTCAGTCTTGTCTTTAACGTAACGCGAGACAATCTTCATCATCAAATCAAACACTTCTCGCGTCGCGCCTTTACCAATCTGGTTATTCTCCCTGCCTCGAAGCTGGGGGCCGATCGTGAGAAGTTGGAGTTCATGAGCAACTGCTGGGGAAACATCGTCGATCCCGTCAACCAACGCCTGCGCCGTTTTTATAAGGCTCCTGCAAAGCGCGGGGATTTGTCGCTTCAGATTGGTCGTAATATCTCCTCGCTCTTCGAGCCGCTTGAACTTGCCAAGACCGCGCTTCTCAAACTCCTTCTGAGAGATCCCGAACAACAACCTGTAGTAACCCAGCAAGAACGGGTTCTTGAGGATAATACACGGAACCGGGAAGAACACTTCCCCGCGAACGCCAAAGGACGCGACGCGCTTCAATGATCCGGCTGATACCCATTCGGCGAGTTCGTCGTCAAGAGTAGCGATGTCGAGGGATTGAACCGTGTTTTTGAGCGCGCCTTGAAGATAGATCTCTTTGAGAGTCTGGAGGCGATAATAGAAGGAAATCTGGAGATGTGGCTGTATTACCTCGTTGTCCCCAGACGTCTTGGATCTCATCAGGTTCTTATTCCTTCCAACCTAGACGTCTTCTCGCGAGCTCCGCGTACTCTGGGTTTAGCTCGATGCCCGTGAACCTGCGTTCGAGCCTTACACAGACCTCCCCAACGGTGCCTGATCCGAAAAATGGATCCAGAACGCGATCCATTGTCGCCGACCCAGCAAGTATGCATGGCTCCACTAACCTGGCGGGAAACGTCGCGAAGTGCGCCCCGGGAAACGCCTCGGTGTTTACGGTCCAGACCGTCCGCCGATTACGCTGAGCACCGTTGGAAATCGACGGCTCTCGAACCGCTTCGCAGTCGTAGAAGTAGTCCTCGGACTTGGAAAACAGGAAGAGATATTCATGAGAACGCGTAGGCCTGTCTTTCACCGACTCGGGTTGACAGTTGGGTTTGTGCCATATGACGTCGGAGCGCAGATACCAGCCATCCGCTTGTAGAGCGAATGCGACCTTCCACGGTACGCCGATCAGATCTTTGGGCTTTAGGCCGCGCGGCGTCGGCGGCCTGTATTCCATCGCGCGAGCCGGGTTCTTTTTGTCGAGGTCTCGCCAGGTTCGGTTCCCACTCGTGTAAGAGTCGCCGATATTCAACCAAAGGGTTCCGTCCTCGGTAAGAACTCTGCGCACCTCCCTGAATGTATCCTTAAGTCGTTCGACATAGTCCCCTAACTCCAATTCGGAGCCTGCCTGACCCGAGATTCCGTAGTCTCTCAGTCCCCAATACGGGGGGCTGGTAACGCAGCAACGGAAAGTATCGGACGGAATTTCCTTAAGGACCGACAGCGCGTCTCCAACAATTATCTCGCAGCCCGGCGACCGCATGTCGAAGAGTAGTTCGGAGTGTTGAACGGAAAGACTCGCTTTTCTCAAAGTCCCGGATCCTTCGTAGCAGGTTTCGCGACAAGTATGGAACACCGATAGCCGGCTGGAAAATCTCGCCGCTCAGATCATCGGAATGAAGATGTTCATTAAGAAGCCGTGATCCGCACGGGCCATTCTCCCTACGCTTTGTGAGGCGAGCCAAGCTCGCTCAGCCAGTTCCATCGGTGGCGATCACCAACTCCCGCCCAACGCTCTCAATTCGACCGGTAGTTGGTATATTGCATATCGATGCCGAAGTCTTTTTCCTTGAGCAGGGCGATCACCTCTTGAAGCGCGTCTCGATCGCGGCCCGACACGCGAACGAAGTCGCCATTGATCGAAGCCTGAACCCTGAGCTTCGAGTCTTTTATGTGCTTGACGATCTCGCGAGCCTTTTCGATCGGAATGCCCTGCTGCAGAGAGACGGTTTGACGGACACTGTCCTTCGCCGCCGGCTCCACTTTGCCGTATGACAGCGCCTTGAGCGATACGCCTCGGCGAACGAGCTTTTGCTGAAGGACGTCGTTTAACGACTTCAATGTGAACTCGCTCGCCGTCGCCAGAAGCAGAGTGTGCTCCTTTTCATCGAGGGCGATCGTGGAGTTGGTCCCCTTGAAGTCGTAGCGCTGGTTGATTTCCTTGGCCGCCTGATTAACCGCGTTCTTGACCTCGGCCATGTCAACCTTGGATACTACGTCGAATGTATTTTGCTGAGCCATTGGAAGTCTTGATTGAACCTTTCGAGTTTCGCCGGCCCGGAAGTCTAAGGGCCGCGAAATAGTTATAACACAGGATGTGGGGATTTAGGATTCAGGATGAAGGATTCAGGA
>JAHFUG010000256.1:0-4082 GCA_023265195.1 Blastocatellia bacterium | reverse complement strand
GGACGTTCACGGAGAGATTCGGACGGCGACAAATGATTCCAGATCGGTCGCAATTCACACGCGGAGAATGGCGAATCATTCAGGCCCATCATACGCCGGCCCGGGTTCAGCGCTTTTTGAGCGCCTTGACTTATAACCTCGAAGAAAGCGGCGGCACTTGCCGTTCGTTTAGAGGAGTCGTTCAGCAAGCGCGAGCGCATTGTCTCGAAGGCGCGCTCGCGGCCGCCGTCATTCTCGAGCAGCACGGCCACCCGCCGCTCGTGGTGAGCATAGAGTCGCAAGACAAGTTGGATCACGTGTTGTTCCTGTTCGAGGACAGGGGGCGCTACGGGGCTGTGGCTCGCTCGCGGGACTTCGGACTGCACGGACGGAAGCCGGTGTTCAGACGCGTGCGGGATCTGGTGATGAGTTACTTCGATCCTTATTGCGATAAGACGGGCCGCATAACGGGATATGCAGTGGCCGATCTTAGAGATCTGGGCGGCTACGATTGGAGGCTTTCCCACTGCAACGTCTGGAAAGTCGAGCGGTATCTTCAAGAGATCGAACACCGGGAGATCAGATCGTCAGACGCCAGGTATCACAAATGGCGCCGCCGCTATTTGGAGTTTCGAGATCGCGATCCCAACGGGCCGGTCGACATCTATCCCAAGCGCGGCCTATGGATGTTTTGAACCTATTTGCCCGCGGTAAACACCAGGAACACCGCTTGAACGGCGTTGAATAATATGTGAATGGCTATGCATGGTTTGATCGACTTGGTCACGGCGCGAAACAACGTCAGGATCAGACTAAGCGCCAACAGGCTTGCGATGGCGGCCCATGCGCCAAGATATTGGGGCACATGAACGCCGGCGAATAACACGGTCACCACGGCGACCGCGGCCCATACTCCGATTCGCCTCCGCAAGGCGGCGTAAAGAACGCCTCGATAGACGAACTCCTCGACGAACGGGGCCGTGAAGACCGCCAGCGCGGCGACCGCATAACGAATATGAGTCGAAGAGGTCACCATCTGTTCAAAAGGCGTGTCGTGTTTGTTCGGCAGTATCTTCTCCAGTATGACGCTCAACGCGAAGACGCCGATGCACACCGCGGGAACCAGCATTGTCTTTGCGATCAGCGGCAGTCCCTCCCACTGCCAGCCCAGACTGTCCAGAAACGGCCGCTTCTTGAATCCGGTCACGACGCCCCAGCACACCGCGATCGTCAGCAGGTGCGCCGGGTAGGTCGCGGCTACTTGCGCGAGCAGGTAAGAGGGGCTGGTCAGCAACTGCTCCATTTCCCCCGCGGCCGTCGGCAACGGATTGCCGGATGCGGACCTTATGCCGAGCATCACTCCAACGACGAGCAACGGCATGACGAAAATCGCCGCGAAGCTGAATAACCACACTCCAATTGCGGCGGTCACGCCCCACGCCGGCGAGTCAGGGTCCGGCCGATAAACAGGGCCGCCGCCAAGGGCTTCTTCAGAAATCGGCTCACCCTCCATTGCATCCGGCGCCGCGAAACCAGCGGTTGATTCTTCCGGGGCCGGCTCGTCGATTACACGGGGATCGCAAGCGCCGCAATAGGGCTCGGCCTCGCTCGTCGTAAGCAGTCCCCCACATCGCGCACAAATTTGATCTATCATTCTCGTTTCTTTCTTTCGGAGTGTACGGCGGCGTCATTTCACTACGCCGTTGTGACCGCGTTCTCGCTGGGAGCCTGACCGGTTTCCGTTGCGGCCTCTTCAACCAAATTAGATTCGATTGCGGCGCGCGTTTCATCGATGAGCGCGCCCAGGGTCTGCTCGGTGAAGGCTGACGTCTCTATCGGCTTGCCGATGATCACTTCGACCTTACCTGGCCGAGGCGCGAGCGAGCCTTTGGGCAGGAGCGCGCTCGCGCCCCTGATGGTCACCGGAACGATCGGAACACCCGACCGCAGAGCGATCTTGAATGCTCCCGACTTGAATTCCCGCAGCTTGCCGTCCGGCGAGCGCGTACCTTCCGGAAAGACTGCAAGCGACTTGCCCGACCTCACTCCGTCGACTACCTTTTTGATGCTGAGGGCGGTCTTTCGCGGATCGCTCCGGTCGACCTGGAAATTACCAGCGGTCCATAGATGCCATCCCATGAATGGAATATAGAAGAGCTCCTTTTTCGCCATTATTCGAAACTGATACGGCAAGTACGCAAACAGCGCCGGCGTATCGACCAGGCTCGAGTGGTTCGCCATATAGACATAGGTTCGATCCGGCAGTATGTTCTCCTGGCCGCGAACTCGAATCCTGGCGAATATGCTCCACGCTACAAGTCTGCACCACCATCTCGCGCACCAGTGTTGCATCGCGCCGCTGCGGTCGAACGGACATAGTAAGAGCGATATTGTAGCCATCACGACCGTGTGAGCATACCAGAGCAGATTGGCGAAGGGCGCCCAGAGGTATATGAGAATTCTTTTGATCTGCTTCAATGCCTTTGGATTCTATCTGAGAAACTCTTCAAGCCGCACCGAGGCGTCGGTCTTCTCGTCCCGGTACTTGACTATGATTGGAGTATAAACCGACAGGCCCAATTCAGCGCCCTTACCCGAAGTTATTGCGCGCGAACCGGGAACGACGACGGCGCCGGGCGGTATTTTCAAGGGGCTATTGGCGAGCCTGCGATAGACTTCGTCTCGGACCAGGTCGTACACCGGCGTGCCTCCAGTCAAGATGGTCCCGGCAGCCAGCACCGCCCGTTCGCCTACGATCGCTCCTTCGTATACGCCGCAGTTGCCGCCGATGAGAACATCGTCTTCGATGATCACCGGCATTGCGCCCACGGGTTCGAGCACTCCGCCTATCTGCGCGGCGGCCGATATGTGGACCCGTTTTCCGACCTGCGCGCACGATCCGACCAATGCGTGCGAGTCTATCATCGTATCGTCATCAACGTAGGCTCCGACGTTGACGAACATAGGCGGCATGCAGGTCACGCCTCTGCCGATGTAACAGCCGTCTCGAATCGAAGAGCCGCCTGGCACGATTCGCACGCCGTCTTCAATCGAAATCAGCTTGGGAGGATACGTGTGTTTATCGTAGAAGGGCAATCGCGCGCCGGCGGAGAAGTTCTCGACGTGGCCGAGCTTGAAGCCAAGCAGAATCCCATGTTTCACCCAGTGATTCACTCGCCATTGGCCGTCGACTTTCTCCGCGGCTCGGGCCTCGCCGCGGTTGAGCTCCTCTTTGAACTCGGCGAAAAGCTCGTAGTGTTCTTCGGTGAACTCGTCCGGAGGCGACTCCGCTAATTGTTGAATTCTCCTCTGAAGGCTCATGACTCAACCGTGATCGGCCGGCTTCCCTACTTGAATCAACCCCAATTCGCTCAGTATCAATTTGAGTTTTTCCCTCGTGTCCGGTCTTATGGGAACGATCGGCAGCCGATACGACTCCGTTATCTTGCCCATCATAGCCAGCGCTGCTTTTACAGGAGCGGGACTGGTCTCGATGAAATTTGCTTTCATAAGCGGCGTCAAGACACGATTCAACCGGCGAGCCTCGTCCCACTTGTTCTCGAGACAGAAGCGAGTCATCTGGGTCACTTGTCTTGGCGCTTCGTTCGACGCCACCGAGATCAACCCAACCCCGCCGAGCGCGATCAGCGGAAGAGTAATCGAATCGTCGCCGGAGAAGACTTTGAAAGAGGGCGGCGCCCGCGCGATGATCTCGGCGATCTGAGAAATATCGCCTGACGCCTCTTTGACCCCGATTATGTTAGAAATCTCCGACAGTCTGACAACCGTGTCCGGCAGCATGTTGACGGCGGTTCTGGATGGAACGTTGTACAGAATGATGGGCAGCTTCGCCGCCTCGGCGATCGCTCTGAAGTGCTGAAACAGCCCTTCCTGCATTGGCTTGTTGTAATACGGAGTGACTGACAGCAATCCGTCCACTCCGAGCCTCTCGTACTCTCGAGCCAGTTTCACCACGTTGGCCGTGTTGTTCCCGCCGGCGCCGGCAACCACAGGGACCCGGCCCGCAACGGTGGTATGAACCAATTCGACTACGTGAACCTGCTCGTCGAAACTTAGCGTCGCGCTTTCGCCGGTCGTTCCGC
>JAHFUG010000255.1 GCA_023265195.1 Blastocatellia bacterium | reverse complement strand
CCCGAGAAAGTAGTAGGCCATTGCCATCTCTCGGAATAGGTCTGCCCGCCTTAATCCGCGAGGTAGATACCGCAGTGCGCCATCGTAGTACTGCAGTGCCGTTTTGTAATCCTCGCGGGCGACTTGGATCGCTCCCAGTATTCTGAGACTGCCAGCTTCAGCAATCGGCTGAGACAACGACCGCCACAACCGCGTCGCCTTCATCGCGTATCTCTCAGCCTCGCCTTTGTCCATCGTGAAGTAGATGACCGCTAGAGAATCATACACGCGCGCCTCGCCGGCCGGGTCGCGCAGCGTCCGCCATAGTGCGACAGATTGCTGCAACAGGCCGACGGCCTTTCTCCCTTCGTCTAACGAAATGTACGATGCGGCCAGTTTGTGGAGCGCTCTGGCCTTTGCGAGCTTGTCGCTTTCAACCCTCAAGAGATCGGCAGCGGCATCGCAGCACTCCATCGCTTTCGTCTTATCTCCCGACTGTCTGTATATGGCGCTCGTGATGGAAAGCGTTTCCGCGACTCCGAGCCGGTCTCCGAGGCCAAGCCGGATTCCGAGCGCCTGAGTGCACGAAGCAAGTGCTTGCTCAACCGCGCCTGAATCGAGATATAGTAATGCCAAGTAAGCGAGAGTTCGGGCTTCTCCAGACTGATCGTCAATCTCGCGCCTGAGGAGCAAGGACTCTTTGCATTTCACGATGGACTGGTGCAAGTGGTCGGCGCCTACTTGCATTCGATGCAACATTGCTTGGTTAAGCGCCCGTTCAGCGGCGGCCAGCTTATGGTCACTGGCCGTCGGTTGTCGCGGTTGATGCGCCCTAACTTCATAAATCCCGCCTGAGGATTCTCCGTCGAGCGACCGTATCTCCAAGCGGTGATCGCCTGAGGTTTCGGCGATGAACAGCAAGGGCTCATAACCGTAAATACTGTTTGGGCTGTCAACGACAGTAATCGGATCGCCATCAGGGCCGAATAAGATCAACGCGACGTCTATTCCGCATTGATCCACTTCGAGCCGCAAGAACTGACCCTGAGAGAGGGTTATCCGGTAGGAATGAATCTCTCCACCCTTCATCGCTCTTCGGGTAGGTTTACGAGCATCGATTACTTGGACATCCTGTCCGCGCCCAAGGACAACGGGCATGGCGGGTGCGCTCAGTTGCCTTTGTAGACCGAACAGGGCGAGATACGCATAGGGCGTGATTGCTATACAGGCGAAGAACTGGCGGAGCGCAAACGCGCGTCGAGGCAATACACGGTGGATCCTTGACGGTGTGAAGATACGGTTTAGCACGGAACCTACCTGGCTCTCAGTTACAGCGTATGATGAGAATTCTGTTCGCGTGTCTCTCGCGAAAGCCCCGGAGCACTGTCCGAACTGGGCGATACCGCACTAGTCGAGGGCCATAGATTCCGACTCCATTCAATCGATGACGTGCTATCTACCAGGTCCGTTATCGGGATCGCCGGTTAGAACAAACCCCGCCCAGTAGTATGGGTGTGGATACTTCTTGCGGGTCTCCGATTGCGCCGCTTGTAGTGCGCGGGCCTTGCTCATCCCTTGCTTCAGGTTGGTGTAGAAGGCCTTCATCAACAAGCTCGTAGACTCATCATCCACCGTCCAGAGGCTCGCTATCACGGATGGAGCGCCCGCGTAAATAAATGCGCGATTCAGACCGACGATATCGTCTCCCTTGCTGTGCGCTCCCAACTGTGTGTTGCAGGCGCTCAGCACGACCAGGCTTGCTTTCGACAAATCCAGATCGTAGATCTCTCTCACCTCCAGGGCGCCGCCGTCATCCCTACTTCGGCCGAGCATAATGCGAGAGAACAGAGGGTTGGCGGTATTGAGTTCCGCGTGTGCGGCGACGTGCAGGACGGAGCAATCCTGCGCACGTTTCACGAAATCGTTTTTGGTGGCGTTCTCCGCGATGAACGCCTTTGTGGAGAACATCTCGGCTACAGCGTCCGCCTCTTCGTCAGCGTAGTGCAACTTGGGCATCCCGTTGGCGCGGCCTTGAGCTACGGCGAACATTCGGCCGCCGATCGGCTTGCTCTTCTTTCTGATGAACGGCAACACGCTGGCGCTTGGGAGATAGAAGACGGCATGAGCATCGCCAAAGTAGTGCTCGCCGTCCGTGAGCGCTGAAAACGGCAGATAGTTGAGCACTCCGTTCGGAATGACGCCAACCAGGGGTGTCTTTATGTAATTCTTCACTGGCGCGATCAACCACCCATAGAGGCGTTCGAGGCTTTTAGTTCGGGTATCGCGGAGGCTTGCGAACTGGCGAAACCACATGAGGGCGTCCTTGAGGTCGGGTTCCTTCACGTCGATTTCAACCGTGCGAGAAGAATCACGCGTGATCACAAACGCCAGAGTCTTCTCGGGCGCCACCAGGTACGACAATAGGGTCGTGTCGCCATCAAGGAGCTTCTGCACCGCCGGCAGCTTTAGAGTGTCGACGGTGCGCAGCGAGGCGTACTCGGGGTTCGTGAGTTTGAGCCGGGTAAGAAGCACCTCATATTCTCTTCTCTTGGCCGCAAGGCGCATTCGTATTGAAGTAATGACCTCGGAGCTCACTGAAGGCGCTGGCTTGGATTGTTCTTGTCGAAGAGTCACTTCCAGATTGCCGATCTCCGCCCGGGAAGCTCTCTCGTCGAGGAGAAGTTGGGCATTGGTTGAGCCGGAGGGGTTGGGCCGCAGATTCCCGAGTTGATCGAGGAACGTGCGGGCGCGGGCGCGTTCTGAGAGATTGAATGCCTGGGTCTGTCGTCCCGATCTTGCGAGCAGGAGGCAGGCGCGGGCGTACGCTGCGCTAACGGTGTCTCCTATCAAGCCGATCTTGATTTCCTCGATCGTGCTGGCCGATCTTGCCTCTTCAAAAGCCGCGATGGCTTTGAGAAGGAATCCGAGGCTCTCCCGCGTCGCGCCCAGAGCAGCCTTTACGTATCCGAGATTGACCATGGCTGTAGCTTCACCGGACCGATCTTTGATGTCTCGCATTAGCGTTAGGGCTTTGCTGAAGGCGTCACGCGCCTGGTCTCTCTCTCCCAGATCATAGTAGATCGTCCCGATGTTATTCAGCACACTGGCTTGCCCGAGGGGAAAGTTAACCTCTCGCGTGATCGCCAACACCTGTTCAAGGCGCTTGAGCGCAATCTGCTTCGCGCCCATATAATTGTACGCCATTGCCATATTGCCAAGCATTCTTGCCTCGCCGAATCTGTTCTTGATTTCCGTCATCTTGGGTAACGCCTGGTCGAAGTGTTCGAGCGCTTTCTGACTTTCGCCCATCGAGAGGTAAATCGTTCCAATGTTGTTTTGCGCGGTGGCTTCACCGAGGCTGTATTTAACGAGCTTCGAGAGATGGAGGGCTCGATTGAAGAAGTCCAGGGCTTTTTGCATGTCGCCGAGGCCCTCATAGAGAATTCCGATGTTATTCAGCAGAGCCGCTTCCCCGCCGTAGCCCACCCAGGCTTTCATCAACGGTATTGCGGCATTGAAGCACGACAGGGCCTTCTGGTCCTCGCCCAAATCTCTGTAGACCGCCCCAAGGTTGTTTAGGGCGCCAGCCATTCCGGCCCCGTCCTTGACTTCTTGCATCAGCGTCAAGGCGCGGCTCAGGTAATCGATCGTCTTTTGTTTCTGGCCGAGTTCGTTGTAGATCGTGCCCATGTTGGCCAAAGCGAACGCTTCTGGCGTGTGATCCTTTGATTGCCGAGCGAGCGCCAGGGCTTTCTCGAAGTAGCTCAGCGCCTTTTGCTTCTCGCCCGTCGAGCCGTAGAACTTCCCGATATTGTTAAGCGTGAGGCCCTGCATTGACGAGTCATTTGCCTCTCGTGAAACGTTCAAGGCGAGATTGAGCGCTTCAAGCGCCTTCGTTTTGTCACCCAGATCATCGTAGTCAAGGCCCATGGAGTTGAGCACCAGGGCTTCTAAGAAACGATCGTGAGCCTCTCGGCATGCTGATAGAGCATCGTTGTAGCGTTCAAGCGCTTTCTGTTTGGCGCCAAGCTTACTATAGGCGACCGCCATGGTGCTCAGCGCGATGGCCTTCCTCGACTGACCGCTCTGCGCTTTCCCAACCAATCCCAGTAAGTCGAAGTAGAATTCGAAGAACCGTTCAAAGGTGGGTAGTACAGACTCGACAAGGCGGAGATTGTCTTGCTCAGTGCGTTCGGGGCGATTGTTTCCTCCGCGCTGCGCGAGCGGCCCGGCAATGCCGTTAGTTACTGATACGCAGGCGAATAAGATCGTGGTCAAAAAGACGGGGATTCGATGGAAAAACGCGTGCTTCATGCATCAACCTCCACTCTACGGCTTCTTCTATTTCGATGATGAAAGACCCGGATCTCCAGTCAGGACAAAGCCGGCCCAGTAGTAAGGATGGGGATATTTCTTGCGAGCCTCTTTCTGTGCTGCTTGTAACGCTTCCGCCTTGGTCAGTCCCCGCTTGAGATGTGTGTAGAAAGACTTCATCAAGTAACTGGTTGACTCGTCGTCCACGGTCCAGAGGCTTGCTACCACGGTCGGCGTTCCCGCGTAGATGAACGCGCGGTTCAGCCCTACTATGTCATCTCCCTGACTCTGTCTTCCCAACTGAGTCTCACACGAACTCAGGACAACCAAACTGGCATTCGACAAATCCAGATCGTAGACCTCTCTGACCTCCAGCGCTCCCGTGTCGTCTTTACCCCCTCCCAGCATTATCCGAGAGAACAGTGGATTGGCGGTGTTTAGCTCGGCATGCGCCGCTATATGCAGCATAGAGGAAGCTCCTGCTCGTTTCAGGAATTCCATTTTAGAGGCATTGCCTGCAGTGAACGCCCTTGTGGAAAACAGCCCGGCAACTGCTTCGGCCTCTTCATCGGCGTGTTGCAAAACAGGCATGCCTTCGGCCTGGCTTTTGGCGATCGCGAGCATTTGCGCGCCCACGGGTTTGCTCTTCTTTTGAATGAAGGGCAGCACGCTAGCGCTTGGGAGATAGAAGATGGCGTGTTCATCGCCGAAGTAACGCTGACCGTCAGTCAGCGCTGCGAAAGGAAGGTAATGGAGCAGACCGTGAGGTACGACGCCCACGAAACGGGTCTTAATGCGAGCTTTAACCGGCGTCAACAGCCAGTCGTGAAGGTCTCGTAAACTTTGTGGCTTTGGATCACCCAACCGCGGAAAGCTCAGAAACCACTGAGCCGCCGCTTCCAGATCGGCGGCCTTGACTGATACTTCAACAGATGAGAAAGAGCCGGACGTGATAAGAAAGATCAGTGTCTTCTCAGGAGTGACAAAGTAAACGAGCAGAGTAGTGTCCTTCGGAACACTCTGCTGAGCTTCATTAAGGGAAAGCGTAGCGACCGTACGCAAGGAAGCGTATTCGGGAGTGTCCAGCTTAAGCCTCGTAAGCAACTCTTCGTAGGCGCGTCTCTTAGCGGCGAGTTGATTCTCCAGGGATGTAGCCGCAACAGCGCTCACGCCGCTGTGCGGCTTAACTCGTTCTTGCTTGAGCTGAATCGCCAGCGACGAAAGGTTGGAAGCCAAGGCTTGTTCTTCTTTGACGATCTCAACAGTCGGCGCCTTGTGAATATCGGGTCGCAGGTTTCCAAGTCGATCCAGGAACATTCGGGCGCGCGCCTTTTCAGCCATCTCAAAGGCTTGAATAGGACGGCCAAGTCGCATCAACAGCAGGATCGCCTCTTGGTAAACCGAAAATGACTTGTCCTCGAAACCTGTCCTCACTTCTTCCAGTGTCGCGGTTGCTCTGACGCTCTCCATCACCTGGATAGAGTCGGTGTAGAGCGCGAGCGTCTTTTCACTGTCGCCCAGACTGTCGTACATTTTGCCCAAGCTGCCGAGGATTAGGCCTTCAATATGGGCGTCGCCCACGGCACGGCTGAGAGTCAGGGCCTCATGCAGGTAATCGATGGCTTTCCCCGTCTCACCCCTCTTGAAATATAGGGTCGCAATGCTGGTCAACGTCGTAGCCTCGCCATTCCGGTCGCCTATAGATTTCCGGAGGCGGAGAGCATCGATGTAATACCTTAGGGCCTTTTGATTGTCGCCTAGTTGCGCATAGGCAACGGCGATATTGGACAAAACAGTCCCCTCTCCTCGCTTATCTCCGATCGTGCGCCATAGTGAGAGGGCCTGGAAGAATGACTCGAGCCCAAGGCGCTTCTCACCAATTGAGAAGTAGGTAGCGCCTATGTTTGTCAGCGATGTAGCCTGCCCTCGTTTATCGTCTATCTCCCGTCTCAGCACGATGGCCTGATTGTGGTAGTCGAGGGCCTTCCGATAGTCGCCGAGGGAGTCATAGGCCGCGCCCAGATTAGACAGAGTAGAAGATTCCCCTGGACGATCACCAACTGATCGCCTCATCTGAAGCGCTTGATAATAATAATAGAGGGCCTCTTGAATGTTGTTCAGCGATCGATACACGACTCCAATATTACCCAGCGTCGCAGCCTGTCCGTAGCGATCGCCAAGGTTTCTTAAGAGTGTCAGAGCCTTATCAAAATAGTCTAGGGCTCTTTTGTTTTCGCCCAACCCGCTGTATGCTTCGCCGATATTTGTAAGTGTGTAGGCCTCGCTCCGGCGGTCGCCTAGGGTTTGCTTTATGCTAAGCGCTCGCATGTAGTAGTCAAGCGCCGTGTTTCTGTCACCTGTTTCCGCATAAAACATGCCGATGTGGGATAGAATCGTCGCCATCGTCTCTTGGTCAGCACTCTTTTGAGCAAGCCTGAGCGATTCTTTGTAATTCTCGAATGCCTCTTCCGGTTCGCCGAGCAACTCGTGTATTTGAGCCGAATTAGCTAGCACCCTCGCCGTCAACTGAGAGTCGCGCAAGGTTCGCGCCAGCGCCAGCGCCTCCTCGTAGCAGTCGCGCGCCTTCTGGGGTACTCTCAAGGAATAGTACATCTGTCCGAGAAGGTCGAGCGTCACGGCCTCCTTCCATTGGTCTCCCGCCTCACGCCACAGGCTAAGTGCTTCTTCATACCGCTCAATCGCCTTCAACTTGCCGTCGAGAGTTCCCTGCGTGCGAAACTCCATTGCCGAATTAAGCGCGTTCGTTGCAAGAATGCGGTTCCTGTCCTGCGTGGCCGCCGGTCTAAGCTCTTTGATGCTCGCGTTGTACCGCGCGCCTACAGATGAGTTGTCCGACAGCCGCACATCCAATCGAAAGCTGCCGGAGCTTCCCGCGATCATTGTGAACGACTCCGCGCGCTGAGTGCTGGGCGGGCTATCCAGAAGAGTTAGTTGCCGCCCGTCGGGCTCGAACAGACTAATCGCTACGTCACCCGCGAGTTGATCGACCACAACGTTTATGAATTCGCCGGCGGTGAGTCTAATCTGGTAGGAATGAACTTCCCCCACTTTTAGGTATCGCTCAACCGGCTTGCCTATCTCCAAGAGGACATTGTTGGCCGCCGTGCCGCGTTTTTGACTGACGGGCCATGCGACGCCGTGCGCAGCGGATTCGCCAAGAAGAGCGAGAATCGCCAATAGAATAAGCATTCGCGGGGTCACTACCGTCATCTCCTCTTTGGTTACCCTCACCCCATCTCGCGAACTTACCGGTTGGTCTTCAGATCAGGATCGCCGGTCAACACGAATCCAGCCCAATAGTACGGGTGCGCATACTTCTCGCGAGTACTTGATTGAGCCGCTTGAAGCGCTTCAGCCTTCCCCATTCCGCGCTTCAAATGTGTGTAGAACGAGCGCATGAGGGCGGCGGTCGCTTGATCATCCACCGTCCAGAGGCTTGCGATTACCGAGGATGCGCCAGCGTATAGAAACGCCCGATTCAGTCCGACGATATCGTCTCCATTACTTCGCGCTCCCAATTGAGTCTCGCACGCGCTCAGCACCACCAGATCGGTCCTGGGCAATTCCAGGTCATACACCTCGTGAACAGCCAGTGCCCCGCCGTCACCTTCCTTCGGCGCTAGCCATATTCGCGAAAACAGAGGATTGGCGGGATCAAGCTCTCCGTGCGCCGCGATATGCAGAATGCGGTAACGAGGCGCCATTCTCAGAAACTCGGCTCTCGAGATCTCACCGCTACCGAATGCTTTCGTGTGAAACAGGGCCGCAACGCCCGCGCTCTCTTCGTTGGCATGCCGCAGAAATGGCAGCCCGTTCGCGCGGCTCTGAGCGACCGCCAAGAGATGATTTCCAGGCTGCGTGCGCGACTGACGTAGAAACCGCAAGGCGCTGGCGCTCGGCAGGTAGAAAATCGAGTATCTTTCGCCGAGATACCGCGATCCATTTGTAAGGGCGGCGAACGGGAGGTAGTTTAAGACGCCGTGCGGGATGACGCCGACCCTGGGAGTCTTGATGTATTGCTCAAGAGGAGAGATCAACTGTTCGTAGAGTTCCTTCATTGTACCGGCCTGGGACTCGCTCTTGCTTGCGAATCGACGGAACCAATCAATCTTGTTCTTCAGGTCCGCTGCGCTTGCGCCAAGCGCGAGGGCTCGAAACGAGTCTCCCGTTATAACGAAGGCCAGGGTCATCCTGTCGGTCACGAAGTACGAGATGAGCGTCGTGTCCTTGCCAATCAATCCCTGCACGTCGTGAAGTGTTAGAGGAGCCACTGTCCGGAACGAAGCGTACTCGGGATCGGCAAGCTTGAGGCGTGTAAGCAGATCCTCGTATTCGTTCCTCTTCAAAGGCAGCCGGCTTTGTATTTCCCTGACCGCGGCGGGATCGAAGGCCGCCTCCGTTCTCGACCGTTTGAGGGTAGTTTCCATCGACTCAATTTCCGCTCGGAGGGACCATTCCTCGCGCAGTAGGTCCCCTCTCGGCTCACGCTTTCCTTTCGGCTGAAAGTTCGCCAGTTGGTCGAGCAGCGTGCGCGCCCGCGCGCGCTCCGTGAGATCAAATGATCGAGCGGTGTCCCCGGTCCCTATCAGAAGTGTGGCGGCGTGCGCATAGTCTCCTGACGACAGGGCGGATAAGCCTGACTTTACGTCATCCAGGTGGACGGAGGACCTTATCTTCTCGCGAATATTCATCGACTCCTGATAGCACTCCAACGCCTCCCGTAGCTGGCCCTTCGACTCAAGCGCAAGGCCTATGTTGAAAAAGGCGATAGCGGTTCCATTCCTGTCTCGCGAATCCTGGAAAAGGGCGAGAGCTTGGCGGTGATACTCTACGGCCATATCCAGATTCCCAAGTATCGTGTGGGCGAGACCGACCCGTCCGAACACTAACGCCTTCACCTGCGGGTCGTTAATCTCCGCAACGCGCCGGATTGTATTGCTCAGTTGATCTAGGATATCGACTCCACTCAGTAAAGGTGTATGTTGCGCAATCATTGTCGCGTAAACCATGTCAAGCCTGGAGAGGGCGTCGATCTCGCCAACCACATGCGCCGCCTTTCGCCATAGCGGTAGCGATCGGTTGAGGTAATCGGCGCCCCGCTGATGATTTCCAACCCACTCGCACTCCTGACCCATCATGGCTAACGTCTGGGCCTCCTTGTCAGCCTTTCCTAATCCATGCCACATAGTCAGCGACTGGGAGAAGAAGTCGAGCGCCTGGGCGTCTGATCCCTGAAGAGCATGGAGGTGACCGAGGTCATACAGTAGCGCCGCCTTTCCGGCAGGATCGTCAATACTCTGGGAAAGCAGCAATGCCTGATTGTAATAAGCCAGTCCCCTTCGAAAATCTCCAAGTGACGTGTAAAAGTCACCGATTGATCTTTGAAGGCGGCATTCTTCAGACTTGTTGTTCAAGGCGCGCCAGATCGAAATCGCTTCGTTGTAATCGCGGAGGGCCTTTTCGTAATTCCCGAGTCTCAATTCGATTCCCGCCATGACTCGCAACACACCCGCCTGCCGGGAACCATCTCCGGCCGAAGCCCAGGCGGAAAGCGATTGTTCGTAATACGCCAATGCGTCTTGATCTCTCACTAGCTTCTCCGAGGCAATGCCTAACAGCTCGAGCGCCGCGGCTTCGCCCGGCCGATTCCCGGAGTTCCGGTATACAGGCAGCACGCTCGGAAGCAGCTCAACTAGCTCTTGATTTTTGCCCATTGCCAACAAATCGTTGCCAACCGCGAGGGCGGCCGCCGCCTCGAGTCTGTGATCGGTTCCCGACTGCAATAAGGAAATAGCTCGCCTGTAGTACGTCACCGCAGCCTCCCTATTTCCTTCACCGTCAAATGTGAAAGCAATTCTGGCGAGGCTCTCCCCCTCTCTCGCCCGGTCTCCGTGACTCTGGAAAAAACGAAGCGCCTGCTCCTGACATTCGCGCCCCTTAAGCCATTCCTTTCTTCTCAAATGCACCAAGCTGATGTTCGACAGCGCGTTGGCCTCGCCTGCAGGATCATTTTCTTGCCGATACAACTCGAGCGCCTGGTTAAACGCTTCGAAAGCCTCGTCCAGACGGTCAGCCTCGAAGAGATTCATTCCCAATTTGTTCAACCCGTTCGCTTTTTCCTTTTGACCGTTGCCAATCGTAGCGGCGAGCTCAGGCCCCAGGCGCGGATTAGCCCTGGCCTGGAACGGACGCGCGCACGAAAGCGCGGCGGCAAGAATGGCCGGCGCGAGTTGTAATAGGGCGTTCCGCTTCATTGACCGCCTCCGTGCTTTTTCAGTCTTCGTTCCTCATCCAGCAGTACGTTGATCGTGAGGGTGTCCTCTAATCGCCGGTAATTTTCGATCGCCTCGTCCAATCGCGCGATCGCCTGATCGAAGATTCCCAGGTTTTCATACGCGTGCGCCAAGGCCCTCTGGGCTAGCCCCTGTCCATCGAGATCGTTCTTTGGGGTAATATCCAACGCCTCCAGGTACTTCTTTTCGGCTTCGCGATTCAGACCGACCGCCGCATACAAATCCCCGAGCGCTCTGGCGACCGCCGCTTCTCTGTTCGCGTTGTATTGATCTTCCAACCGATCGATCG
>JAHFUG010000621.1 GCA_023265195.1 Blastocatellia bacterium | reverse complement strand
AAATGACAAATGACAAATGACAAATGACAAATGACAAATGACAAATGACAAATGACAAATGACAAATGACAAATGACAAATGACAAATGACAAATGACAAATGACAAATGACAAATGACAAATAAACCCACCAGCGCCGCGGGAGAGAATGCAGTCCGCCCGGCCGATCCATGCGTTATGGTTATCTTCGGCGCGGCGGGAGACCTAACCAAGCGCAAGCTGATTCCCGCACTCTATAACCTGGCGAAAGGCGATCTTCTCTCTCGTGAATTCGCCGTCGTTGGCGTTGCTCGCGCCGACATGAGCACGGACGATTTTCGCAAAAAGATTGCTTCGGACATGCAAGAGTTCGCAACCAGTAAGATTGATTCGGATTTGTGGGAGTGGTTGGAGAGGCGGCTCTACTATGTATCAGGTAACTTCAACGAGCCGGCGACATACCAGAAGCTGCAGACGGCGCTTGCCGGCGTGGATGAAGCGCATGGCGTTCACGGCAACTACTTTTTCTATCTCGCAACCGCGCCCGACTACTTCGCCGACATCGTGACGCAACTCGGAACGGCGGGGCTCGCGCGCGAGGAGGCCGGCCAGTGGCGCCGCGTCATCATCGAGAAACCGTTTGGGCGGGATCTGGATTCGGCAAAGCTTCTCAATAGGCAGATCAAAGAGACCCTCGAAGAACGCCAGATATACCGCATAGACCATTACCTGGGCAAGGAAACCGTTCAGAACATATTGATCTTTCGATTCGGCAACGGAATCTTCGAACCGATTTGGAATCGCCGCTATATCGACCACGTGCAGATTACCGCCGCGGAGAAAGTAGGGGTCGAGCAACGGGGCGGTTACTATGAGACCTCGGGCGCGTTGCGGGATATGGCGCCAAACCACCTTTCCCAGTTGATCACTCTGACGGCGATGGAGCCCCCCATTTCATTCGCGGCCAACGAGGTGAGGGACGAACAAGCCAAAATCCTGCACGCAATCCAGCCGCTTACCCCGGAGGACGTGCTGAGCAAGACCGTGCGCGGCCAGTACGGCGAGGGCGAGATCGGCGGCGAGCGCGTACCGGGCTACAGAGTTGAACAGAACGTCTCGGCGAGTTCGAGCACGGAAACCTTCGTCGCATTGAAGCTAATGATAGACAACTGGCGGTGGGCGGACGTGCCGTTCTACCTGAGAACCGGAAAACGGCTTCCACAGCGGGTTACCGAGATCGCCATTCAGTTCAAGCGGGCCCCCTTCGTGTTGTTCCGCAACACCCCTATCGAACGCCTGACTCAGAACCGGCTGGTCATTCACATCCAACCCGACGAAGGCATCACTTTGCGCTTTGGGGCGAAGGTGCCCGGGCCGGTGGTTCAACTCGGAGCAGTAGAGATGAAATTCGACTACGCCGACTATTTCGGAGCCACGTCAAGCACCGGTTATGAACGCCTGCTATATGATTGTATGGCCGGTGACGCGACTCTCTTCCAGCGAGCAGACATGGTTGAAGCCGGTTGGAGCGTTATAGCGCCAATCCTGGACGTGTGGCAAGCGCTGGCGCCACGAACATTTCCCAATTACGCCGCGGGCTCATGGGGACCCAGGGAAGCCGACGAGTTGCTTGAGCGAGACGGCCGCCGTTGGAGAAGCATCGGCGAGTGATCTAGTCGTTTATGCCGATCGTTACGAGAATTCTGTTCGCGTTTCCCCCGAGGACCACCGCGTGATCCGGCACTCCGAACTCCGCACTCCGAACTCCGCACTCCGCACTCTCCATGCATTGTCTGAGTTTCAATCGGCGCAGGCGCGGTAATCCCAACCGCGCGGTGCGTGTGGATTAGTTTTCGTTAGCGCAAGTGGATCACTTTCGCCTGCGGCCGAAGCTTGATAGGTCCCGCGGTTTTCGCGCTTCTCTACGCTTACGCAGACGTCCAGCGGGGTTTATCATTCACTTACGGAATTGAGTCCATTGAAATTCACCCTCGTCCTTGCACAAGCCCTCTGGCCGGTTTAACATAATGACGCTCGAAACCAGCCAAGGAGTCAATAATGCGGTTCAAAGCAAGAGTTGCCGTTGTGGTGCTGTCCACGATGATAGCTTTTTACGCTATTATCGGAGGGTTGATGACGAGAACCGGCGAGGCTGTGGCCCGCCAGAGCCCGGCCAATCAACTTGAAGTCTTCGACGAAGTGCTCAGTCACATAATTCGCAACTACGTGGATCAACCCGATCTTGAAAAGGTCAGAATCGGAAGCCTTCGCGGCCTCGCCGAGGGGATCGACGCCTACAGCGCTTATCTCACGCCTGAACAAGTCAAGCAGTATAACCCTGGAGCAAGCCAACCCGAGATCGGCGTCGTTCTGGCGAAGGTTGGGGGCTACGCTTATGCGTTAGGCGTGTTGAAGGGATCGCCGGCCGAGCAAGCTGGAATCCGAAAGGGCGATTTTATCGAATACATCGGTAAGGTCCCGTCTCGCGAGTTGAGTCTTTATGACGCGCAGCAGTTGTTGAGCGGCTCGGCCGGGTCCTCGATCGAGCTTCGGATTGTTCATCAAGGCCAGCCGAGAAAAGTTACGGTGACTCGCGCGAAGGTGAATCAGCCTGCGATCGAAGGACGCATGGAGGAACCTGGGATCGGTTATATCAAAGTAACAACGCTCGTGGACGGCAAAGTCAACGAGATTAAGTCGACTCTGGCGGAGCTGGTTTCAAAAGGCGCGCAGAAGATAGTCCTTGACCTGCGCGATTCATCGAACGGACGGCTTCAAGAAGGAGCCGCCGTTGCGAATCTCTTTATCGGCGCCGGCGTACTTGCCCGTCTCGAGGGCAAAGAGGGCCGCGATCTCCAAAATTACGCCGCCGATCCGAACAAAGTGGCGTTCACCGGTCCTCTAACGGTGCTGATCGATCGCACCACGGCGAGCGCGGCTGAAGTCGTCGCGGCGGCGGTGCGCGACCAGAAGCGGGGCGAAATCGTCGGGGATCGAACGTTCGGAGCCGGAACCGAACAGAAACTGTTTTCGCTTTCGGATGGCGGCGCGCTGCTCATCACAACGGCGAAGTACGCGCCCGCGGCCGGGAAACCATTCATTGATGAGGCGATCGTTCCAACCGTAAAGGTCGAGCGGCCCGCCGAACCCGACGTGGCTCCAAGCGACGGGGATGACGACGACACGGAGGAGCCGCCGCAAGCTAGTCATCCGAAGGTCGAGTCTCAGCCGCCGCAGCCGGCCGAGGACATACAGTTAAAGAAGGCCATTGAGATATTGAAACAAACGCCCGCGAAAGCGTCGGCGCCCCAGAAGCGCGCCGCCCTTCCAAGCTCGCGCAATAAATCCAGGGACGAGAACTACGAGTTCGCCACTTAACAGCCGACTCAACCAGAACTGAGAGAGGGAGCCTCAAGAAGCTGGGCTCCCTTTTCTAATTGTTTTATGCCTGACTCGAGTCACGTT
>JAHFUG010000254.1 GCA_023265195.1 Blastocatellia bacterium | reverse complement strand
GACTCGCTCTGGTAGCTTCGGCGCGCTCCGCGGTTGATCTTCATCCGCCAGTCACCTTCTCGGGCGCCGCTTTCTCCAGCGAGTTGAAAGCCGCACGAAATCAATACGAGTAAAGCCTGAGCGATGAAAGGAGACAACTAATGAAACGCACACGAATGATTCTGTTTGTCATAGCGATTCTGTTCCTGCTCGCACTGCCGGGAACGCTGGTTCCCTCCGGAAGCTCCGCGAGAGCCGATGAGCCCTTCCCTTGCGATCCAACGCTAACGATGATTAGAAGGTGTGAGCTAAGAGGCGGCGCTTTCGATTACGGGCAATGCAAATGCGTGTTTCCGTAACCGAGTAGTTCGCGTTGATTGACGACTCCTCTCCATTGAAATCCGGCTGAGGAGGACGTAAGAGGGCGCGGAGATGCGTATTAGTTCCGCGCTCTTCCGCGTCCCCCTCTTGCGTACTAGGCTCGAAGCTCTAAAAACTGGAGTACTACTGAGTTGGTCCCAAACAACTTCAATCGGAGAGCGAAACCGCGACCAAGCCAGACCAAGGCATTTCTCGCAAAGTCCCAAAGGCCACGGAGGGCGCAAAGAATAACGTCGCCAGAAAAACAAAGTACGTGCAGGAGTGCTTCGCGGGAGGAATTGCCAGGCATCAATGTTTGGGGCGCCCTTCATCCAGCCCTTCATGTCGAGCCGTCATTACTCGCCGAGAGAACCTGTCTGAACGTGCTCGGGACAATAATGCGCGCTATAAAGGAAGTCAACTTCCGCTTCGGGAAGATCTTGCATGAATCAAATGACTCAATGGCCGTCAATTGCGGAAGCACGCACACCACTCCCCACCACCGGCGACTCGCGAGGTGAGCGCGAGTCACCGGCCAGGAGGGCCACTTCATCTGCGCCACGTCAGTCGTGAGGCGAACGAGGTTGGGGCCGGTCAGTTCACAACAAGAACGCTGACTAGATCAACCCAAGGCTCGACAGCATCATCTCAACCATCTCAAACCACGTTAGCCGGCGAGGCGCGCCATCACGAGCCGGTCTCGTTCCCGAAGCAACAGGCTTCGAGATCTTTATGTGTGTACCTGGCGGCGGAGGCACTGGAGCAGGCTCCACTTGGCCAGCAAGCGCTGTCCCAATCGATATTGTGACAAGCACGAGAATGCATCCCAGAAATGTTCGAACGCGTGACATAATGTTTTCCTTTCCCGCTTCTCGAAAAAAGGCATTTTCTTCTTGCCTGTGATGATGTATCCTATGTTACCCACTAGTGACTGTAAATAGGACAACAAACTTTTGGCGACATTATCGCCGCGCCGTGGCGGAGGGTGACCTAACCGAGGCGCTAGCTATAGCTGCCGAGGCAGCCCGCTTCCACAAGAAGGCGGGAGATCCCAGACACGCGGCTATCTTCCAGCGCGCTATCTCGAGCGTCTATCACTTGAAGGGCGAGTACCTCAGAGCGGCCAGGGCCGCAAAACTCTCCTGCGATACTCAGCCGGACGCTTATGAGAAAGCTCTCTCATGTATTGTTCGAGGGCAAAACAATACCTACGCGGGCAGGTATAAGGCCGCATTCACGGACTTCAACGAAGCGCTCGAGATCGCGCGAGAATTCCAGGCCGACGTTTATCTCTGGACTCACTTATTTGGATCGAGAGCCACGGCCTTCGAAAGGGTTGGATCCCTTGACAGCGCCATCGTGGACCGAGAAGGAGCGGCGAGGCTGCTTTGCGATCAAGGCCAGTATAGGCGCGCGGCCGTTTTCATTAATAACAACGGCTTTCTTCTGATAAAACAGCGCTGCCTCGACGAAGCTGAGGACCGTCTCCGAGAGGCGCTCGATCTGCTGCGGCAGGAGCCTCACCTTCATACCGAGGGCGTTATCCGCGATTCACTTGGTTACCTGTACGCTTTGATGGATCGCCACAACGACGCGGAGCGATACCTGGAAAAAGCTATACGCATCTTTGAAAAGGTTTCGGACAACGCTCAGCTCATCGGTTCTCTTCTTCACCTGAGCGAGCTTCGCCAGAGGCAGTTCCGGTACGATCAAGCGCACGAGCTTGCCTTGAGGTCGCTGGATCTCGCGTCGGAGATCGAGTCTCAACCGCATGTTGCCGAAGCGCGTGAACGGCTGAAGCAGGTAACTCTCGACCGAGTGGTTCGTACGAAAACGGACAATCCGGTTTTCAGCGAAATGCTGCGCGTGACGAGCATCAAATCGGCCCGCCCAGGCCGCTATCGCGACGAAGAAGACTGAAACTCTTCAACGCACCGCGGGCTTTCGCATCTATCCCTCCGAACCGCGGTAACAGCAAAACACAACCACCGTCTTCTTAGCGCCCAACGAATTAGCGCCCAACGAACTACGGCCCTGAAGTTCTCGCGCACCGATTGACGCTGGCGTAGCCGCGCCTTCGCGTCCACTAATCACTTTCCTTCTATCAATCCAACAGACAAGGTATAGTTCAGCATGGAAAGAGGGACACTAATGCTGAACTTTGCAATACGCGCCGCTAAAGACGCGGGCCGATTGCTTCGCGACCGGCTGGGAACCCGAATAGAAGTCAGCCTCAAGGGCGCCATCAATCTGGTCACAGACGTCGATCTCGCGAGCGAACGCCTGATCAGAGACGCCATAGCTACTCACTATCCCCGGCATCAAGTTCTTGCCGAAGAAGAAGGCTTACACGAGAGCGCGTCGGAGTATCGCTGGGTGGTCGATCCTATCGATGGCACCACGAACTACGCGCACGGCTTTCCGTTCTTCACCGTGTCGATCGCGCTGGAGTTGCGGGGCGAAACGATACTGGGGGTCGTTTACGATCCGATGCGCGACGAACTCTTCGCGGCGGAACGCGGATGCGGCTCTTCGCTCAACAATAGACCGATTAGCGTCTCGTCAACCGGCGAGCTCTCCCGCTCGATGCTGAGCACCGGGTTCCCTTACGACATCAGAACCTCCAAACTGACTAACCTCGATCATTGGTCCAATTTCGCGATGAACGCACGGGCGTTGAGACGAACCGGTGCGGCGTCGCTCGATATGTGCTATGTCGCTTGTGGCCGCTTCGACGGATTCTGGGAGCTGAACCTGAGCCCGTGGGACACCGCGGCCGGCGCGATCATAATAGAAGAGGCGGGCGGGCTGGTCAGCGATTTCTCGGGAGGCGCTTTTTCGAATTACAAGCCGGAGGTGATCGCAAGCAACGGTTTGATTCACTCCCGGATGATCGAAGTGATCGCGACGGCTCCCAAAGATGATTAGAAATCAAGCGCGAGCCGTCAGCGCTTAATCCGGCGGCGAGGTATAAGTGCTCCGCCGAAACGCATATGGCGAATCGTCTCGCCCCCTTGCGCCGCCGTGGAAGGCAAGCTCACAAAATGGTGGAAGAGGAGACAGCGCATTCCCGGCTAACCAACCGATGAACCATACGATCGCAACATCCCTTATTGTCCTTTCATTGGTGATTTGCCCAGCCGCACGCCCGCAGTCCTCGCCGCCGCGCGTGAGTTCCCGTTTTGCGGAAGAAGTCAGGCGCCTTGCCGCCGAGGGACTGCGATTGAAAGAAGCCGTGGAAGCCAGCCTGGACGGGCGGAGTAGCCACCTGGCCGCAATCTTCGAACGAGCCAAGCCGAAATCACCCAACGAGTCGAACGAGCTCAGGATCATTGAAGCCAGCGATCAGGGCCAAACAACAATCTTCCGGCGCTCCGAGTTCTTCTTTTCGTTCGCATCCAATGAGCAGAGCGCGCGGAACGCAACCGACATCAATGGCGACGGATTGAAAGAAATCATCGTGCAAAGCTCGAGCGGCGGAAACTGCTGGAGTTGCAATCCGACTGAAATCTATCGGGTAAAGAATCATAAGGCGGAGTTGATTGCGGCCGGTCCGATTTCGCGCATAGCCGATCTTGACGGCGACGGACAGGCGGATCTGCTCGTAGCCGACTCGCGCTGGGAGGTCTACGGCGATCTCTCACATGCGGCGGCGCCATCCTCTCTGATGATTTATGCGTGGCGAGACGGGAGATACGTATACGCATCGCGAGACTTTCCAGCATTTTACAAATCCGAGATTGAACGGCTTAAAGGCGAGGTGGAGGGAACGCGCGCCGCGATAACCGAGGAAGAATTCTCCGACGATGCGTACATAGGCCGAGCCGTGTCGCTCGCCATCACAATAGCTCAACTGGGCGACGTGGAGCGCGCAATCGCAGAGTTGCAATCCGTTTTGAATTCGAGCGTTCGCTCGTCCGCCCAGCGTAAGCGGCGCGCCGCGATCATTGAAGACTTCAAAAGCGGCGAGAGCGCGAAGAAGCTGCGAGAGATAAAGTACGGCGACCCTCTGCCTTTTTAGCTGACGATTCTTCAAGGTCCCCTTCCGCGCCGCGATTACGAAAAGTCAAAGCGAAAACAGATGACCTGATCTATTCGGAAGCGCGATCCGCAAGAGTGGACGCCGATTCGACGCGTGTAACCGGCGAATCGAGCGCGCCGGCGATTACGTTCCGCACTTCGGCCGCAAGCGCACGGGCCCGGTGCTTCAACTCCAACCGGGAAGCATCCGGGACTTGCTCCACCGATACGGCGGGATGAAAGGTAATTCTGACTTTTCCCGGCCGCGGAAAGAGCCTGCCGACGGGCCAGATTTCATAACCACCGTTAATAGTCACGGGAACGATCGGCGCTCCGTGCGCTAGCGCCAGCCGGAACGCGCCCAGCTTGAAAGGCATTATGGCGTCCGAAAGCGACCGGCCTCCTTCCGGAAACACGATCAATGCTTTGCCATCGTTCAAGAGATCGACCGCCGCGCGCTGAGCCGAGGCGTCCGTTCCTTCTAACTTCACCGGAAACGCGCCGAAGATTCGCATCATCGGTCCAAGCACCGGTATTCGGAACGGCTTATCCCAGGCCATGTAGTAGACCCTTCTTCTAATCGGGATCGTGATCCAAATCGGATCGGCGTAGGTGAAGTGGTTCGGAGTGATCACGCACGCGCCAGCCAGCGGGATGTTATCGACTCCTTTGAACTCGATCCTGAACAATAGACGGCACGCGGCCCAGACGAACGGCCTCAGTATTGTTATTACTACCCGCATCACGAGGGAACCTTCGCAGCCTGGAATCAAAATGCGTCCAGGCAGTGAGTCAGGATAACACAGGCGTGAATAATAATGCTCAGTCATCGAGACTGGGTAGAGGTTGAGTGCAAGCTGTTACGGGCTGACGCCGGCCGCATTCGAAATGTGGCGGCGCTCCATAACAATTGCACGGCGCTCACAGTAAGGTTATCCTGTTCCTCTTTCATCCGACCGAGGAGCTAAAAACTAATGAACAGGCAATACGTGGCGTACGGCGTAGTCGGCGTTATCATCGGGCTTTTTCTGGGATTCACCGTCGCGAACATGACCTATACTTCAGGCGGCGCCACTCAAGCTGCTAAGAAGGCCGACTCAGCTTCAGTCAACACCGGCCGAGACACTCAACTGCCGCCGAATCATCCCGACATCAACAGCGCGGAAGCCAAACCTGGTTCAGCGGGCCCGTTGCCCGCCGATCATCCCGACATTAGCGCGAGCCCGGCTGCCGCTACACTCGCGGCGGCAACCGTCGAATTGCCATCGCTTGAACCGTTGCCTCCATCGAGCAAGGAAGAGCGAACCGAGCACAAGTACAAAAATGTTCAGGTTCTGACCGGCCTTCCCGCCGACCGGCTCGAGAAGATAATGTTCGCCTTCAAAGCGGCGCTCGGAGTCGACGATTGCACTTTTTGTCACGTGAAGGATCAATGGGAAAAGGACGACAAGCAAAACAAGCTGATCGCGCGGAAGATGATCAAGATGACGCGCGACGTGAACAATAATTATGTCGGAGGCATCGGCCACGTTAGCTGCTTCACCTGTCATAGAGGTCAGCAACGTCCGCCGTCGTGATCCGATATGGAAGCGAATGGAAGCTAAAGACACTCTCTTGTCTCGCCGGTTCTCGGCCGAGAAGATGCAGAAGATCAATCTGCTCGAGACCGAGCGGATGTTCGCCGACGTCTATTGCCTGGAGCCGGGACAGGAGCAAAAGGTCCACAAACACGGCGGCGCCGACAAAGTTTATTTCGTGCTCGAAGGAACCGGCTGCTTTAGAATCGGAGACGAAGAACGCGGCCTCGGCCCGAACCAAATGGTCCTGGCCCCGGCCGACGTCGAGCATGGCGTCAGAAACAGCAGTGGGGAACGATTGACTCTGCTCGTCTTCATGGCGCCCAATCCAAACAAGCGGTGACTCTTCCGAAGGAAAGAGAGCGCGGCGGCAAATAGGAGAGTGCTAGATGATCTGGAGCAGGAAGGCGCTTTTCGCGATCGCAGTCTGTATGCCGGCTATGACGCCTTTCCCTCGGGCGTCGGCTGATCCGTACTGGAGTCTGCAGATGAACACTTTCGATAGGCCGACCCGGTCGGTCGTGCGCGCACAGCGCGGTATGGTCGCGTCCAGCCAACCACTCGCTTCGCAAGTAGGCATGGACGTGCTCAAGCGCGGAGGCAACGCCGTTGACGCAGCCATAGCAATGGCCGCGGTGCTCAACGTAACGGAACCGTTGATGACCGGAATAGGCGGCGACGCTTTCATGCTCGTCTACTGGTCGAAAACCGGAGAGTTGAAAGGGCTGAACGCCAGTGGGCGCGCGCCCCAGGCTCTCAATCTCGATTACTTCGCGAAACGCGGAATCACGCAAATGCCGATCTTCGGCATGGAGAGCATAACGGTTCCGGGCGCGTTCGACGGGTGGGTCACTCTGCTGGAGAAGTACGGAACGATGAAGCTCGCTGATTTGCTCGGCCCCGCAATCGAGTACGCGGACAACGGCTTTCCCGTGATGGAGAAGACGGCGAGCGACTGGAGTGAAGAAGTTGCGAAACTAAAACAAACGGCGGCGGCGGCTTCGAACTATCTTCTGGACGGCCGTGCTCCGAGGGCCGGCGAGATATTCCGCCAAAAGAATCTCGCGAACACGTTTCGCATATTGGCGAGAGGCGGACGCGACGCATTTTATAAAGGCGAGATCGCCCGCGCAATCGCCGACTACTGCCGCCAGAACGGAGGGTTCATAACCCTGGACGATTTGGCGCGGCATAAATCGGATTGGGTCGATCCGATCTCGACGACCTATCGTGGCTACACCGTGTACGAGTGTCCGCCGAACGGACAGGGACTGACCGCGCTGGTGGCTCTCAACATTCTCGAAGGAATCGATCTGTCGGCGCTGAAGTCTAAGCCCGATGAGTACGAGCATGCGTTGATCGAGGCGGTGAAGCTCGCCTTCGCCGATCGAGGCCGTTACATAGCCGACCCGGCTTTCTCGAAGATACCGGTGGCGCAATTGCTCTCCAAGCAGTACGCCGCGGCAAGGCGCGCTTTGATTGATCCCAATAAGGCGATTCCTTCGCCGGAACCCGGCGTCGTCGCGCTGAACAATGGCGACACTACGTACTTCACGGTGGTGGACAAAGATCGAAACGCGGTCTCCTTCATAAACAGCTTGTTCGAGGCGTTCGGGTCGGGCATAGTCGCCGGCGACACCGGAATAGTTCTTCAAGACCGGGGAGCGGGGTTTTCGCTTGACCCGAAGCACCCCAATCGAATCGAACCAGGCAAGCGGCCTTTCCACACTATTATTCCCGCGATGGTGTTCAAGGACGGCAAGCTCTTCATGTCGTTTGGCGTGATGGGCGGAGCCATGCAGCCGCAAGGCCACGTGCAGGTGTTGTCGAATCTCATCGATTTGGGAATGGGACTCCAGCAGGCGATAGACGCGCCGCGTTTCAGGTACGTTGGCGGTAACCGGGTGCTGATCGAAGACGAGATGCCCGCGGCCGTAATAAGACGGCTGTTGGAGAAAGGGCACGCGCGAGTGGATCATGCGAACGAATCCTTTGGCGGCGGGCAAGCCATTATGATCGATCCAGCCAGTGGAACGTTGATGGGCGGTTCAGACCCGAGAAAGGATGGTCAGGCCCTTGGATATTAGGGATGAGGATTCAGGATGCAGGATTCAGGACTTAGGATTTAGGATTCAGGATTCAGGATTCAGGATGCAGGATTCAGGATTCAGTTCAGGATTCAGGATTCAGGATTCAGGATTCAGGATTCAGGATTCAGGATGCAGGATTCAGGATTGATGGGCTGACCGCTGACCGCTGACCGCTGACCGCTGACCGCTGAATGCTGACCGCTGACCGCTGAATGCTGACCGCTGAATGCTGACCGCTGAATGCTGACCGCTGAATGCTGACCGCTGACCGCTGATTCTTTATGGAACATAAGAGTGAAGAACACAACGTGGCTCAGCTTATCTCGCTCGACACGGGTATCGGCGGGATGCCGTTTGGCGCGGATGAAATGCTGACCGAAGAGCAGGCAGAGCGCAAACGCGAGGCGTTGCGGTTTTTCAAACTGGCTTACGAATCTCAAATGCAGCGCGATCTTGACGAAGCCGTCGAACTTTACAAGAAGTCGTTGGAGGTCTACCCAACCGCGGAGGCGCACACATTTCTCGGTTGGACATATAGCTTCATGGAAATGACGGACGAAGCGATTGAGGAGTGCCATCGCGCGATCGAGGTCGACCCCGATTTCGGCAACCCTTACAACGACATCGGCGCATACATGATCGAAAAGCGTGATATGGAAGGCTCGGTCAAGTGGTTGAAGCTCGCTATGAGCGCGCCTCGGTATGAGTGCTATTTTTACCCTCACTTCAATCTGGGGAGGGTCTATGAATCTAAAGGAAGACTCTTTGAAGCGTTGAAGGAATACAAGGCCGCCATCGATCTAAAGCCCGGCTACGAAATCGCCGTCTCCGCGTTTAGGAGAGTGCAGTCGAGGTTGAATTGAAGGAAACAGCCTGTCAGAATAAGCCTCTTGTCATACATGAAGCGCATAGGCGCCGCGGCTGAAAAAGGAGCGGAGTTAGAATGGATGGGTTGAGTCCACGAGGTGGATGGATCGAAGTAATAACGGGTGGAATGTTCAGCGGAAAGAGCGAAGAGTTGATACGGCGCGTGCGGCGCGCCGAGATAGCCCGCCAGCGCACTCAGATATTCAAGCCTGCAATTGACAATAGATTCGATTCAAAGAGGATAATCTCACGCGATAATCGCGGCGTCGACGCCATCGTCGCGCGAGATTCGGCGGATCTCCGCTCGCGGCTCGAATTCGGGGTTCGAGTGGTCGGCGTAGACGAAGTTCAGTTCTTCGATGAGAACATAGTCGACGTGACTATGGAGCTTGCCGACGCAGGCGTCCGCGTCATCGTGGCCGGTCTGGATCAGGATTATCTGCGCAGACCGTTCGGGCCTATGCCGGCCCTGCTCGCGGTCGCGGAGTATGTTTCAAAGATGCACGCAATATGCGTACGCTGTGGGAGCCCCGCCCATTACACCCAGCGCATCGCCGGCGGCGATTCTCAAATAGAGGTTGGAGACGGGTCATACGAAGCCCGCTGCCGAATGTGCTACGAGCCTTATCGCGCGCCCAGCGATTCGCACCTGGACCGCATAAAGACCGCGTAACCTCATAACGGCCGGCTGATCTCGAGTCCTGGCAAATTCTCGTTGACAGCAACCAAATTAAGCCATGAATGCATTAGAGCTAACCTCACGATTGATCTCGATACCGTCCATCAGCGGTGACGAGAGAAACGTCGCCGAGTTCCTCGGCGGCTACTTATCCAAGGCCGGGTTCACCGTCGAAATGCAAGAGGCCGAACCGGGACGGCCTAATGTCTATGCCCGGCTTGGAAATCCCGATGTCGTGCTGTCGACGCATACCGACACGGTGCCGCCCTATGTTGAGCTGACGGAAGACGAAGAATTCATTTACGGCCGGGGCGCATGCGACGCTAAGGGGATCATCGCGGCGATGATCGAAGCGGGCGAGCAACTGGCCTCCGCCGGCGTGACTGATCTCGGATTGCTTTTCGTCGTGGGCGAGGAGTCGGGCAGCGCCGGCGCGCGCGCCGCGAATACGATTCCGAACAGGTGCCGCTATCTGATCAATGGCGAGCCGACCCAGTCCAAGCTGGCCCTGGGGTCCAAAGGATCGTTGAAGGCGACCATCAGCACCGCCGGCCGAGCCGCTCACTCCGCGTATCCCGAGATTGGCGAGTCCGCGATCGAGAAGCTGCTCGACGTGCTCGAGGATTTTCGGCGCGCGCCGCTGCCGACTCACAAAGTGCTCGGCGATGCGACTATGAATATTGGCATGATCCGTGGAGGAGTCGCGCATAACGTCATCCCACCGGCCGCTGAGGCCGATTTGATGTTTCGCATCGTTACCGACTTGGGTTCCATCAGGGACATCATAGAAAGAACGACGGCGGGCCGGGCCGAGGTAACGTACATCTTCGAATGCGAACCGGTTTTTATGGAGAGTCTCAACGGATTCGAGACCGATGTCGTGAGATTCACGACGGACATTCCATTGCTGACCAACTGGGGCAAGCCGTTGTTATTCGGGCCCGGTTCTATACTGGACGCACACACGCCTCACGAGAAGATTTCCAAGCTGGAGCTCGCGCACGCCGTGGGCGCTTATTCCGAGATGGTGATGAGGCTGAAGAAAAATGATGATTGATGATTGCGGATTGATGATTGCGGATTGATGATTGCGGATTGATGATTGCGGATTGATGATTGCGGATTGATGATTGCGGATTGATGATTGGGGAGGTCCCTATCCTGAATCCTGAATCCTGAATCCTGATTCCTGAATCCTGAATCCTGATTCCTGAATCCTGAATCCTGAATCCTGAATCCTGAATCCTGAATCCTGAATCCTGAATCCTGAATCCTGAATCCTGAATCCTGAATCCTGAATCCTGAATCCTGAATCCTGAATCTGAATC
>JAHFUG010000033.1 GCA_023265195.1 Blastocatellia bacterium | reverse complement strand
CGATAATCAAAAAACAGGGGGATCAAAACGCATAGGGCTAGTCCGAAAAATGCGTTACGAGTCAAATGTGAAGCACGAATTTTCTGACTTAAAAACTTGATCGACTTTTCACACAGCCTCGGTAGTGGGTGGATAGTTCAAGCTCAGCCTACACACGCACAGCTTGCTTCCTTTTCTAAATCCCACCCACTGCCGTGGGTGGGATTCGGGGAAGCGACGGCGGGCCCGCTCCTTGTAGGTTGAGCTTGAACTATCCACCCACTGCCGTGGGTGGGATTTGGGGACGCGCCTCGCTTGGCTCCCGGTTCGTAGGTTGAGCTTGAACTATCCACCCACTGCCGTGGGTGGGATTCCGGGCGCGCCTCACCTGGCTCTCTCTTCGTAGGTTGAGCTTGAACTATCCACCCACTGCCGTGGGTGGGATTCGGGGGTTTAACACAGTTGGCTCAAGAAACCCGCTCACTTCAGAAATCGCATCGCCCTTTGCTTGTTCGGTCATTCCGCCAAACTGTAAGATGTCCGCGATGACCAGAGATCGAGACGGTCAGCCAATCGAGCAACGTGTTGCCGAAACCACCGCCGAAGCTTACGCCATGCTGATTCCTGACGAGGCGCTTGAAAGCGGCGACCCGCGCTACGTGCAACTCGATGCCGAGCGCGGCGGCTCCTTCGCTCGATTGCTGCTTACCGGCCATCGCGGCTGCGGCAAGACAACCGAGTTGCTGCGTCTGCGGGAACTCCTGGCTGAAGATGGTTTTGCTGTTGTGTACTTCGACGCGGAAGCTGAGTTCGACCTGTTCAAGCAAGACGTCAGTTGGTGGAACGTGCTGTTGGAAATGATCTGGCAAATGGACACCCAGTTGACCGCGGAACCACACAACCTGTCCCTCCCGACACAGGCCAAGGAAGACGCGGCTGAATGGCTCGCGCGAATCGTGATCAAGCAGCGAGATCGGACCGAGTTAGAGGCGAGTCTGCAAACGGAGTTGGGGGCCGACGCGGGCTTGCCCTTTTTCTTAAAGGTCAAGGCCCTGTTCAAGTCGTCGGTCAAGACCGGCTCCAGCCGAGTGACTGAAGTCGAGAAGGAAGTAGAGCGGCGGCCCGAAATACTTCTCGACGCGGTTGACGCCATCATTCGGGACGTGAACGAGCAACTCTATCTCAGGTTCCGTTGGAGTACACAAGATGGCAAGGCGGCGACTTGAGCTTATCGCCGTTAATGCTGAAGAGCGCGTTATGTGACGAAATGCCGCCCGTGGGAGTATTCGTCGCGAAAGTAGTGCTAAACCGCATCAATCATGGGGCCGAGTTTCACCACGTGCGATTAAGAGTGGGCTTCGTTTATTGTAGTCGGCTGCAGTGCCTCTTCAGGGTGACGCGTTGGCTCTCATTAACACCTCACTTCAGTGAGGTTCGGAGTTTGGCCATTCTCAACTCCGTAGGAGTGACCTGTCTGTAGCAACGAGGTAAACCGAAGAATCAACGTGTGGGTGATGTGGTCTCAACTCCGTAGGAGTGACCTGTCTGGCAACCAGCCCACCTCATTGAGATCGAGGCGCGTTGGCCCTCTTGACGGAGGCCTCCCTCCGACGGGGGTCTGGAGTTTGGCCATTTCGGCAAGAGCTATATCCAATTTCCATGTTCAATCCCAGAGACTCTCAGGTCGGGAAGGGCGGCTTGCCCCCGCTTCACTCAAACTGCCTGGAGAGCGGGGGCAAGCCGCCCTTCCCGACTTGAGAGTTTCTGATGATCGGCGAACGTGAGCCAATTTCTTGCTACTAAAAGCGCAACCAAAAATGGCCAAACTCCAGGCCCTCCTACGGAGGGTCAATTTAGAAATGACAAACTCCAGGCACTGCATCAGTCGCGCGAACGCGCCGCGATCTCAATGAGGTGGGCTGGTTGCTAGACAGTTCACTCCTACGGAGTTGAGACCACATCACCCACATGTTGATTCTTCGGTTTACCTCGTTGCTACAGACAGGTCACTCCTACGGAGTTGAGACCACATCACCCGCATGTTAATTCTTCGGTTTACCTCGTTGCTACAGACAGGTCACTCCTACGGAGTTGAGAATAAGAATGGCCAAACTCCAGACCTCACTTCAGTGAGGTGTGTTAATCGAAGCCCTGATGACATACAACCGTTTCAGCGGTTTGTCTTCTTCAATCGATCAAAATGTAAAACAGTTCGGTGGACAGGACGGCTCGCGAACACCTCGATGAATCGAGGTGCTAATGAGACCGGGATGTCCAAGCAAGGAAGAGAGCCCCACTCATAATCGCACCCGGTTTCACCCTTTGCGGCTTGCCCTGTTGCGAATTTACGCTATAATACCCCGCATCACAGAAGGACATATCACAGATTAGTTTATTTCTGCTGATCTAAGAGCCGCCAAGAGCGAGGTGTATCGGAAGCGTTATGCAGCAGAAGATGGAAAAAGGTGTGAGAGACATTTTCGAGAAGGCTTCCGCTTTCACCAAAGCGGATGAATTCCGAACCCTCGGCCTCTATCCTTATTTCACCGAATTCGCCGGCGCCGTCGATTGCGGCGAAGCCGAAGTCTTCATGGGTGACAACCGCGTTTTGATGTTCGGCTCTAACAACTATTTAGGATTGACGACTCACCCGGAAGTAAAAGCGGCTGCAATCGAAGCGGTAAAGAAATACGGCACGGGTTGTTCGGGTTCGCGCATGCTGAACGGAACTACCAATCTCCACGTCCGGCTCGAAGAGGAACTGGCTAGATTCATGAAACGGGAGGCGGCGCTGGCGTTCGGAACGGGTTTTCAAACCAATTTCGGCGCGCTTTCCACGATCGCGCAAAAGGGCGACGTTATCATCGCCGACCGCAACATTCACGCCTCGATACTGGACGGTTGCCTAGCCTCTTTCGCCAAGACTACCAGATTCCGCCACAACGATATGGACGACCTGAAGAAGATCCTCGACAGCCTGCCTGCCGACGAAGGACGGTTAATCGTGGTGGACGGCGTTTTCTCGATGGAGGGTGACACGGCCAACCTTGCGGAAATCGTCAAACTCGCTCGTCGTTACGGCGCTCGGGTGTATGTCGACGAAGCTCACTCCATGGGCGTGCTTGGCAAGGAGGGACGCGGAGCGGCTGAGCATTTCGGCGTCGAGCAAGACGTCGATATCGTGATGGGGACGTTCTCGAAGTCGCTGGCGTCCATCGGAGGATTCGTGGCGTCCAGGCGCGACGTAATCGAGTTTTTGAAGCATCACTCCAGGGCCTTCGTATACTCGGCTTCACTTGCGCCCGCTAACGCGGCGGCCGCGTTGAAGTCGCTCGAGATAATGGAACGCGAACCCGAGCGGCGGACCCGGCTACAGAATACCGGCGACGAAATCAGGCGCGAGCTCAGTTCAATGGGTTACCGGTTACTTAATGGCATGACGCCAATAATCCCGGTGGTCATCGACGACGAGGCCCTGGTATGCAGGTTCTTCTGGGATCTCTTGAAAGAAGGAATATACACGAACCCCGTGTTAGCTCCGGCTGTGTCACACAGTCTCGTGCGAATCAGCGTGATGGCGACGCACACCGCCGAACATGTGGGGCGATTGCTCGATTCGATGCGGCGGATCGGGAAGCGGTTTGAGATCATTCACTGAAGGGCGGACTGATTAGCCTAATATGACCAGACGCGTTGTAGTAACAGGGATCGGCGTCGTTTCACCAGTGGGCGTGGGCAAAGAGCGGTTCTGGTCTTCGCTGACGGCGGGGCGTAGCGGAATCTCGGCGATCGATGATTTCGACACCTCCGCGCTCCGCACCACCATTGCCGGCATGTGCCGCGACTTTCATCCGGAAGAATTCTTCGATGAGCGCGAAATGACGCGGCTCGATCGAGTCTCGCAGATGGCTCTGGCGGCCACCGATATGGCGGTCAAAGAAGCTAATCTCCTGAACGGTGATTTGGACGGTTTCGATACGGGAGTGATACTGGGCACCGGCTTCGGAGGGCAGAGGTCCATCGAGGATTTTTGCGGCGCGTTCTTCTCCAACGGCCAGGGGCGGCGGTCGGCGATCGCGATACCAAAGTCAATGTACAACGCGCCTTCTTCCAATATAGCTATTCGATTCAAGGCGCGAGGTCCGAACATCACGATTACCACCGCTTGCTCTTCTGGGGCCAACGCCATAGGCCAGGCGTTTCATATAGTCAGGTATGGTCACGCGGAACGAGTCATTGCCGGCGGAGCCGATGCGCCCGTGACGCCGGTCGTGATGGAGGCATGGAAAGAAATGCGGGTGCTGTCGACCAAGAACGAACCGGCGGGGCGCGCCTGCAAGCCCTTCAGCGCCAACCGCGACGGGTTTGTGTTGGCCGAGGGATCAGGCATAGTCGTGCTCGAGAGCCTGGACTCCGCTTTGAAGCGTGGCGTGACGATCCACGCCGAGGTGCTCGGCTACGGATCCACCGCTGACGCCGCGCATATTACTTTTCCAGATCCTGAAGGCGAGGCTCATGCAATGATGCGCGCGCTTAAAGACGCGGGAACGGGCCCGGAGGAAATAGACTACATAAACGCGCATGGCACCGCGACTAAACTGAATGACGCCTCCGAAACGGAAGCGATAAAGCGAGTGTTTGGGAGCCGGGCCTATGAGATTCCCGTGAGTTCGAGCAAATCGATGCTTGGCCACTCGATGGGAGCGTCCGGAGCCATTGAGTTCATAGCAACTACTCTCGCCGTTGAATGCAAGGTCATACCGCCGACCATTAATTATGAAGAAGCCGACCCGCAGTGCGATCTCGACTATGTGACGGAAGGATGCAGGAGCATCGGCGGCCCCGCCGGGATCAGGACCGCAATGTCGAATTCTTTCGGGTTCGGCGGCAATAACGCGGTGCTCGCCGTTCGCGGGTTCTCGGGTTGAGCGGGTTCGCGGCACATTGCTGAATACGAGCGGAATCTAGTCCGAGGTGAAATCTGATGATGACCAGAGAAGCTGTTCAATCTATAGAAGACACCGTTAAGAACATAATTTGTTCGGAGCTGCGAGTCGAGCCCGACGCTCTCACCAATTCGACTCACCTGATGAAGGACCTTGGCGCGGACTCGCTTGACGCGCTCAACATTGCGTTGCGGCTGGAAGAAACCTTCAAGATCAAAATACCCGACGAGGCCATACCCAACTTTCTCACGATCGAGGACATAGTGCACGGAGTGGGCGATCACATGGCGCGCTGCTGATTACCGTGGCCGTCCAGCCAATCACATCAGCGGAATCCAAGTTTCTTCGGATCAAAAATACTGAGATGCGCCGCCGGTTTCCCGCTTCGGCGCCGGTTCGATGGAAGGCTCGCCGACAGACCCTGGCTAACTTGCGCGCTTCGTGAGCACTGTGGAAGTATCTCTTACTCCCACGAGCCTGAGTTACGGCGGTAACCGGCTTTTCCGGCCAGGAGGCGTTAGTGATAAGGGTAGTCGTCCTAACATCAGTCATCTTAATCTGTATTAACGGATTCTTGCTGAAACCTCGCGCACAAGGGGCGCTATTCGTTTTACGCGCCGACGTCAGGGTCAGCCCCGCCGCCGATGCCGATCCCCGCGATGAAACATCCATAGCAGTCAGTCCCGTTGACGAGCGGAACATCGTAGGCGTGTCCAAGGTGATCGTCGGAGGCGGAACGGCAGGCGCGGGTACGAGCCGAGTCGCTTACTACTATTCCTCCGATGGGGGACTGAGTTGGGGAAGTTCGCTTTTGCCTCTCGAGACCAACGAGAGAGTATTCGGCCTCGCGACGGACCCCGCTGTCGCCTGCGACGCCAATGGCGTGTTCTACGCCTGCGCCCTGATGCTCGACAACTTCAGCCGCGCAAGCGGAGTATACGTCTTCAAATCGACGGATGGCGGACGGACCTTTTCAAACCCCTCGGCGGTTACCTATGAAGACGGCTTGTCGTCGAATCCAAAGCTGAACGACAAATGCTACATCACTGTTGACGCCTTGCCATCCAGCCCGTTCAAGAACACGGTGTACGCGGTCTGGAGCAGCACCGATTTAGATCCGTTCGGGAGTCCGCGAGCCACGTTGCGTTTTTCTTATCGCCGGCCGGGTGACGCCTCCTTCTCAACGTCGAGGGCGATCAGCCACGAGGGAGACATGCGTGGAGGTTCGATTACGACTGGACCAAATGGGGAAGTCTACGCCGCTTGGGAAGGGATCGGCAGTCCCAAAGTCATCCTGTTCAATGCATCGACCGATGGAGGCGTCACCTTTCTTTCTTCAGATGCGGCGCCGGGCGGAGACGTCAATATCCACAATTTCATTGGCTCGCTTTCGCCGCCAAATCCGACGATGTTGATCCAAGGCGTTCCAAGAATGAACAGCTTTCCGGTCATCGATTGCGACCGCGGCGCGGGTCCGAATCGAGGCATGATCTACGTCGTGTGGGCGGAGACTCTCAATAGGGCCGACGCTGACGTTTTCATCGAAAAGTTCCCGGCGCCGAACGGGAATCGGCCCACACCGAGGCCCCCGGTCAGGGTCAGCACGGTTGGTTTTGGAGATCAGTTCTTCCCTTGGGTTCGAGTCGACGCCGCGACTGGCGCGATCAACGTAGCCTATTACGACCGCCGGGATGATCCAGCGGGAGCATCGCTCAATGCCTACTTGTCGCGCTCGACGGATGGGGCCACGGCCTTTGAAGATATCAAGGTGAGCTCGGCGCTTACTAATCCGAAGACTCAGAGCGACGTTCGAGGAGCGAACGGCTCGTCAATCGGCATTGGCGACTATATTGGACTGGCCGGCGGCCGGGGCAAGACCCATCTGCTCTGGGTGGACACTCGCGCCAACAAACAAGAGATTTTCTTCGGTCAGGTCGATTTCGGATCAACAGGCGGAGGCCCACTTCCCCCGGCTAATGACGCGTGCCTGGGCGCTACGGTCATCAACGCAGTCCCTTACTCCGACACGTTGGACACGCGGCTGGCTACGTCGGCGCCGGATGACCCGGCGTCGTGCGCGGGCGGAGTCAACGCTAATTCGGTCTGGTACGCATTCACATCGAGCGCCGATACGGTTATGGGAGTTGACACGTCAGGCAGCGACTACGACACGGTGTTGAGCGTCTATCTTGGCGGATGTGGTTCGCTGATTCGCCTCGCTTGCAATGATGACGCTCCGCCGGCAAACGGCATTGGAGCCCGATCACTCTTAACTCTCAACGTGCGAGCCGGCGTACCCTACACTTTTGAAGTAAGCGGCAAGGTGGACGGGGGATCGCTGAGACTGCGCGCGGGATACCCTACCGTGACCTCTGTTGAATACACGACAGGCCCGGATGGCGGCGCTTCGCTAAGAATTGCAGGATCAGGTTTCCTGGCCGACGATTCCCAGGTGATCGTCGGCAGGGATGGCGGCGACGTCGCGCTGCCGACGACCTTCTACACAGGGCCGCGGCAGGGGGATGGCACGGTGACGGAGTTATTCGGGACAAAGAAGAAGTTAAAGAAGCTTATTCCTGGAAGCGTTCCAGTGATCGTTAAGGTTGAGAGCCCGATTGGCAGCGGCCGATTCTCGTTGCCTTTTACCTTTGTGAGATAAGAAAGCGCCAAAGAAAGTTTTCAACTGAGGGCAGAAACATAATGTACGGGCGGGCTTCCGTGCCCGCCCTCTTGTGTGTCGTGGACTTCAGTCTGCATACCTCTCGCAAAAAGGCTCAGATTCCGAATCCAACGGTAGCATCGTCAGAAAGCGTCCATCCGCGTTCACAGTGAGGCCAGCGTTTTTTTAAACCTTCTCCTCCTGATAACAAGAATCCCGCCCGCGAAGCAAACCCGAAGAATCTGATTTTGCTCGGACGCCTTCTTTGCGACTCTTGCGCCGATCTTTGCGTCTTTGCGAGAAACTTCTTTCCCCGATTTGGCCGCGGACGGAGTTTGTCCGAAGAACAACACTCTATGACCCCGCCACCAGACAGGCTGAAGTCCGAGGCGCATCAGCCTCTGCAAGTTTTCTTTCAGAGACGTTGCCGCGAATGGCAAAGCCTTCAACAAGGCTCTCCGAACCACTTTCGAGGCGTTCTTCGGCATTATTTTATTGACACTGGCTTCGCCCGGATGCTATAAACGCGAGGTAGCGAACACAATATTTAGAGTGCGCGCTACCAGTCGGCCACAATATCTGGGAGGAAGCTATGAATCAAGGGGATCTTATAGAGAAGGTCGCCGTATCGGCTTCGATAACAAAAGCGGAGGCAGAACGAGCAATTAACGCGTTCAAAGGCCATGTGACCGATAGCTTACGAAAGGGTAACAAAGTTACGCTGGTTGGGTTCGGCACTTTTGGAGTATCTCATAGAAAAGCGCGGCGCGGATTCGACCCTTACAACGGCGAGACCATAAAGATCCCGGCGGCCAAGGCCGTGAGATTCGCCGCGGGAAAGCAACTCAAGGAAGCAGTCAATAAGCGCAAGAAATGAGGGGCGATAGACCGGCAATAGGAACCCGCGGCATCCTTCCACACTTCCCCACTTAGGCTCCAAGGAACCGCCCTGTGCTATGAAGCAATCCCGACGGGCAACGATCAAGTCCTCGAATCACATCATTCTACCGGCAGCACCGATAGGGTAAGCGCATAACGGTAGTTGGCCCCTTCGGGTCAGGCCCCGGCGCAGCGGGTCCGTGATCCTACCCAGCCGGTGCATTCGAGGCTGTCTTCTGATAGGCTAATGGGCCGTTTGAAGGTTTGAGCGTCCGATGAACAAGGTCCTCTTAGTAGTATCATTGATTGTCATCCCGGCAATGGCCGCTCTGCCGGCGCCAGGCAGCGTCGCAGCGGGGTACGAGCAAAAAAAGGACGATCAGCAGAAGAAAAAAGACCCGCCTGGTCCGCCAGTGGTGAGGGATAAAACGGATAAATCCAACCCGCCGCCTGCAAACAAGAAAGACAACCCGCCCCCAAAGAAGAAGGGCTAGTCCAGGCGGTCAAGACGCTTGAAAGCTGGCCAGAGCCGCTCGCTCGTCGCTGAAAATCTCAAACACGCCGTCAAGCTTGGATATGGATAGGATGTTCTTCACCGACTGAGACGGTGATAGCAGCTTGACCTTACCATTCTTCTTCAACACGGCTCGATATGTCTTGATCAAGCTTCCCACGCCCGTACTGCTAACATAGGTTACGCTGCGCAAATCCAGCAGGAAACTGATCTCATCTTTGTCTAGAAATTCTTCCACCAGGTCGGCAAGCTGATCGGGTCCGTCTCCGGGATCGAGCCGCCCGCTAACCTTGATGACGCAAACCGGACCAGCCTTTCGGCTCGAAAGTTTAAGAGGGCGTCTAATCATAAATGTTATTCCACGGACTCAAGTACAACCTCGGGCGGGACTGGTTTATGGTGGGCGCTACTGGGCTCGAACCAGTGACCCCTGCGGTGTGAACACAGTGCTCTACCACTGAGCTAAGCGCCCTGGCAATTCCAAACTCGGAGAAGACTATCAGAAGGCCCGCATGATTTCCAGATTATTCGCCGGCACGTTCGCGGCTCATTAATGAGATTCTTCATTAATGAAAGGCTGTGAATCGATCATCCTTCGATAGATTCCGGAATCCAGTCTAAACCTTTGAAATTCGTGCTTCTCAACGGCTCTGAAACCGGCGGGAGTGACCGGCCGGACGAAGATGGATCTGAGACTCCGATTCTCTCCGATCATCTCGCGAATATCCCTGTACAGAAGATAGATCAGGAACGCCTGAGACGCTCTCGCGGCGCCGTACACCATTGATAGGTAAAGCGACGCCGCCGGCGCGCCGGTCTTGCAAATATGCTCCGTGGTTAGTTGACTGCTCTTCAAGATTCGCCCTTCTTCGATCAAAGCCTGACACTCGTGACCGATCGGATAGAGGATGTAATACCCCGCAAGGTCCCGGGTTGGTTTCCTTCGAATCAGCTTGACCACGCGGCTATTGAGGCCATGCCGTTCGGCCAATATGGCATGGTTGACGTGCGCCGTTCTCTCGAGGACGCGGCCATCCAAAGCGCAGACCTCCTCGATTGAATCCATATCGGCGTACTGCTCCGTGTATTCCCTCCTGAAATAACGAACGGCCCGTGGAGAAATGTCTTTCACTTAGAGAATCTCCCATGCGCTGTTAATGTCTACCAGTCGTCTGCTCAGAGGTCAATGTCGCGGCGGATAGGACGGACGAGGATGACATTTATCCAAAGGCTAGCGTGGGTAGTTTCATTATTCGTCCTATTGGGCTGCCTTGGAAGGAAGCGTCAAATAGGAGGGCCACTGGAGTCTTGGCCATTTTTGGGGAAGAGCTATCCAATTTCCATGTTCAATCCCAGAAAGTCTCAGGTGGGGAAGGGCGGCTTGCCCCCGCCACCCTCGCTTCACTCAAACTCGCTGGGGAGCGGGGGCAAGCCGCCCTTCCCCACCTGAGACTTTCTGATGATCGGCGTTCTTGAACCAATTTCTTGCTACCAATAGCGCAACCAAAACGGCCAGACTCCAACGCCCTGCTCTGGAGGGCCGGGATGGAACGGCCAGACTCCAGGGAGGGCTCGAGTCTGGCCACTGGTATCCGAAGGCGCCTCCAAACAAGAAGCGGGGCGAGACCCTTCCAATTTGAGTCTCGCCCCGTTCCGCATAAAGCGTCCTGCTGGTGAACGCCACTGGCGCTATCTGAACTATAGCTCCGTTCTCTTTTTCATCTGCATCCGGACTCCCGGACCGGACTCCTCCTTAACCGTGTAATCGGAGGGAACCTCGAATAGAGAGTGCGCCGGCTCATCGCGGCTTAGATTCGTCAATTGGAAAGTCGTCTCGCCCATGCGCGGATCGCTGTGCTTGCTCATCACTACCGTCTGAAGCTGTGGCGAATACCAGCGTTCGGAAACAATCAGTATCGGCTGCTCGTTCCCGATCTCGCCCGCCGGTATGGTAATCGTTGAACGAGTGCCTTCGGCTTCAACGCCCGCGATGATCTTCTTGCCAAGCGACTCTTCTTTTGCATCATGCCGGTTCGGGCCGCCCACGCGCATATTGAAGACTCCCGGTCCTCCGGGTCCTCCGCGGCCGCCACTCACCGCGATTTCAGGCGGCGGCCCCGGATGCCTGCGAAGAGCCTCCGCGGGGGCGGGGCCGTCGCTGGAGTGCACGGTGACTACCGTCATTTTGCGGGCCGTTTTAGCGCCGGGCTCCAGCACGTAGTTGACGCCGGCAACCGGGTCTTGAATGAAGATCGACTTTTGAGGCTCGCCGGACGCGGTCCAAGGGCCGATTGCGTGCAGCACCTGCTCACGGCGAGTTCGGCCTTCGCTATCACGGGCGACGGACGACTCGTTTCTATGGACGATTCGATTGCCGTCCGCCAGCGTCTGAACGCTTTCGTTGACCATCTGCGCCGAATACGGCGCGCCCTTCACTACTTTGCCGCCGAAGCTCATCTCGGATCTGATGAACGAGAAATTGTCGCCTTGGAAAGAAAAGAATTCCGGAGGAGGGCCGTCTTGATTTACCGATCCGCTCAATTCAACGACGATATTACGGGACTCTTTCAATTCGGACTTCTCTTGCTGAGCTGAAGCGGCAAACCCGTTCAGCAACAGCGCCACTACGCTGAGTGAAGTAACGATCGCTCTCTTGCTTTTCATCATCATTCTCCTTTTTCACAATAACGCTATCAATGCACAAACCTGATGGCGTGGGCCACGCCGTCGTGACCAAGCACAACGTCCGCTTTGATCGGCTGGCCGCCACGCGCGGTGTTCACGGGCAATCCAAAAGAAACCAGCGCCGAACGGGGAAGCTCGACTCGCACAAGCTGCAAGCCGTCGCTGGCCGGCCCTTGCACATAACTCAAGGGCATGAATTCCGTCGTTATTTCCTGCGCCGTTTCCGTCTCGGCGGGCGGCGCGTTGCGGGCGGGGTCAATTTGGGACCGGCGCCGAGCGCCAGTGTTGGCTCGAACCATGCGAACAGGCTGACCGGCGCTTACAAACGGCGGCGGGGTCGCGGCTGGATTGTCGCCCAAGGATGGCGTCGATGGTTGCACGCCGACCGTTTCTGAAACGGGCGGCCCCGGTGTGCTTGGCGGCTTTTGCAACCACGCCGTCGCGCCGATCGCTATGATTACCACCGCAGCCGCAGCGGCCGCCCACGTGAGCGGCCGCCATAGCGCCGGGTGGGCACTGAAAACCGGCGCCGCGCTCCGTTGTTTTTCGCGAAAAACCGCAAGGAGTCTGACCTCGACCCCGGCCGGCGCTTCATAGCGGGAATGGCTTTCGGCCAGCGCGTTGAGCGCTACGGTCATGGAGCGCTCATTAGCGATTGCCGCCGCGCATCGTTCGCACGATCCAGCGTGAGCCAAGGCCGCATCGCGCATTGCGGCGCCCATCAGTTGTTCGCGCGCGAAGTCAACCACCACTGATTGAAACTCATGACACTTCATGCAAAACACCTCGCCGCCGTGACCGGTTCCGGCGCGCTCACAGTCGCCACTCGTAGCTTCTCCGCTAATAAGGCGCGAGCTCTGTGCAACCGGGAACGGACCGTGCCTACGGCGCAGTCCAGTATCGCCGAGGCCTCCGCGTAGCTAATCTCTTGCAGATCGCACAGCACTACCACTTCCCTGTATCGCGGCGGCAACGACAGCACCGCGGCTCTCACGATGTCGATCGTTTGACTCCGGGTGAGATCCGCCAGCAAATCGCCCCGAGCGGCGAATCGGCCGGAATCGCCACGCGAATCGCGATCATCGTCTATAGGGGTGAACCGCTGTTCCTGGTGCAGCCGCCTCAGCACAAAATTCCTCGCAATGCCGTAAAGGTACGCGGAAAGGGATCCGCGCGCTGGATCGTAGCCGGCAGCCTCTCGCATTAGGAGGAGGAACACCTCCTGCGTTACATCCTCGGCGATGGATTCCGAGCCCGACATCTGGATCGCGAAGCGATAGACGCCGCCTTGCCGCCTTTGATAGAGCATCGTGAAAGCGCCTTCGTCCCCGGCCATCATCAGCCGCAACAGTTCGTAATCGCCTAACGAAGTGCTTAACGTCATCGATCTCTTGGTGACACTGGCTCTTGGTGACAAGTCGGCTGCCGACTACATAGCTAATTCACGCCGGAGCCCCCGGAAGTTCCATATTCTTGCCGCTTGACTACCGCCGCGCTTTTCGGTAATCAAGAGGCCTGTAAAAGTATACCTTCAAATACAAAAATGAAAGAGAGCAAATAATGACGAAGATTCGACTGATGGTTCTTGCCGCCGCGGCGTTACTTCTAAGCTCCGTGGTTTGCCTCGAGACTTTCGCGCAGACCGGCCAGGTCATCGCAATTCGATGCGGCCGGCTGATCAATCCCACTGATGGTTCGGTTACGCGGAACGCCGTGGTGATCGTCAGAGGAGAACGCGTCGAGCAAGCGGGCGCCAACGCGAGTATTCCCGCGGGCGCGAAAATAATAGACCTCTCGGCCTACACTGTTCTTCCCGGTTTGATTGACTGCCACACGCACGTACTGCTGCAGCCTGAGGACGAGCGTGGCGCGCCGCCGGTGGTGACCAAGTCTCAAGCCTTTCGAACCGTCCAGGGCGTGGCCGCCGCCAGGAAGGATCTCGAAGCGGGCTTCACGACGATGAGAGATCTGGACAGCGAAGGGGCGGGGTTCGCGGATGTCGCGCTCCGCGACGGAATCAATCAGGGCGTCGTTCCCGGACCTCGGCTGTTCGTATCAACCTACGCCCTGACCATAACCGGCGGGCACATGAATAACGCGGGATTGAATCCCGACATTCCGATTCCCGATCCCGCAACGGTCACCGATTCGCGCGACGCAATGATCGCCGAGATACGGCGCGAGGTGAAGTACGGCGCCGACTGGATAAAACTCTACGCGACGGGCACTCTTCGCCATGTGGATCCGGTTACGCTCGAGCCGCTCAGCCAGGTTTCACTGGAAGAGGTTCGCACGGTCGTTCAAGAAGCGAGGCGCTGGCGCCGCGACGTTGCCGCTCACGCTTACGGAGGCGACGGAGCCAAGAACGCGATACGCGGAGGGGTCCGTTCGATCGAGCATGGAATGCTAATGGACGACGAAGCGCTCAAACTCCTGGTCGAACACGGAACCTTCTGGTGTCCTACTCTCTCGGTGTACATCCCGGAGACTCGGGAGGACGACACCGATATGCGGCGCCGGATAGTCGCGCATCACAAGGAAGTCTTCCGGAAAGCAATGACGATGGGCGTGAAGATCGTCTTCGGAACCGACGTAGGCGCGTTCGAGCACGGAACGTCCGCGCGTGAGTTCTATAGAATGGTCGATTATGGAATGAAGCCGATTGACGCGATAAAGGCGGCTACGGTAACGGCCGCGAACCTGCTGAGGATGGACAAGCAACTCGGCTCGATCGAATCGGGCAAGGTGGCCGACATCATAGCCGTTGAAGGGAACCCGGATGAGGATATTCACGCGCTCGGCAAGGTCGCATTCGTAATGAAAGCCGGACAGGTGTATAAGACGCCGAAGTGAAATGATGAATGATGAATGCGGATTGATGAATGATGATTGCGGATTGCGGATTGCGGATTGCGGATTGCGGATTGCGAGTAGATGCTGCAATCATGAATCATCAATCATCAATCATCAATCATGAATCATCAATCATCAATTCCCCTTCATTCATCATTCATCAATTTTCGATGATTAGTCGAGAGACTATCTCCTCTAACACGGCTTCGGCCTTCGCTTCGATCTCTTCCCGGGTTTGATCTTGAACGGGATGGCCGACGTAGACCGCATCGTAGCCAGGCCGGCCCAGCGCGCTCGCTTGAGCCCGCGCCGCGGTGGCAAATTCGGCGGTGGCTACCGGTATCGCGGGAACGCCCTGGCTCTCGAGTCGTATCGTATCGTGCAAACTGCACGTCGTGCACGACCCTCAGTCGGCCAGGGCTTCTATGACGGCGTCGACATTGCGCCGCCGCAGCTTTTCAAGCACCTCGGCCGGAGCGGGCTTGGTGAAAGTTGGCTTAGTCTCCCGCACCACCGAGGCCACTCGATAACGCTCGCGAAGCAGGCGCTCGAGATGATCCAGGAAAACGCCGCCTCCAGGCTTGCTGATATCGAGAAGACCTACGACCTTTCCTTCGAGCGTCTTGAGTCTTGGCGCCGCAACGCCTTGCGCGCGCGGCGTCTCATCGAGTGGATTGATTAGTATTGTAGGCATCTCGATCGCTCCTTAATTTACCGGATGCGGCGCGGACTTCAGCCTTGCAGGCTTTCTCAGACTGGACAACGAGCGCGCGCATATACATCGGCTTGCGTCATACCGGATAAGTAACCATTTGACTGCCGCGTGAGCCAGTAGACCAGCTCCCGATGACGGCGGAAAACTTGCCCGCGGTTCCGCCCGCTACAATGATCTTTATCGATTCCGGCGTCCGGAACTTTCTATAGCAAGGCTCGCCGCCGATCAATACCTCTTCGTAAGCTCTCACGAATTGTACGCCCTCGCCATCGGTGTTTTGGTAGGCCTTGAGCGGCACGCCGGTGTTGTCAAAGAGAAAGGCGCGCGCCGATTGTTTGGTGAAGCCGGCTCTTGCGATCGTCTTCGCATGCTCGGGGCAGATCACCACGACTGCTTCAGCCATTGCGCATAATCGATAGCTCCACACTGTCGCAAGGCTGGCTGCAATCGCCTTCAACACCGTTTCACCCAGCCTGGCGTTGTGCTCGCTGACGCCGCTCGGCGCCTCGCCCGCGAATAGCGTGACGGTGCTCCGCGAAGGCGCAAAGCCAAGCTCGACGTGAAGCGGCTCCCACGGGCTGTCTTCTTCATTTTCCGCTATGCAGTATGAGAACTTGCCCGGATTCCCAAGGGCGGACATATCGATCTCAGCGGGACGCGCGCCGCCGAGGTTAATCAGTATCAACTGCAGAGCCCGCCCCAGTGTGCTGTTCGCCCTCGCAACGTTGCTGAAAACATTCCCGCGGCTCGCGAATCCCAGCTCATGACGAAGCGGGCCATTGACGATCACGAGAGGCGCGGCGAAGTGCGTAGTCGCCTGGATTCCATGTATGTTGAATCGCTCGTCGCATACGGCTCTGATCAACGGGATCAGAACTCTCATCATCTCTGGCGCGCACCCGGCCATCACGGCGTTGGCGGCGATCTTTTCGACCGTAGCCGCGCCGTAGTTTGGCGGAATGTGAGCAATGATTTCCGTTGGATCCAACTCGGTTTGACTCAGCATTCGGTCGACTCGTTCCACTGTTGGAGGAACCACTGGAAGAGGATCGGCGAACGCCTGAGCGCAGTACTCATAAGCGTCGGCCGAGTCGTCCAGGACTAAACGCGACGCATGCGCCGCCCGTTTGGAGTACAGGCCGAGCGGCTCGGCCTCCTCGCCTTCGCCGAGCAGCTCGAGATGACGCGACACGCAGCCTACTCTTCGATCCGGATTGCCATCGAACGGTTCGGCAATCATCGGCGGCTCGAAGCCGCCCGCGGTCGCAATCGCCGATGCAATCTCGTTGATCTCTTGCTTGTTGAAACCGATCTGGGTCCTGATGATCCGTCCCGCCGCATTGACCAGAAAGAGCGTTGGAACCGCCACCGGATCGAACGCCCGCGTAACACCGAGCCCGGTATCAAGTAAAACCGGAAATAAGATTGGCAGACGTTTGACTAACGTGAGGGTTTGTTCCTCACCGTCCTGAGATATGCCTACGATGCTTGCGGATTCGGAGACGAGTTGAGCCAGGCGGTTGATGTAGGGAATCGTGAGATGGCAGGTTGGACAATCTGTTTCGAAGAAGATGAAGAGCGCCGGCTTGCCCGCGGCGTCTTCAGGAAAAGACCAGTGTGCGCCGTCAAGCAGTGAAAGCGAAAAATACGGCGCGCCGTCGTCGATCTCGATCATTGTTGATCCCTACACCGTGACGCCTTCCGTCATAATCGATCGAGTCGATGAACGAAGGCGCCAGCCCGGAGTAGTATAAGCCCGCGGCGGCGATAACCTAAACAGGAAACAACGGAACCAACCGCTGATTTGCGCGGACTTCGTAACGCTGATCAACGCTGCCAAGCGAGCCGAGGAGCAGCATCGATCAGCGGCCAATCCGCTACTCAATCATGGAGAACGATGATGGCTTGATCATGATTGAGCGCTCCTGGACGGCCATGACTTTCACGCGTTGTGGATGCAACAGCGCCACGTCAGCCGCGAGCTATTTGCTCTCCCATTCGCCGTTAAGGAACGCCAGCGCGGTCTCGACGAAAACTCGACTGAGGTTGCCGAAGATCGGGCCGTGCCCTCCGTTTGGAACCACCCACAAATAAGATCGAGGGATCGAAGAATACATTTCCATCGCGAGGTTGACCGGATACAACGGATCGCGGTCGCCATGCACTATCAACGTGCGGGCCGCAATCGTCGACAAATACGGAGGTGTGAAGTTCATGTCATCGTAGCTGTCTTTGAGGGTGTTCATTTGACTCCATAGCAGCCGGATTTGCTCATCGCCGTGTCTGTGCCATTCTCGCATTTGGCGCCATTCCTGATCGGTCCTGGTCTCGATCGTCAACGCGCCCATCGCCGCGCGGGCTTGGCGAGGGAAATAGGGTGTTGCGCTGACCAGAACCATGGCCTGGACGCGGCTCGGCTGTTGAGTGGCCACGTGGAGCAGAGTCTTTGCGCCCAGGCTCAAGCCGATTGCCTTGAATCGCTCGACGCCAAGCTGGTCCAGAAGCGCGAATACGTCGAGCGCCAATTGACGGAAGCTGAACTCGTTCGAAGGATTAGTTGATCCGCCATGCCCGCGCATATCAGGTATGATCAGCCGGTATCCTCGGGGCGGCTCCTTAAAGATTAGTTCCCAGTTTGCGCCCGCGCCCCCGCCGCCATGAAGGAGGACCAGCGGTTCACCTTCTCCTTTGGTTTCGTAGTACATCCCGATGCCGTTGATAGACTCAGTCCGGCCGCTTGCCGACGACCCCTCCATTGAAACCTCCCTTCGGTAACGTTGCTAGATCTCCATCAAGTCTCTTCCGACGACGATGCGGCCATTGAAGTGTTTGCGAACGCCGGCGGTCCACATCTCGTCGGTTATCGTATTGTCATCACCGGGCACGAAGTGTGATAGCACCAGAGTCTTCACGCCGGCCTGAGCTGCGATCCTGCCGACGTCCTCAGGCACGGTGTGGCTCGCCAGCAGGTGTTCGCGCAAGCGGCCCGCGTTCGGCACTCGCTTCAACAGCGTGTCGACCGCCGGCAGGTACATCACTTCGTGCACGAGCACGTCGGCGTCCTTCGCGAAATCAGCCAGCTCGGGCGCGTAAGCGGTATCGCCTGAGATCACGACCGATCGATCCTTTGCGTCGAATCGAAACGCATAGGCTTCGGCGATCGGCGGGTGACGCACACGGCGTGCGGTTACCTTCACGTCATCGTTCCGCAGCACTACGCCCGGCCCGGAAAAGTCATGAGCGGCAACCAGCTTGCGGAGATCCGGCCTCCCTTCATCGGCGATACGGGTTTCGATGTCGAACTTCGAGTATTCGAAGAAAGCCTGAGTCATCGCCTCCAATCCAGTAGGGCCGTATGAGTCTATGCGCAGCGGTGAACCGGTAACCCACGCGTTGTAGAGCAGGGCCCCGTATTCGAGGTTATGATCGGAATGATGATGCGTGATGAAGATATAACGCAGCCTGGCTAGCGGCGCGCCTGCGGCGATCAGTTGCCGTGAGACGCCATAGCCACAGTCGATCACGTAGGGCGCGCCATTTATCAAGAGGAGCGTCGAGGCGTTCTTGCGGAATTCACCCACACTGGGTCCGCCTTTAGTGCCAAGCAGGACAAGCCTCGCGCCTGTCTTGTTTTGACCGAGAACGGCATTGCTGAATGGGACGCTCGAGAGGGCAAGACTTGCGGCGCCGATTAAGAACTGTCTGCGATCGTTGTCCATTATGATATCTTACGTCTATTGAGAGTTCGCGCAACCCAGTTCGTCGATCAGGTGGTTTGATCCGCCTAGTTTGGATGACAATCGGCTGCGTCGACAGCCGCCGAGAACCGTGATATCGAAGGACACATCGCTTATGAGAAGGCATTATGTCCGCCAAGCGTGAGGCCTGGCGGAACGCCGACTCCATGTTCTTTCAGAAGATGACGGAGCGCAGACGGGGGTGTGACGACTTCTCATTAATCCTCGTCATCGTGCTGCTCGCCTTCTGGATCTCCTCTGGCGTAGCATTCAAGCGGGCGCTGTGTCGAATTCGGAAGATACTGGTCCATTGAAACACAGATGGACATGGCCCTCCTACGGAGGGCGGATGCCAAGCTCGATCCCTGCTATAAACATGACCCTCCTAACGGAGGGTTAACAATGCCGATAGATTCAACGGACCCCCGATAGATCACAACGGACCTCCATTAGATTCAACCGGCCTCCATTAGATTCAAAACTCTATAGATTCAGCGGACCCCTGCCTTTACCCAATCCCGGCGCCGTTCGTATTGCTTCCGCCACGTAGCGCTTTGCCTTTCTAATCGATTCTTCGAGCGAGCCCTCCATCGCGAGCAAACAAGCAATTGCCGAGGAAAGCGCGCATCCCGTCCCATGCGTGTTTATTGAAGCCACTTTCTCCTCGCTGATCGCCACGGTTCGATCGCTAGTTACGAGGACATCGGTTGCCATTCCGCCTTCAAGATCGCCGCCCGTGACCAGGACCGCTCTTACTCCAAGGTCGACGATCGCTCTCGCCGCGCGTTCCATTGACTCGATATCTTTCACGTCGATCTTCGTGATTAGCGCTGCTTCGCTTGCGTTCGGCGTCACCAATGAAGCAAGGGGGAACAAGTACTTCACGAGAGCGTCGATAACACCGGAATCCGCGAACAGGTAACCACTGGTCGATCTTAAAACAGGGTCGACGACGAGGTTGCGAATTCGGGCCTCCGATAATGCGTCGGCGACCGCCATGACGCACTCCGGCGTTGGCAGCATTCCTGTCTTTGCCGCGGCTATGTGGAAGTCTTCCAGCAGCACTTTGATCTGACGAGAAACCAGTTCGGGTTCAATGCCGCGCGCGCCGAACACGCCGAGAGTGTTTTGCTCGGTTATGCCGGTGACGGCCGCCACGCCAAAACATCCGAACGCCCCGATCGTTTTTATGTCGGCCAACACGCCGGCTCCGGCGGATGGATCGAAGCCGGCGATAGTCAGGACTGTTTTCATTTTCCCGGTCCTTTGAGCGCCCGGACTACGTCAGCCACATCGCTTGCCTGATTGAAGATTGAAATCCCGGCTATACCAACAGCGCCGGCGTCAAGCGCTTCTCTATAGTTGCTCAGATTGACGCCGCCTAGCGCAAAGACGGGAATCGTAACCCGCGCCGCGACCTCGCCCAAAGCGGCAATCCCAACCGGCGCTCCATATTGCTTCTTGCTCGCCGTCTCGAATACCGGACCAAAGACGACGAAATCCGCTCCTCCTTCCTCCGCGGTCTTTGCCTCTTGAAGAGAATGAGTAGAAACACCGATCTTCAATTTGCCGCCGAAAGCTGCTCTAACTACGTTGGCGGGGATGGATCGCGTGGTAAGGTGAACGCCGACGCCGGGCAGGGCCGCGGCGATATCGGCTCGGTCATTCACGAAGACGTCGGCGCCATAAGGCTTCGTTGATTCGAATACGGCCTTGGTAAGCTCGAAAAGCTCGCGACCAGAAAGATCCCGCTCGCGAATCTGAATCATGTCCACGCCGGCCTCAGCCGCGTCAAGCAGGAATTCAGCCAACTGGGCGACGGTCGCGCCATCAGTCGGCGAGCCGGCCTTTCGGTCAGTTATTAGATACAACAGAGGGACCGGACGGTCGTGAACCGATATCATTTGATCCGGCCTCCGTCTGGAATGATATGACTGTCTGTTTGAAGTTAACCCATTCCCACACCCCAAGAACGATATTGAACAGGCCAAGCCCGGTCACCGCGCCTCGAACATATCCGTTCATCATGAAGCGGATTATTCCAGGTGAGTGGAGCTTCTCGGCCGCCACCATCAGGAACTGGTTATTAGTCCAATACTGAAACCACGGAATGCAGACCAGCACCGCCCCGATCTCAAAACAGATTAGAATAAAGAATATTACCGTTAACTTTGCAGACATGCTCGGATGAATGGCGTCCTTCGATTAACCGCGCGGCGTACACTATCACGCCGTCCTGGCCGACTGCAACTCCTTCAGTTTATCGCCCACGCGCCGGTAGTTCACGTCCACGCCATAGACGTCCATGAAGGCTTCGATGGCTTTGTCCACGTCACCCGCTTCCTCGTAGCAAAGCCCGATTTCGTATCTGAGCGCCTGGTATTCATCCTCCGAGCGATTGGGCGTTTTCACCCCTCGTTGAAACCACATGACCGCGAGCTTGTGCATGGCCTTCTGTTTGAAGCAAACGCCCAGCATATTGCAACACTGGATCGCATCGGCTTCCGTATCTGACACGGTAGCCATTTTGAACGCCATCTGAAACTGCTCGATCGCTTCGTCGAGCAAAGCCATATCTTTGTACGCGAGCCCGAGGCTGTAATGAGTTTCATAGTCTACGAGCGGGCTCAACTCGGCGGTGTTTTCTCTCAGATCGTCGAGCATGCTCCTGAGTTCCGAGTCGCCGCCATGCGCGACTCGCGGCTTCTCGTTCGACTGAACGTCCGCGGCGGTAACCTGGAATTGGTCGGCCGCCTGCACTGGAGATGAGAAAGCCGGCGACTGCTTCGACTCGGGAGAAAACAAACCTGCGTCCCTGACGAGTTCATCGGATTCGCCGGGGAACAAAGTGGATTCGCGGATTTGAGCCTCGAAATTCGACACCAGCGAATCCATCAATTCGGCGGTCCCAAACGCCTCCCGGCCTCCGCGTTGACCTGCCGGGGTTTCTTCGCGGGGACTCTTTCCGTTTAGGCCTCCGGTTGCCGGCGTTAGTACGTCGTCAGCCGTTTCGGCGGCGAACTCGTGAGAGTCCAGGCTGGCCATAACATCGGCAGTCAACGGCCCCGACTCATCGCTTATGATGAAGGAGCCCTCTTCTTCTTCCGTATCCACCTCGACGCTCTGAATTTCAAAGAGCGAACCCGACGAATGCTCGCCTTTCCCGTTTTCGCTCTCGAAGCCGGGTATGCCGAAACCGACTTCATCATTGCCCGAGTTGACGATCTCATCGAGGAACGCGGCGCCCGGATTTACAGTTTTCGTCTCCTCAGCGGGCTCAAAGTAGATGGACTCGTCAAAGGACTCGTCATACTGCTCCAGTTCCTCGGCTTCGGACTCCGTTTCAATAGTGAACACTGAACCTGCATAGCCGATATCGGCGGCGGCCTCCTCCGTGTGGATTTCCGGCTCCACTGCCTGTTGTACTTGGGCGCTGATTCCCATTCGCTTATAGCGGCCCAGGATTTCAGGGTGTTCGCCATGTTCGGCGAAGAGCCTGTCCAGCGTTTCCTTTGCGATCTCAATGTAGCCTTGCGCGATATAAAAATCGACGCCCTCGAGTTCGTCGCACAGCACTCGCTCCAGCGCATCCTGGGAAACGTCTCCGGTCGTGTGATAGACGAACTCGGAAGACGGCTGACTCGACGGCGCCGCCGCAAGGTCATCGTTGACCAAGGTGTCGCTATATCGAAACTCTTCGTGGCCGTTCCTGCCTGAAATGGAATCGTCAACGATGGCCGGCTCGCTCTCTTTGCGCCGGCGCTCGCTCGGAATTGAGACGAAACTCATGTCATTGCCGAGGTGGCCGGTCTGGTAACTGCTCAAGTCAAAGCCGCCGGTCAACTCCCGCACCTCAAACCCCTCGCCAGTGCTGGCTGGAATATCGGATTGAGAGAATCCAAAACCGCCATCCGCGCCCATGTCGCTTTGAAACGGCGGCGCTGGGGCGGATGAAGGACTGAGCTGGTGCGCTTCGACCAACGCGTCGTTGGCGCGGCCGGACTCGCCTCGGTCTTCATAAATGCGAGCCAGTTCGAGGCACTCGGCCGACGCCTTATCCAATATGCCGGCCCTGAGATAAATGTCTTTCAGCTTGAGATGCACCTGAACGTTGTCATTGGCGTGAATGAGAATCTCTTTTAGAAGCGTCACGGCGTGTTCTATCTGGCCGTGGCCGGCGAGTATCTCCGCCTCGGAGATCTGCCTGATGACAAACGCGTCATCGAAGGCGACCGAGTTATAGTCGAGCGGACCGGTGGCTCGAACCATATCGGGCGAATCCGACTCCGAGATGTCGCGAACCCCGAGGTTGTATAGCCGCTGCCGGTGCAGAGTCTCGTCAGGCTCGAGCCGCGTCAGTTCCCTCAGCGCGGCGATCGCTTCCTTGTCGTCCCCTTTACGCATGGCGGCTTCCGCCAGCGAATTGAGGGTCGCGATCAAGTTGTGATCCTCGCGTATGCGCAGGAATATCTGCGCCATCCGCTTCAGCGAACCGAGATGATTCATATCCCGATCCATTATCCGCCGCAGGAAATCAATCGCCTTGTCTTCTTCTCGTTTCGAAATCAGCACGTCCAGGCAGCCGTCGATCTGCTCCGACGCGCGGTCCAGATCGCCAAGTTGAAGGAACCGCCTCCCAACCTCCAGAAGGTAGTTGTAACGGCCGCGGTCCAACTCGACCAAGCTGAGAAACGTGCGTTCGGCCTCGTCCATCTGCCCGGCCGCCAGGTACGTTTGACCAAGAATAGTCAGCAGCTCGACGTCGCCGGGGTTCTTCTCAAAAGCGTCGCATAAGATGTTGATCGCCCGATCCACCTGATTCTGCTGAGTGTATATGGCCGCGATCGCCGTGAGCGCCTGCCTGCTTTCCGGGTTCACGGCCAGCGCTTTGAGATTCGCATTCAGCGCCTGCTCGATATCTCCTTTTCGCTGGAATTCGACGCCGGCCATTATGAAGGACTCGAGCGCCTGGTCGGTCATCCTTTCACGGGTGAAGATCTCGGCCAGTTTCATCCGGACGGACGTATTCGACGGGTCCAAATCGGCGATCTTTTGATAGGCCTCCAGCGCTTTGCGGGTTTGTCCGGCCCTCGCGTAGGCGTCCGCAACCTGAAGGTATTGCTGACGCGCCTCGACGAATAATCCCTGCTGGGAATAAAGATTCGCCAGCTTCATGGCCGTGTCGGTATTGGTGGGATCGAGCTTGGAGATCTTCTTGAGCATCGCGATCGCTTTCAGAGTAAACCCGGTGTCTTTGTAACTGTCAGCGATTCGCGAGAAATTCTTTATGGCGTCGGGGATTCTGCCGGCTCTCACGTAAAGGTCGCCAAGCGTGTTGATAGTAGTCAGATCGGCCGGATCGGACTCAACGGCTTTGCGATACTCGTCAATAGCAGCGGGGATTTTCCCTTGAAGAACGTATTTCTCCGCGGTCCGAAGCACCTTAGACTTGTTGAGCGACATAATCCCTCCAAAGACCTAAGCCTTTCTCCGCCCTCCCCCAAGGGGCAACTTTCGGGATGCGTTGAATACCAGAGGGCGGGATGCCCTCTTTACAGGAGCGAAGACATCGGCGCGCTTAGTCGCCACGCAGGTCTAGAAGGGGCTGGAATGAGAGTACTCCACGAAAGGTGAGCCTGTGGATGGCAGACGGCCCGAGCAACGCGAGCGCCTCCTGATGCCGGCGCGTGTTGTACCCGACGTGTGACGAGAAGCCGTATCCCGGGTACTGCCTGTCGTATTCTCTCATCCAACGGTCGCGGGCCACCTTTGCCATTATCGAGGCCGCTCCGATGGATACAGAAAGGCTGTCACCTTTGATTATTGCCTGCTGGGGGCAGTCTAAGCTTGGGAGCAATTGACGCCCGTCTATTAGAACATATTCGCTTTTCGGCTGCAATGCTTTTACTGCGCGCGTCATGGCGGCAAAAGTAGCTTGCAGTATATTGATTTTGTCGATCTCGTCGTGTTCGACCCGCGCTACTGAATACGCAACCGCGCGGGCTTCTATCTCGGCCGCAAGCTCCTCCCGCTTCTTAGCCGTTAACTGCTTTGAGTCATTGATCCCGTCCGGAATATCTTCAAGGTTAAGAATAACCGCGGCCGCCACGACGGGACCCGCCAGAGAGCCGCGGCCCACTTCATCGACGCCCGCTATGAGCGCAATCCCCGACGCTCTTAGTCTCTTTTCTATTCTCGCCGTACATGCCACTGATGGATCGTCATCCTCGAAGGTTACTCAATCATTCCGGTTTCCGGGCTCGATGCGGCAGCGTAGAGTTTCTTTCCGATCCGCCCCGCTTTGAACGCTAACCGGCCGGCCTTCACGCCCAGGCGCATCGCTTCCGCCATCTTAACCGGGTCGCGCGCTCCCGCTATACCCGTGTTCATGAGCACGCCGTCAACGCCGATCTCCATCGCAAGCGCCGCATCGGAGGCGGTGCCGACTCCGGCGTCAACGATCAATGGCGTATCTTTTATGCATTCCCTCAAGATCCGGAGATTGGTGAAATTCTGAATGCCAAGGCCCGACCCGATCGGAGCCGCCAGCGGCATCACGGCGGCCGCCCCGGCGTCGATCAATCGTCTGGCCACAATCAGATCATCGTTGAAGTAAGGCAGAACGATAAAGCCTTCCTTGACCAGAGCGCGAGTTGCTTCAAGTAGTCCTTCGTTATCCGGAAACAGAGTCCGCTCGTCGCCGATTACTTCCAGCTTCACCCATTTCGTATCGAGCACTTCTCGCGCCAGCATAGCGGTTCTAATCGCCTCGTCCGCCGAGTAGCATCCCGCCGTGTTGGGCAAAAGGTGATACTTCTTCAGATCGACGTGGTCGAGGAATGACTCCTTGGACCTGTCGGTGAGCGGAACTCGCCTCACCGCGACCGTCACCATCTCGGTTCCGGACGCTTCGAGAGACTTCTTCATCAAGTCGTATGTCTCGTATTTTCCCGTTCCAAGTATCAGCCGCGAATGAAAATCGCGGCCCGCTATTACAAGTGCGTCTGACATTCTCACGTCCTATCAATTCGTAGTTGTACATCCTTGCGGAGCAAGTAAAACGTGTCCGCAAATCCGGCGCATCGTTCTTCCGGCTCGAGCTCAAGACCGAAGGCGGCCCCTCTTTGACTCCCAGCCGCTCCACCCCCGACGAAGCTCACTATCTCGACCCGGTCGGCCTCAGCCAACTCGGTAGAATCCCAGTCGCCTTTCCTCAGGATTCGAACGTTCAATTCAATCGCGAGGCGATCCGACTTCAGGTCAAGCAGGGAAACCAACCGGCTGACCGTAGCGCCATCCTCTATTTCTCTTTCCTCGCCGTTTACGACTATTTTCAAGAGGACTCCTCCGCGGCTTGGCCGGCGAACGTCTCCGATGCACCGCGTCAAGCCCGCCGGATCAAGTGTTTCAGCTCGCCACGGCCCTTATTGGATTGGGCTTCGATCACAATCGCGGCGGTGCCCGCGGTGAATGCCGGCAGCGTTAGATTGAAGTTGGCGACTCCGGTCTTGTCCGCTCTCGCCATGTATACTTGAGGCTTGAACGCCGTGCCTATTATCTTGACCGTTACTATTGCTTCGGCTTCCTCTCCCCCGTTCCTGCTAACCTGGACTCTCAGCGAGATGGCCTTGCCGGCAGTGAAAACCGTAGGCGTCAGCACCTTCAGATCCAGCCGGCCTTGCTCGGAGCTTCGCTTCAGGTAGTCGTTGATCACTTGATCCAGGTTCAACGCGAGCCTCCCGCTGCCGCCCTTGACGGGCTTCATCATGTTCGGATCATCAGGGCCGGCCAAGACGCTTTGTCCGGCGAGTTCCCTGGGCGCCGGATCCGTTATCGCGGCAGGCGAAGCCGACTGCGGAATTGCCGGGGCGGCTGGAGGGATTTCCATTTTCTTCGGTTCGAGCGGCGATGGTTCGATCAGTCTCGGCGGTTCGATCAATGCCGGCGGTTCGATCAATGCCGGCGGTTCGATCAACGGCTCTCGACGTTGCGTCCTGGCGCCATTGGCTCGCGCTTCTTCCTTCGCGGCGGCGGCGTCCTCTTTTGAGAGTCGCACCAGGTCTTCTATTCTGCCGGCTTTGATCGCCGCGATCATCACCTGATGCTGTTTGCGGAGCAGCGACGCGATTATTTCTTCGTTGGCGCCCTGGCTTACCTGATCGCCATACGTCGTGGCCTTCTTGGCGATGATGGTGCCGCCGACGTATACAAGCGATTCCAATATGGGATGGTCTCGCCCCCGGTCTTCCGTCTGCACGTGATACACCAGGCCGCCGTAACGCACGTCAGTGTTGAAGCCAGTTATCATCCGATCACGAAAGTAACATAGGGCATTTTCGCAGTCAACAATCCCTTCCCGAAGGCATTGCGCGGGTTTCGCGCGTGAATACCGAGGTTGCTGTTTGATTCCG
>JAHFUG010000253.1 GCA_023265195.1 Blastocatellia bacterium | reverse complement strand
CGCCGATAAATCCCGCCTCGGCGGCTACTCGGTGAGAAACAGAAAAGCCGTCACCGTTCTCGAGGGCGTCAAAGCGATCGCCGGACACGACGTGAACATTCTGTATGACGAAGGCGCGCCGCTGATCAGCAAAGGACAGGTAATACCTTCTTCATGTTTTCTCACGCCTGACAAGAAAGAACCTGGGCTGAAGGGCGAATACTTCAATAACACCAGGCTGGACGGGGACCCGGCTCTTACACGAATCGATCCTGGGCTTGGTTTCGTCTGGCCCGAATCGCCTGGAACGGGCGTTGGCGCCGACGGTTTCTCCGTGAGGTGGACCGGGTATCTTAAGCCGGACCGCTCCTTCAACGGATGGCTTGGGATCAGCTCCGACGACGGAATGCGGGTGTGGATCGACGGACGGATGGTTATCGACAACTGGAGAAAAGGGGCTACGGCTATTGAGACGGCGCGATTCGAATTCATGGCGGGCCGCGAATACTCTCTTAAGGCTGAGATGTGGGAAGGGGGCGGCGGCGCCCGCGCGGAACTTCGATGGAACGCAATCGAAGAAGACATGAATCCGGCCATTGCAATGGCTCGCCAGGCTGATGTGGCGATCGTCGTGCTTGGCGAATCCGAGGAGTTGGTCGAAGAGAACCGCGACGTAGCGACTCTCGATCTCTATGGAAAACAGGTCGAATTGATAAAGGCGATTCATGAAACCGGAACGCCCGTCGTGTGCGTTTTGCTCAACGGCCGCCCGCTGTCGTTCAATTGGATAGCCGAAAACGTACCCGCGATAGTCGAATGCTGGTTTCCTGGAGAGGAGGGCGGACTCGCGGCCGCCAAAGTCTTGTTCGGAGAATACAACCCCGCGGGAAGACTGCCGATCACCTTCCCGAAGTCAGTAGGCCAGTTGCCTTTTTACTACAATCAGAAGCCTTCGACCCTGCACCGTTACATCGGCGCGAGCGACAAGGCGCTCTACTCGTTCGGCTACGGTTTGAGCTACACCAGCTTTGCATACGGCAACCTGAGAGTCTCGCCTGAAAAGAGTTCGGACGCGCGGATCGAAGTTTCAGTCGAAGTGAAGAACACCGGCGATTACGACGGCGAAGAAGTAGCGCAATTGTATGTCAGGGACCTTGTGAGCAGCGTGACTACGCCGGCCAAGACCTTGAAAGGCTTTCAAAGAATAATGCTGAAGAAAGGCGAAACCCGGGTAGTGACTTTTGAATTGACAGCGGATGAATTGTCAATTTGGAACCGGGCTATGAAGCGAGTGGTGGAGCCGGGCGATTTCGAAGTAATGGCCGGCGGCAATTCCGAGGATTTGATCAAGGCGAGATTCACGGTCGCGCCGGAGATTGAGAGTCGTAAATCGAAAGGAAGGCGCTAGAACGGCTTGCTTTATTAGCAACACACTCTAGGGAAGCCTAGGCCACCAAGAAGTTCACAAAATGAGTCAAGTGTTTTCGGGCCGGAACTCGGCGGTATGAGGTCGCTTGCTACTAATTAATGTAGGACAGTAACTTTTAACCCTGCCATCAACCCTGAGATGCAAAGTGTGGTAGAGTCCAACGTGAAAACGAGACGACGATAATGGGAAAGATTATTATCGAACTGCCGTTGCAGGTTAATCGTCACTTCCGCATTACAGATGCTAACGTTGCCGCACAAGTCTTACGGCAATTGGAGGGGTTGGCTCAAGTCAGCACGAACTCGGTTTATGCAACCGACGCCGAAGTCTTGAGCGTGTGGGCGGATCTCGTGGAATCGCCGGACGAATTCGCGCACCAGCTTCGGCAAAGGAACAGAAAGCATGGCTGAATTCCTATTGACACCAACGTGTTCTCTCGCATGGTGCGAACGTAAAGCAATTCGTCGAAACTCTTGATGCCTCCGTTGATACGACGGTGTACGTCGAATGTTTACAGGGTTCAAAATCCAACCGCGAAAGACGGATTGTCGAAAGCTATCTTACCCGGTTTGAGTTATACGATTTGACAGCCGATATTTCGGCTCGGACGATTGACTTGATACGGACCTACTCGAATACGCATGGCTTGCTGTTGGCCGACGGGTTGATTGCCGCCACTTGCCTTGGCCACAACGTGACCCTTGTCACCTATAACGTCGATGACTTTCATTTCATTCACGGCTTGAAATGGCTCAGACCAACAGTCTAAATATTAGGGCGACCGAGCGCGAGCGCGAAGATCATATCCACGTTCACCCTTGTCTGGCGCGGGCTGCATTCGCTTTGCGTTGACCTGCAATCAGCGACACAGCCTGTGAAGAAATACTCTCAATCGAAGGCATCGAAGTCGCCCTTGAGCAAAACAAAATGCCTCTCATCATCGTGCGAAAGGAAGAGAAGGGAGATTGTGAAATGGATAAGCTGGAACGGTATCGAACCCTGATCAAGGAACAGATTCGCCGTTATGTTGATGCGTTCAACGACGCCGGAAATCCGGATGTCCAGGAACTCGACATTTTCGATGATGAACGCGGTCACTACCAATGGGTTTCATTGGGATGGGAAAAAGGTAAACGCGCCTTCTACACCCCTCTCTACGTTCGTTTGCACGATGGCAAGATTTGGATTGAGAAAGATACAACCGAAGACGGCATAGCCAATGACTTCGTGCGTGAAGGCGTTCCGCGTGAAGACATCGTACTGGCTTTTCACCCGCCAGAGATGAGGCAATACACGGACTTCGCGGCTTGAAGCGAGAATTCCTCTGTTTGGCGGCCAGAGCATCAATAGGAATAGTGTGTTCGTGCGCGTCGAGGTTTTCTGGATATGACCGCGACACCGAGGACAATGCTCCCCGAGAGAGTCAGCGCAGAGGGCCGACCTATCGCGCCGTCGTTCGAGAAAAAACTCTGTGGGAAGCTCTGCCGCTACGGCGCTTGATTGACAGCCAAATTGACCGGTCTGGCCTAATTAATTAGGACAGTAACCTTGAACCTTGCCATCAACCCTGAGATGCAAAGTCTTCTCATCTCCGTGACTTCTGAGCCTCTTTCTGGCTATGAAACTTCCGCCACGCACCACTAGCCGGTAGCGCGGAGTCGGCGGTGGGTGAAAAGTGGCTGGTAAAACGTAGCAGCGTACTTTAATCAACTGGCTACCTGCTGATGACTGGCCACTGGCTGCTGACTACTGTCCTACCGTCCTCTCGGTGAAGCCACATCAACGTTCGCTGAGGTAAGGGTAACCCCCATGACGCGCTGCAACTCGGAGACGGCTTTGTTGTACTCGGTTACGGCTCGAAGCTCGCGGCCCTGCGCCTCCGACAGATTGTTCTGTCTTTCCAGCACGAAGTAGGTGGTCGACAGGCCTGCCGCAAATCGTCTTTGCTCGCTCTCGAGTTGTTTCTGAGCAGCTTCCCGAGACGCTTTTGCGGCTTCTACCCGCTGCCGTGTTCCCTCAACGGACTGCAATGCGTTTCTGACTTCGGCTTCGACGGTCTGTTCGAGGATTTTTCTCCGAGCGGTGATCTTTTGCCCTTCGGCGACCGCCCTTCCCAGTTGAGACTGCGCGATCCGGTTTCGCAATGGAAAACTAAGGCTGACTCCAAATCTAAAAGTGCGAAAATCGTTAGCCAGGAGGTTGTGAAGACTCTGGCCATAACCACCAATCAGGAAACCCGGAACTTGAGACGCGGGCGGAGGCACGACGGGCGGCAACCCCGAGAGACTGGATAATAGGTTCACTCTATCCAGCAGGAGATTGGTCGTAGCGGTGAACGGGCTGACTCCATTATTGACGAGGCTTCCGCTCAATCCCGTAGTCGTGTAAGACGCGATCAGGTCCAGTTGCGGCCGAGTCTGGTTATCCAGGTACTTCACGTCGACCTTGTTCATCTCTTGATCGAGCGAGCTCGACGCCAGTTCGGGCCGCTTCGCGAACGCCGCCGCGATCGCCTCCGGCAACGTCAACGCGACCGCGCGAACCTCCAGCGATTCGGCGGGAACGATGGCCTGACCCCAGACCGGCGCTTCTCTGTCTCCAAGGATCAACTGCTTCAAGCTGTTTTCCGCGCGAGTCAACGCGTCAACCGCCGTAAGCGCGCTTTCGTTTCGCCGCTCGATCTCGACCTCCACCGACACCAGATCGATGGCCGCGATCATACCGTCCTTGACCATTCGCTGATTTCGTTCGAACTGGGTCTTCGCCAGATATACGGCCTCGCGCCGTATTTGCAGATCCTTTATCGCGAACAACAGGTTCCAGTACGCCTGTTGAACCCGAGACACGATGTCGATCGCCTTGCGCCGGAACTCGGCGTCGGACTGATCGAGCCGGCGGCCCGCGATCCTGATCTTGCGCCGAGCATCGTCAATGGAGAGGTTCCGCATCAACGGCTGCCGAAGCTGAATGTTGATCGAGGTGTTGTATTGCGGGTTGATCGACGAGAACTGGCTGTTCGAATTCAGACGAGTGTTGCTGAACTGAGCGGCCCACTGTCCGCCCGTCGAAAGCAACTGCTGAGCGCCGAAGTCATAGTTCACCGACTCCGTGGTGAGGGCGCCGTTTGGCCCACCGGCGAGAACCGAGCCTATTGGGACCACTTTGTGTTCGTAGTAGCTGTTGCTGCTCAGCAAGACGTCCCGCGAGCCATGCGCGGCGAACAGGTCGTATTGGGCCTGCTTGACGTTGATTCGCTCGACCTCGATTTCAGGGTTATGCTCCAGCGCCATCTTCACTGCGTCGAAGAGGGTCAACACCAGCGGGCGCGACTCATCAACTCCGACGCGAGGCGTAGCACTGGCCGGCGCCGCCGCCTGAGCCGGCCGCGCCTGCTCTTGCATGATCGGCCCAGCGAGCGCGACCAACGGCGCGGCTAGAAGCATCAGAGACAGGGCTACCGAGCAGCGACGCAAGGCAGGACGGTGTCTACATTTTGATCGCAAGCTGAATCCGGCCATCGAACCCGATCTCATCCTGGCCGGTTTAACATCGCCTTTTCTGTCGGCCCAGAGGTTCATCCTTCCGATTTGGCGAACGACGAAGCCGGGCAGGCCGCCAAACCTAAAAAAATCACAGGTCGGGAAGAGGGACTTGTCCCCGCTCTTCTCCTTGCGGCTGGTTCGCGTCGATTCCAGGCCCGAAGAGCGGGGACAAGTCCCTCTTCCCGGCCTGTGAATTACCTGAGGTCGCGCGTGGACCCTGCACTCGATCGCAGCTAAAACCCTTCTTACCATGGCTACTTGCCTCAATACCCCTATCGGAACAGTCCAAGAAACAACGACGCAACGGAAGACGCCTTTCGCCGGGCCCAGGATGCGGTGGCCGTTCCCAGCCGTCCGATCCTGCTCCAGATCGTCGAAGTAGCGGCGTCGTCAAAGAGCGAGTAGGCGACCGGCGTCACCAGCAATGTCAGCAACAAACACAGCGACTGCCCGCCGATGATTATTATCGCCACGGATCGCCGCGACCCCGAGCCCGGCCCCGTCCCAAACGCCATCGGTATCATCCCGGCGACAAGCGCGAAGGTCGTCATCAATATCGGCCGCATCCGGTCGCGGCAAGCTTGAATCACAGCGTCGTACACCGGCATTCCGTGGTTCCGCCTCAGATTGTTGGTGTGGTCGATCTGAAGGATCGAGTTCTTCTTGACCACCCCGAATAACATCAACACGCCTACCGACGAATAGATGATGGAGAAATTCAAGCCGGTCGCGAGCAGCGATATCACGGCGAATGGAATCGACAAGGGCAGGCTCAATAGTATGGTCACCGGATGGATGAAGCTCTCGAATTGAGCCGCAAGGATCATGTACATGAAAAGGATGGACAGCCCGAACGCCATCAAAAAAGACCCCGCCGCGCGGCCCATCTCTCTCGACCGCCCAAGGAAGGTCGTCTCATAACCCGGATCGAGATGAAGGGCCGGCAGCCGCGCCGTCAGTCCCGCCATAATCTGGGAGGCTCCGTGCAGCCGATCTACGTTACAGGAAACGATGACCTGACGCTGCCGGTTGTAACGGTCGATCTGAGCCGGCCCTACGCCCTCATCCAGCCGGACCACGCTGTCAAGCCGGACGTTTCCAACCTTGGAGGACGGCACGTAGAGCTGAGCTATCGAGCCGGCGCTGTCGCGGTTCTTCCGATCCACGCGCAGCCTCACGTCGTAGCGGTCTTCGCCTTCCTTATAGGACGTTACCAATTGACCGGCAACCATTGTTCTGAGCGACGCGGCGATCGACCCCGCCGACACGCCAAGGTCGGACGACTTGTCCCTGTTGATGTGAACGCGCACTTCAGGCTTGCCTTCTTCGAGCGTAGTGTCAATGTCGACGGCGCCGGGCGTTTCTCGAAGGACGCCCATCACTTGATCCGAGTACTGCCGAAGCTTGCCAAGATCCTGCCCTCGAATCACGAAAACGATGTCGGAGTTCACGAAACCGCCGCCGGAGAAACTCGTGGGCACGACGACCGCCGGATGGACCTCTTTGTACCGGCCGAGCCAATCCCGCGCGATAGCCATGATCTGCTGCTGAGTGAGCTTGCGCCTTTCCATCGGAATCAACTCGAAAAAGATCGAGGCGCGATTCACTCGCTGCTGCTGGTCGCCGCCAACGGTCGTAAGCACGTGCTCAACCATGCCTGGAGGCAAATCGCGGCTCATGCGGGTCGTGATGTCTTGCACCAGAGCGTCCGTATGTTCGATTCCGGTTCCTTCCGCAAGCCTTAGCGTCACCTCCATCTGAGACTGATCGTCCACCGGGATGAAGTCCTTACCGATCCGCTGGAACAGCGGCCCGGTCGAGTAGACGATCAACAGGGCGACCGCCACCATTACGCCGCGATGCGCGAGAGCCCAACGCAGCATCGCCGTGTAGCCGCGGTCGATAATCGAATACAACCGCGATTCCTTCGAGCTGCGGCCTTTCTTGGTTTTCAGGAATCGGGACGAGAGCATCGGCGTCAACGTGAAGCTCACCAGCAAGGACACCATGATGGCGAAGGCCGCCGTCCAGCCAAAGCTCTTCATGAACCTCCCTACGGTTCCGGTCATGAACGCCAGCGGAAGGAATATGATCACCAGAGAAAACGTCGTCGCCATGACCGCCAGTCCCACGTCGCGAGTCGCCTCGCGCGCGGCGTCGATAGGATTCAGTCCCTTTTCTTCGATGAATCTGTAGATGTTCTCGAGCACGACGATGGCGTCGTCGATGACGATGCCTACGCACAGCACCAGCGCCAGCATCGTCAGGTTGTTCAGCGTAAAGCCCATCAGCCACATCAGCGCGTAGGTCGCTATGATCGAAGTGGGTATCGCTATGCTTGAAATGATCGTCGACCGCACGTCCCGCATGAAGATCAACACGACCAGCGCCGCCAGCAGCGCGCCCAGGATCAAGTGCTCCTGGATCGCCTGGAAAGACCCTTTGATAAAAGTGGACTGATCACGGACGATTTGAACGTGAAAGCCCAGTGGAAGCGACTTCTCGATCTGCGTCAGGCGCTTTTTCACCGTGTCCACAACCTGGACCGTGTTGGTTCCCGACTGCTTGCGCACCTCCATTATCACGGCCTGCTCGCCGTCAAGACGGGCGATCGTTCGCGGTTCCTGAACCCCGTCTTCCACGTAGCCGACGTCGCGGACTCGTATCGGCGAAGCAGCGTTGCTGGAGACGATCAGATTGTTGAAGTCCTCCACTCGATCCAGCCGTCCAAGAGTTCTCAGGGTCAACTCTCTGGCGCCTTGATCGATTCTGCCTCCGGGTATTTCGACGTTTTGCGCCGCGAGCGCCACGCGCACTTGATCGACCGGCAGGTTGTAAGCGCGCAGCTTTTCGGGGTCGATGTTGACCTGCACTTCGCGTTTGCGGTCGCCGATGAATCGCACCTGACCGACGCCCGCCAACGATTCGATGTTCTGCTTAATCTGCTTGTCGGTTATCTCGGTTATCTCACGGAGGCTGCGCGGGGCGGACACGGCAAGCGACATGACCGGCGTCGCGTCTATGTCGACCTTATCCAGCACCGGCGGGTCAGCGTCCTCGGGAAGGTCTTTAGCTATGCGGCTGACGCGGTCTCGCACGTCTTGCGCGCATTCGTCCGTACTGCGCTCGAGGACGAATGTGATGAAAACCTGGGACACTCCCTCGGCCGAAACGGAGCGCATCTCGTCGATGCCCTCGATCGTATTGACGGCCTCTTCGATCTTCTTGGTTATCTCGGACTCGACCTCTTCAGGCGAAGCCCCTGGCAACGTAACCGTGACGGTGACCGTCGGGAAGTCGACTTTGGGAAAGAGGTCTACTCCGAGTTGCGCGTACCCGAAGATCCCCATCACGACCAGGGCTAATATCAACATTGTGGCGAAGACTGGCCGTTTGACGCATATCTCAGCAAGCTTCTGCATAACGTTTCTCGAAGCGCCGCGAAGCGCCGCGGACTAAAAGTCCGCATCTAGTGTTTGGCTATTGGCTGACTCTCTTGAGAGGCGCCGAGATCAAGGAGTTCGCCAAACATCGGAAAATTACAGGCCGGGAAGAGGGATTTATCCCCGTTCCCCTCCTTGCGCCAGTATGTGTGAATCGTAAGCGGAAGAGCGGGGATAAATCCCTTGTCCCGGCCTGTAAAGTTTTTGAGATTGAACATGGAATTTGATTTTGCTCTGGCCGAGAATGGCCAAACTCCAGCCGCGGACCAAAAGTCTGCGTTCCTCCGGCGCCGTTATGACGCTACGACCGCCACGCCGTCAGCCAGCTTGTCCGTGTTGCTGGTGATGACGCGTTCGCCGGTCCTGACGCCTTCGACTATTTCGACCAGTCCTCCATCGCGCGCGCCAAGTTTCACTTTGCGCTCTATTGCGCGGCCACCGTCTACGACAAATATCTTGTTTACTCCGGCCAGCGATACGACGGATTTCTCTGGAACCATCAAAGCGGCTCCCGGCGCATCCGAAGTAACCTCCACATGCGCGAACATACCCGGCCTGAGCAAACCGCCAGGGTTGGGAACCTCCGCTTCGGCCATCAACGACCGGTTCTTTTCATCCAGCGAGGGATTGATCCGCGTAATCAGGCCCCTGAATTCGCGGTCCGGAAAGCTGTCCACTTTCAGCGTCACTTGCTGGCCGCGTTTCACGCCCGCGGCGAAGTTCTCCGGAAACTCGATCTTGAGTCGTAGCGGATTCACTTGAACGACGGTGGCTACGGCTTTGCCCGGCTGAAGATATTCGCCGCGAGAAGCAAGCTTCTCCTTTATCACGCCGTTCACCGGAGAAACGATGTCGACGTCCTGAAGCTGTTTCTTCGCGAGAGCGAGCGAAGCGCGCTTCTCTTCGACGGACGCCTGGAGATTGCGCACGTTCTCTACAGCCGATTGATAGCGGGCCTCCGCTTGTTCGAACGCCTTCTGAGCGACGTCGTATTGCTGCTTCGAGACGTCTCCGTGCGCGACCAGGTCTCGAGCAGCGGACCAGTCATAACGCGCCCGCTCCATCGCGGCTCGCGCCTGACGCACGTCGGCTTGCCGCAGTGGATCAAACGTCTCACCTCCGGTCCAACCCAGCTTTGCCTCCGCCTGGCGCAGCGAGGCTTCGGCCTGCTCTACCTTGAGCTTCAAATCTCTCGCGTCTATGCGGGCAATGATCTGGCCGCGTTTGACGGAGGTCCCAACATCGACGGTAATCTCATCCAGATTGCCCGAGCTCTGACTCGAAAGCGTCACCCGCTCCTCCGCCTCGAGCGAGCCTACAACCTCCATGCTGCGCCGCATGTTTCGCTCGATGACCGGCGCCGTCGCTACGTCGATGGGCGCGGCGGCCTTTGAATCTCGACTCTCCGATTTGGCGCCCGCCTCATCTTTAGGTTTCGAACAGGCCGAGACAAACCCCAGCCCGGCTATGAGAAGACCAATTAGAGCATTTCTAGTTATTCGCATCATCGCTTCAAGTTTCACTCATGCGGATCTGACCCGGCTCGGCCCCTTGCGCCGCGCGCCACTAGGCGCTTTGCGGACGCCGGAAAGAAACATTTCCACGAACCGGTCCGCGAGTTGCCGCTCGGACAACTTGATGTCGTCGGTTTTGTACAAGACTCGAATCTGAGCTTGATAGAGCACCATCCCGACGAATGCTCGCGCACTCAACCTTGCATCGACTTTTCGAAAAGCCCCGTCGGCGATTCTCTGTTTTATGTAACGGCTCACGAGGTTTTTGAAATCGCGCGCCGTCGAGTTGAAGAACATCTCGGACAACTCGTGTCCTTCAAGAGCGCTGAACAGGAGCAGTTTCATGAACGTGGGATCGTCGCGGTAGAACTCGAGAATTTGCAGAGCCAGGAAACCAAAGAACGCCTGGTCGTCTTTTCGGCGGGCCGCCTCGACAAGACGGCCTTTCGTCTGCGCGATGCTCTGTTTGACTTTTAGATCTAGTATTGCGGAGTACAGGGCTTCTTTCGTGGCGAAGTGCCTGAATATTATGGCCTCGCTTACTCCCGCGCTTTCGGCTATTTCCTTGGTCGTCGTGCCGCTGAAGCCCTTCTGTGAAAACAACCCGGCCGCGATTTTCGCGATTTGATCCTTCCTGTCCTTGGCGGCCATCCGCCGCGGCGAGTGTTTCATGGCGAGCGCAGTGACCATTCTCTTTCCTCCAGAAAGTGAGTAATTACTAACATTGGAGACAACGTGCTGTCAACGACTTTGTATTTAGGATCAATTAAGGATTAAGACTAGACCGCATTCATCAGCCATCAACCGCCAAGCGCCCCGTTCCAGACCTGCGATTTGTCTCATCTTAGGCGCGCACGGGCTTTGAGCCGTCAACGCTTCACCAACGAAGACGGTGCTCTCGAGTTGCGTTCCTTCCCCAGTAACTCAGGCCGTCATGATGGGCTCGCACTACTAATCCCAATCGCTGAGCATGTGTCCGGAAACCGTCGTGACGCAGAAAGCGCTTCGTGAATAG
>JAHFUG010000620.1 GCA_023265195.1 Blastocatellia bacterium | reverse complement strand
ACCTCACTGAAGTGAGGGGTTACGCGCTCCGTTAGGAGGGCAACGCTCCTGCGGAGGCGTCATCGCAATGACGCGCTCTCGTTGCAAGGAACTATTGAGCTAAGCATATGCCGGTTAGCGCGGCATAATCGACCTTGCCGTTGGCGCTTCGTGGAAGATCCTTCAAAACAAAAACTTGCTCCGGAACCGCGGCTTGAGGCAGGTGGCGTCTGATTTGTAACATTAGATCATCGCTCGTCAGCGGTGTTGAAGCAGCATCCGCCGCAACCGCGGCCCGGACTTCCGCGAACCCACTATCATCGTTATGAACCCACGCAGCCGCCGCCGTAACCCCGGCGCAATTTGCAAGCGCCGCTTCGATTTCGTCCAACTCGATGCGGAACCCCCGAACCTTGACTTGGCGATCAACCCGTCCATGAAATTGGATAGGCCCGTCATCCGGCGCCGTGACAAGATCGCCAGTGCGAAAGAACCGCTCAACCTTGCCGTTCGCCGTTGTCGTGACGAAGACTCTCTCGTTCAACTCTGGTCTGTTCAGGTAGCCGGTCATTACGGACGATCCGCCGACCAGTAATTCCCCCATCTGGCCCGACGCCACCTTGGCGCCGTCTTGATCGACAACGGCGACGGACGCGTAGGGACACGGCCTGCCGATTGGGCAGAAATCGCCGGAGCCGATATCGTCTTGTGACAAGCGATGGTAAGTGCACACATTCGTTTCGGTAGGTCCGAAGAGATTGGTCAAACGAACCTCGGATAGTATCGATGCAAGGCGCCGGAGTTGGGCCGGGGGAAACCGCTCTCCCGCGAAAATTACTTCCCGCAGCTCCAAACGGCGATCTGTAAGATGGCCGTGCTTGGCGAGTTGGATAAGCGCGAATGGCACCGAGTACCACACCGTGATTCGTTCCGTCTCAATCATCGAGGCTACTTTAAGGGGGAACATCGCGATTTCATCCGGAATCAACACAACGCAAGCCCCGGTCATTGCGGCGGCGAAAAGATCGAATATCGTGAGGTCGAAATGTAAAGGCGCGTGGCAGCTTAGCCGGTCACGGCTCGAGATATCAAATTCAGCCGCCGCCCAGGACACGAACGCAAGCGCGCTTGAATGCGTATGTTGAACACCTTTCGGGACTCCCGTGGATCCTGATGTATACAGAACGTAAGCCGGGTCGCTATCGCCGGACACCAGGCTACCGCTTGATGAAGAGCCGCCGGTGGTATTGGGAAACCGCAGGATGTCGCCGTAGGCAGTGGCGCCGGCGAGCCACGGACTCAGACCGCTCGCGACAAGCGATTGGAGTCTTGGCGCTAGCGACGGTTCGACAACCAGCGCCGCCAAACCGGCGTCTTCTAGAACCGCCGCCAGCCGATTAGGACCCATCTTGGGGTCAATGGGTATGTACGCGCAGCCCGCTTTGAGAACGCCGTAAATACTCGCCACCGTATCGATGTCTTTTCTTCTAAAGACGCCGATCCGTGCGCCAGCGTCTATTCCCATTCTTCGCAGAGCCGCCGCGATTTCATCGGACCTGGAATCGAGATCCGCGTATGAAACGACTCTGTTCGGCCCGGCCACCGCCGGGCGGTTGGCAAAGTTCTTGACGGTCTGGCGAAACATGTCCGTCAGCGATTCAGACATCGTTTACCCCCACATAAGTCGCGATCAAATTGCGAAGAACGTCCGATGTGCCCGAGTAGAACAGGCTGCCGATGGCGTCGCGAACATTTATGGCGGATGGGTCATTAAGTAGATAGCCTGCCGCGCCCTTATTGCGAACGGCGTCCAGGCTCGAGGCGACATAAAACTCGCTCAAAGCCAGTTTGACCAATGGTGAGTAGTACTTTGTAGATCGCGCCGAATCTCTCAACGCCGCGGCGTAATAGATCAGCAGCCGACTCATCTCAAGCCGCAATGCCATATCGGCAATTCGATTGGAGACTGATTGGAAACTGCCGATCGTGCGCCCGTGCTGCCTTCTGTCGTTGACTTCCGCGACCGAAAGCTCCAACTCCCGGCGCATCAACCCGACCGCGGGGGCCATGATAAAAGAGCGTTCGAGATCGAGAGAGGAGGAAAAAATGGCGGAGCCGAGCCCTTCCGCGCCCAATCGGCGTTCCGACGCCACAAAGCAGTCTTCGAACTGAATGCCGCCGAATTGAGCGGACTCCAGTCCCATCTTTTTAATGTTGCCGGTTCGCGAAACGCCTGCCGCATTGAGGTCTACCAGAAAAGCGCTCAAGCCCCAGGTCTTCCGCGCGGGATCCGTCGAGGCGAACACAAGAGCCACATCAGCCACCGGCGCACTCGTAATGTAGCGCTTAGTCCCCGTCAAACGATATCCGCCTGGACACCGAACGGCCTTGGTCCGCATGCCGAATATGTCGGAACCCGCTTCAGGTTCGGTTGCCGCATGAGCCGCGCGCAATTCGCCGCGTATCATTGGCGGAAGAAACGCCTTCTTTTGTTCATCCGTACCAAATCTAAGAATCGGGTGCTGCACGCTCAATATCTGGGCTAGCATCGTAAACAGAATGGCGGCGTCGCCACCTCCATAGGCAAGGCCCTCGACGGCCGCGACGAGCGATGAAAAAGGCAGGCCTTCTCCTCCAAGAGAAACCGGCATCGTTTTCGCGAGAACGCCAGATCCCACATAACCGCTCCAAGCCGATTTGTCGTCCAGAGCGTGAACGTAGCTAGCGCTTGCCGCGACAATCTCATCAGCCGCATCAAAAAAATCAATCATAAGGCTACAGTCGTGTGACCTGAATTTAGCTGCTCGTGGTTTGACTCGAGCGCTTCCTGCCGAACTCCGGCGGAAATTCAAAAGCCGCAGTCCCTGTTTTCGAGCCGAGGATCAATGAGCGAATCTGGAAGACCTTGTCGGTCATTCGACAAGCCTTCCAATCTCCTTCCGAAGCGCGTCCATATAGCTCTCGTCATAATGAAACGGGAAGGGGCCATTATACGCGAGCGGATCGGCCCGCTCTCCGCCGCAGTTGACAATGCTGACTCCGGGGAATATCCGAGACGCCTCGCGGTAGAGCCGCTCGCCGTATTCGTGATAGTAATTCTCGTTTGTTTGAACCTGAGGATCCTCGAAAGTAACGCCATCATTAAAACAGGGCCGCGGCAAATGAAATATCAGACGCAGGTTCGGCTGCCGCTCGTAAAGAGGCTCCATTACTTCTCGAAGCGCGGCAACGGAGAGATGCATTGGAATCTCCCACAATCGCTTCTGCTCAAAGTTGCCGCGCAGAATAACGTAGCGTTCCCACTCTTTGGATTGGAGAAACATTCGATCGCCGGGTCCGACAACGAGATACGGGAACACGAATGCGGAAACGATATCGAAGATGAGGGCGTCGCACATACCCATAACCTCGAGCAGCCGGCTTTGTTGCCGTTTCGCGGACTCATCGCCGACCATTGCCAGTCCCCAGTCCC
>JAHFUG010000252.1:9241-10930 GCA_023265195.1 Blastocatellia bacterium | reverse complement strand
GGCGGCGACGGATTTCAGCCCGTAGTAGGGCTTCGATGGATTCAGGTGTCAACAATCCACCGGCCTCCGCCTCACGCGCTAAGCTATCGGGCAAGATCAGCTTTAGTTCCAGTGTGGACATAAGCTTGCGCCTCCTTCGGAAAAACACACTCCAAGCTAACGCAGCTTGCCTATCCCGTCCACCGCTGAGATGTCTTCTTGACCACGGAGCGAGCGTTCGCACGACCAAGTTAGGTGGCGTCTTGCACTAACGATAAGATCGGCGGACGCGCGTTTGGCAATTCGATATGACGTGAGCACTGAAGGTTTTGCGGTGTCGGCCGGGCGCGTGCGTCGTCACTGCCTATACCGCAATCAAAGATCAAGAGCCGCGGACCGTTGGCGTTCCGGCACTCAAAATCGTCGCGCCGGGTCACATTGATTGTTCAACCCGCGTCCGTTAAGCTGAATCGGAATGAGCAGGCACAACCCTAGTGATTTTGATCCCGAGAGTGCGATCATCGACGCGGAACTGCTGGTCAAGTATCGGATGGTGAATCGCGCCGTGGAAGCCCTTGAGAGGGCTATAGACAATGCGCCTCGCCACATAGGACTGCGCGAGAAGTTGCGCGAGATTCTGATCGACGCCGGCCGGCGAGAGCAGGCCGCTCAGCAGTGCCTGGCGGTGGCCAGCCTGCACATCTCGGTTGGCGACATCGAAAAGGCGAACGAGAGGTTGATCGAAGCGAAGCGGCTCGATCCCAGGGTCTCCGTCACCGGGCCAATGCGCGACATGAGGCGCGGCGACTTGCATTCGGCTCACGCGGCCACGCAGGCGCAGGCGGCTTCCAGTGGCGACGGTAAAGTGCTCACCGGCAGTCTGGCCGACATCAATCTATTCGACGTAATTCAGATACTCGAGAACAGCCGGTTAACCGGCGCGCTCATGGTGGTTTCATCCGCCAGCGCCGGCTCAATTTATTTCAACCAGGGACAAGTCGTCGATAGCAAGGCCGGCAATGAAAACGGCATGAAGGCGCTCTCGGAAGTGCTTGGCGCGGTCGACGGCGGTTTCGAGTTTGTAAAGTCTGACAAAGAATACGAACGAACGATCCGGGCGACGAGCAACACAGCCTTGATACTCGACATGCTGCGCGCCAGAGATGAGGCTAATCAGGGATTGAGCACTGCCGATTCGTGATAGCAGCTCCCACCGGGATTGGTGAGACCGCGGACTCCCGCCGGCTCTATAGGCTGATCCACGCAGGTCACCGTGCAAATGAGCGGATCGATCCTCCGTTATTCCGGAACGCAAGCCGCGCTAGACCACCAAAACCAAACTGAACCACTACGCTGCCTAAAGCGCCCTTCCGCCCCTCACGGCGTGAATGCTACGATAGGGGCTTCGCTTCAAGAGCGGCTTCGACAGCCGCTGCATGCGATAGAATTCTCGTGTTGAGTAAGGAGACCCTGAACAATGGCTGAGGACTTCGGCAGCGACCAGGATTTCGCTTTAGGCCCGCAAGATTTTCCATCCGAGAGGGAATACCTCTTGCACTGCCTTCGCCATTCGACGTCGCACATTATGGCGTCGGCCGTTCAACAGATCTTCCCCGATGTGAAGTTCGGCATCGGCCCGCCAATCAAAAACGGCTTCTATTACGACATGAAATTGCCCAGAGCGCTCACTCCGGATGACCTCGAAGATAT
>JAHFUG010000252.1:4571-9141 GCA_023265195.1 Blastocatellia bacterium | reverse complement strand
GAACTGCCAATGAGGCTTTCCGAGCAAAGCGTCTTGCACCGCAACGAGCGGGCCGGCGTGCTGGCGGGGCTCACTCGGGTAAGGCAGTTCCAACAGGACGACGCGCACATATTTCTAACCGAGGCTCAGATTGGCGATGAAATGACCAGGCTGTTGGGGCTGGTCGCCCGTGTCTACAAGGCGTTCGGCATGCCATACAGCTTCGTGCTCAGCACGCGAAACGAAGAGAAGTACATGGGTGAAATCGAAGCCTGGGACCGCGCGGAAGCGGCTCTGGCAGCCGCGCTCGAGGCCAATAATCTGGAGTACACGGTCGAGAAGGGCGAAGCGGCTTTCTATGGGCCGAAGATAGATCAGATGGTTCAAGATTCGCTGAAACGCGAGCACCAGCTCGCGACGATCCAGTTGGACTTTCAACAGCCGCTCAATTTTGGGCTGATCTACGTCAACGAGCACAACTCCGAGTCGGTTCCGGTTGTTATTCATCGCGCGATCTACGGTTCGTGCGAGCGATTCATCGCCATATTGATCGAGCATTACGGCGGAGCTTTTCCGCTGTGGCTCGCGCCCGTTCAAGCCAAAGTGCTTTCGATATCGGAGAAGGCCGCTGACTATGCGCGCGAGGTATACGAGACTCTCGCGGCGGAGTACCTTCGGATAGAGCTCGACGCGCGAGACGACAAAATCGGCGCCAAGATCCGTGACGCCCAGCTCGAAAAAGTTCCGTACATGCTGGTGGTGGGAAAAAAGGAGGCCGAGTCTCGTTCGGTGGCGGTGCGTTCGCGTGAAAAAGGAGATGAAGGCGCCGTGCCGCTTGACCAGTTCGTCGCGCGCTTAAAGGCCGAAGCCGACTTCGACTACTGAAGCCAGGCGCCGGCGTTTCGGAGCAGTGGTTCGGTTGGTCGAGACGAAACGGCTATCCAAGGAACCGCGTCAACGGTGCTTGCGCGAGGAGTTCGACCCTACAATTTGATTGACACGATCATCAAAAAGGTCGAGGCCGATAACCCCGGCCAATCCGCAATCGCGTCCGCGGCAACGATCATTCGCAGCGGCGGACTGGTTGCTTTTCCAACCGAGACTGTGTACGGGCTTGGCGCGGACGCAATGAACGAACGCGCGGTACAACGGATCTTTGAAGCCAAGGGGCGGCCTTCCGATAACCCTCTCATCGTTCACGTAAGCAGCCGCGACATGTTGTCCAGGGTCGTGGCGGATGTAACTCCCGTAGCGCGGCGTCTCATCTCGACGTTTTGGCCGGGGCCGCTGACTATCGTGCTCGAGCGAAGGTCGGAGGTGGCTGCCGCCGTCTCCGCGGGGCTGCCCACGGTCGCGGTGCGAATGCCGGCCAACACGGTCGCGATCGAATTAATCAAGGCCGCGGACACGCCGATCGCCGCGCCAAGCGCAAACGCTTCGGGACGGCCCAGCCCGACGCGCGCCGAACACGTAGTGCAGGATTTAGCCGGCCGGATCGAGATGATTCTCGACGCAGGCGCTACTCACATCGGGATCGAATCGACCGTGCTCGATCTAACCGGTGACACGCCATCGATCCTGAGGCCGGGTTGGATTACACGCGAAATGATTGCCGGTGTAATTGGGCCCGTGTCCCTGGCTGCTAGCGGTGACGAACTGTCGCGGTCGCCCGGAACGCGCCATCAGCACTACAATCCTCGAGCGAGGGTCGTGCTGGTCGAAGAAGGCGCCGGCCGCTCCCTCGACGACATCTGCGCCGAGTTCTTGAGAGAAGGTCCGGTTGGCTTCATAGGTCACGCGAAGGTTGATCCGGACCGGCCCGGATTTCACGCGATCAATCTTACGGCCGACGCCGAAGAGTATGCCCGATCCATATACGCCGCTATGCGCGAGATGGATGATAAGGGGGCGGCCGTCATCGTCGTGCAAGGAATCAGCGAAGCCGGAGGAGGCGCCGCCGTGATGGATCGCTTGCGCAGAGCGGCTACGGCGATCATCGGATCCTAACTAACTAGCCAAGGGCTCCGCCCTTGATATCCCGAGTTCGGAGTTCGGAGTGGGGAGTGCGGAGTGGGGAGTTCGGAGTGGGGAGTTCGGAGTGGGGAGTTCGGAGTTCGGGATGCCGCTCGCGCGGTGGTTCTCGGGGGAATCGCGAACAGAATTCTCGTAACGACCGGCATAAACGATCAAGGGTTCCCGATTTGAAAAGCATCTTGGAACAAACGCGGCGGCCAGGCCGGTCAGCTTAATTCGCCGCGGCAAGTATCGAGGAGGCTTAATGCAAGCACTCAAGAAGGAGAGCCTTACCGCGGACGGATTGCTCTTCGTATCGAACGAACCCGAGCCCAGCCTGGGCCATAGCGACATAAAGATTCGCGTCGCCGCGGCCTCGATATGCGGCACCGACCAAAGCATCTATCAAATCACCTCCAGGCCGGGTATGCGGGATGAGATGCTGACGCACAACGGAGGCAATGCCGACCGATACCAGCCAATCATCGTCGGCCATGAGTTCTGCGGCGAAGTTGTCGACGTCGGAGAGGACGTCGATCCGGAGCTTGCCGCGGTTGGCGACTACGTCACGAGCGAAATGCACATAAGCTGTGGCCACTGCCAGCAATGCCGTAGCGGCCAGCGCCACATTTGCAAGAACATCAAAGTCAAAGGGCTTCATCTCGACGGCGCCTTCGCTGAATACGTAGTCGTGCCCGCCGAAAACATAGTCAATCTGGAGCGCTTCGGCGGGCGTGACGTGATTCCGCCGCGGCTGGGCGCTTTCCTCGACGCGCTGGGAAACGCCGTGCACACGGTGATGGAAGGACACGTGGCCGGCAATACGGTCGCAATCCTAGGTTGTGGCGCGCAGGGACTGATGGCGTCGGCTGTGGCGCGCACGCTGGGCGCGACCCGGATATACGTAACCGATTACTCGGACCCGGGCGGCAGCTTTGACGCTAAGCGGCTCGCCGAGCGATTTCAAACCGCGCGCGAGCTTGGAGCCGATTTCTGTTTCGACACAAACGAAGAGGCGGCTCCTGGCCAGAGGCGCGAGTTAATGGAGCGCGCGCGCGATGAACACGGAGGCGGCGTCGATGTAGTACTGGAGATGAGCGGGGCCGAATCCGCCTACAACGACGCGGGCTCGCTCGTGAAGAACGGCGGGCGAATACTGTTGCTCGGGATTCCTTCGCGGCCTCTGCGTTCGTTCGATTTCGGAAAGTACGCCGTATGGAAAGGCGTTACGATTCGAGGCGTCTTTGGCCGTCGAATGTTCGAAACGTGGCATGCCATGCTCGATCTGCTGGCTTCGGAGAAGACGGGATTGAAAGCGCGGCTTGATCGCATCATCAGACCCGAAGCCGTGCCGCTTTCCGACTTTGAACGGGGCTTCGAACTAGTGCGTTCTCACGAAGCAGTCAAGCTTCTTCTCGAGCCTGGCCGATAAGCCCAACGCGAGAGAATCCACCGTGGAACCGAAAGCCGAGATATTGGGTTGATCGCGCTTGAATGCCGGATGAACGATTGGCGAGGGCCCGCCGGCAACGGACATGGAGTAGTCCTTGGTTTTTCAGCGAGTAGGCGGCTTTCACGTCCCTTGAATCTCTCTTGCAAATGGACCTGCTACCTTCGTTGACAGGGAATCGGGCGCGTTCTTGTTCGGAAGCTTCTCGAGTTGCACGCCCGGAGAGCCGGACAAAACCGTGCTCTCGCGACTGGCCAACTCGATTACGCTCCTACTTCCTCTTCAGCGCGGCCACGGAATCCTCGCGCAAGACTGTCGGCGGCTCTCTGCTGGGCCGAACCTAATGAGGGAGTCATTGAAAGAACCAGCATCGTTCCAATTGCAGCCATTCTGGACCCTGGAGATGTTCTACTTAACCTCCTTTATGCTGGCGGGCTTGGCGAATAGTTTCTCAGCAATCGGCTCGGACGTGTTAAACGACTCGAAGAATATTCGGGCGGTTTGTTTCCCGTCGCTGTAGGTGTCTTGAATCCTCGGAAACATTACCCCGCCGTGATCGTCCCACTGGTAGTAACGCACTTGCTCGTTAGTTCGTCCCTCTTCGGCCACTATCTTGTACTCGTTCATCATTGGAAGCTTGGTTCGCGGATCGAAGTGAAGCGTCGCGCTCGCCCCGTCGGCGAAGTCGATCCTAACGGCCTCGGAGAACGTATTCTTCCACGCTTCCCGGCGGCCCAGGTAGACAAGCTTGGCGCCCTGCTCTTGCCATCCCCGGCGCAACAGATTATCCACGTCATACCGAACTCCCTGCTGCCATTTTTTGATCTGATCTTCTTTCTGATCGCGGATCATCTTCTGGACGGCGTCGTAAACCCATCCGGTTTCTCCCGTGTTGGTCTGGATGAACTTTTGACCTCCCTTGCCGAACTCCGTGCGCTCGCGGTCCGGATATACGATATAGTCGCTGAACGGATTCGGGAGTCCCGAGACCCCTTTGATAAACGGCGTAGACTGGCCTCGGCTCACTATCGATTTTATCTTGAGATAGGCGCCGCCGCCTCGCGCCTTTATTGCATCGCGAATGAGCGCCGCCGCTTTGGCGGGATCGTTCTCGTCGTCTTGCGAAAA
>JAHFUG010000252.1:0-4471 GCA_023265195.1 Blastocatellia bacterium | reverse complement strand
AGATCGCCGAGCAACAATTGCTCGCGGGCGTCAAGGCGAGCAACACACCCGACTGGCGAATGCTGCGGCGCAACGGCGTCGATGGCGCGGAAGCCGACGCGCGTTACTTTGAAAAAACGCTGCCCGCTCTGGCTGAGGAGCGAATCACCGGACCCAGGCGGAGCGAGCTGCTCCTTCATATCGCCGCCGCATCCAGTAAAGCAGCGGCCGCCTATCGCGAGTTGCGCGAGTTCGTGGCGAAGACTTTCTTCGAGGACTTGAACGCAAAAGGCGAGTCCGCGGTCAAGCCTCAATTTCGCGGAGACCGGTTCGTGATGGGCGAGTCCGAATACAACTGGGCGCTCGGCAACAATCTCGCCATCCGAAAAACGGCGGCTACGCTCTACGACGAAGCCATGCCGATCGTCGAGGAGACTCGCGCTCAGATGATCGCGCTGGCCCGCGAAATCGGGCGCAGCCACGGCTGGCCGCTGCCCGAAGACGGAGCCGCCGCCGTTCGCGTGGTCTTCAACGAGTTATCAAAGGAGTTTCCAAAATCGGACGATGAAATGATCGAGTGGTATCGCGACGCGGCGTTCCGTCTGGTCGAATACGCCCGCAAGACGGGGCTCTTCGACGTGCCGTCCGGCTACAAGCTCGAAGTCGCGCAGACTCCGCCGCCGCTTCGATCCTCCATTGACGGGGCGGCCTATGGCCCCGCGCCGCCATTGAAGCCGGGCGGCGTAGGCCGCTTCTACGTTACGCCTACGGGGAACGACGCGGCGGCGCTCAAAGCTCACAACCGAGCCGCGCTGGCCGACCTTGCGGCGCACGAAGGTTTTCCCGGCCACGACTGGCACTACAAAACGATGACCGTCTATCGCAACGAAATATCGGCGCTGCGATGGCTGACGCCAGGGGCCGCCGAAGATTCATCTTCGATGTGGCAGGACTCACTGGCGGCGGAGGGATGGGCGCTATACGCGGAAGCGCTAATGGCCGAGCCGCAGCCTGGAGCGCCCAACGGCTTCTACTCGGCTGAAGAGCGCCTCTATCAACTCAAGGGCAAGTTATATCGCGACCTGCGAGTTCGCATCGACACCGGCATTCACACGGGCCGCCTGAAGTACGATCAAGCGGTCGATCTATTTTCCGAAGTAGTCGACTTTCTGCCCGGCTCCTGCGGCGATGCGCCGGCTTTGACGAACGACGTTAAGAGGGCGAGTTGCGCGGCCTCCGAGAGAGCCATTTTCCGCTACTCGAAATGGCCGGCTCAAGCGATCACCTATCGTATCGGCAAAGACCAGATTCTCTCGTTGCGGAATGAAGCGGCAAAGCAGGCTGGTAGTCATTTCTCGCTCACGGCGTTCCATCTGCTCGTGATGAAGCAAGGCCGGATAGCAGCTTCCTTTTATCGCGACGAGTTGCTGCGAAAGATAAGGTAGGAGCCCGATTAGGTTAACCGCGTTCGTTGAGCAAGCGCTGATACTTGCTCATATTCTGACATGTCTTGCTGTTTGCTTTGGCGTTAGCTTGACATTGTCAGATCAAAGACGAAAGATGATTCCGATGCTGTGGTGACTCCCTAGGACGAGATGGGAAAACACGTCTTGAATGACATTGATCGGAGAGCGTTAGGGCGGCGACTTCAGGAAGCGCGTAAAGCCCGACGATTTACTCAGCAAGAGGCCGCTGAGCACCTTGGAGTTGCGCGAACTAGTCTGGTAGCAATTGAAAAAGGAGAGCGGCGGTTGACCCCACGGGAGTTGATCGACCTTGCCGGTTATTACGGCCGGTCTGTTTCCGACTTTGTCACTCCACGCACGGTTCACCACCAGGACTTTGTTCCACAGTTCAGAGCAGCACTTCGACGAGAGGCGGCCACCGACGATGCATTCGAGTTCAGCGCTGGAGAGCTACAGGCCCTTGCGGAGGACTACCTTGAGCTTGAGAGTCTCTGTAGAATGCCGATGCCCCATTCGTATCCGTCCCAGTACGATATTTCCGACGTCTCACCGGAACAGGCTGCCGAAGAGGTGGCGGCAACTGAGCGAAACAGGCTTGGCGTAGGTGATGGCCCCTTGAGCAGTCTACGAGAACGCCTCGAGAACGACGTTGGTCTCCGGGTTTTCTATTTCGAGATGCCATCCAGGATCTCGGGCATCTTTGCCTTTACGGAGGCTCTCGGTGGGTGCATAGGCGTCAACTCGAAGCACCCGCGAGATCGCAGGAACTGGGGCTTGGCGCACGAGTACGGCCATTTTCTTACCAGTCGTTTCCAGGCGGAAGTCACGTTCGTTATCGAGTCCAAGCGCGTCTCCGCGAGAGAACGCTTCGCCGACAGCTTCGCCAAGTGCTTCTTAATGCCCGCTCCCGGACTAAACCGGCGGTTTTCCGATTTGAATAGATCCAGCGAGTCTGGAATCACCCTGGCTCACATCCTCACTCTGGCGAATCTTTATCAGGTTTCCGTTCAGTCGTTGATTCTTCGGCTCGAAGAGTTGCGCCGCTTGCCCACCGGAACTTGGGAGCGTCTGGTAGTGGAGGGCTTCAAAGTTCGTGAAGCTCAACAATTGTTAGGCATCGATGCTAACCCACCCATCAGGGACACGCTTCCCCTGCGATACAAGACTCTTGCTGTCTACGCATTCAACGAAGGACTGCTGAGCGAAGGACAATTGGCGAGGATGCTACGGACCGACCGAGTATCGGCCCGAGTTCTCGTGGAAGACGTGACTCATCGCATCAACACCGATACGAACGGTCATTTCACCGACCTTCAGCTTGACCTGGCGCTCCCCCTGGCCGGAAGGTAGAGGTTGAGTTGGCGCTGACGGTTTTGGTGGACACCTGCACCCTGATCAATTTGCTCGCCACGGGTGAACTCGAAGCAACCCGTTCGATGGGCAGCCGTTTCGCGATATGCTCCGCGGTGCTCAAAGAGACTATTTACCTGCGCCCAGAGAACGCTGGAGATCCACCAGATTCGATCGACATCGCGCCGTTAGTACATTCCGGCGTTTTAAGCGTCTGCAGCCTGGAGTCCGAAGAGGAGGAGCTTCTCTACATCGACTACGCAAGCCAGCTAGATGACGGGGAAGCTATGTCGTTGGCCATAGCACGGCGCCGTGGGTTCATTCTGGCGACAGATGACCGGAAGGCCCAGCGTCTCTTTTTGGAAGCCGTTGGAGATACCGCCAGACTCATATCAACCTCGGACATAGTTCGGAATTGGGCGGAGTCCCGGCAGGTGTCGGCAGAGAAATTGAGTACCATAGTTCATCGCATCGTTCAACGGGCGAGGTTTGCGCCGCCGCACAGTGATCCAAATATTCGTTGGTGGCGGGACGTATCTCCTTAGCCGTTCATATCGGCGACAACGTCCCGTTCAGCTTAAACTTGCTTTCGATAGCGGCGCAAACTCTCTTGGAATTGAATTCAATCCGCGTTGCGTCTAGGCTAACGACTGGGCTCTCGCCCGCGACTTCCGCACGGTGAACGGTTCCTCTTGCAACCTCGATCGCGTCGCCAGCGTCGAATACAACGTCTTCCCCTTTGTTTCATCACCTGGAAGCGGCCAGAAAAAACGGCGGCCTTCTATTGCGGATTGCCAATTGCCAATTGCCGGTTAGAGGCCCCGTTCATCAATCATCATTCATCAACGTCTGCCGAGCCGTTCCACTCTTCGACCCTAATGGTTCAGAAGCGATCACTCCCCAATCGGCCTTACTTCGATGGCGCCGTGGCCGTAATTGGGGAGCCGTTCGGCCCATTCGAGCGCCTCATCGATAGAGTCGCATTCGAAGACATACAACCCGCCGATGGCTTCTTTTGAATCAAAGCAAGCTCCGTCAACATACTCGCGCCGCCCATCTGGCAGGTTCCGCAGCGTCTTCGCTTCTTTGCAAGGCCGCAAGCGGAACCGAGTGAACGAAAGCCCCCGCATTTTTAAGGTCACTCTCGACAGCCATATATTGCTGGTATACGCGATCGCCTTCGCCTGGCGGCGCGTTCTCCCAGTTCTCTTCAACCTGTGTGAGTATTAACAAGAACCTCATCGTTCCCCGCCTTCGTGAAGCAATGTTTGCGTCAGAGATCAAACGGCCAAGGTGGCAGGAATGATACTTCGGGAAAAAGCGTTCGGCAATCAGCGGGTGCTTAGCGGTTTTGGGGAGGCAGAGCGGAAAGATCACTGGACAAGTAAAAAGCAAGGCAGGCATGACGAGGTGTGGATATCGGGGCGGATCTTAGGGCTCCTCTCATTCTCACTCGGCGTTAGCATGGTCCGAGTTTGACCATTTCTTCCGCCCCTCCGTAGGAGGGTCATGTTTATAGTACGTGTGGTGGGACGCTCCGCCCTCCGTAGGAGGGCCATGTGTTCTCTGAAATGGAGGCCGCCTTTATTGTTCGCTTGAAATACAGATGGACATGGCCCTCCTGACGGAGGGCGCTGGAGTTTGGCCATTTTCTTCCGCCCTCCGTTAGGAGGGCA